>JARKPC010000130.1 GCA_029975435.1 Propionivibrio sp. | reverse complement strand
CCGTGTCAGCTACTTTGTCGAGAGTGCGCGGGTGGAACAACGTACAGACCTTGACAAGCTGGTCATGGAGATCGAGACCAATGGCGTGATCGAGCCGGAGGAAGCGATTCGTACTGCGGCGCGTATCCTCATGGAGCAACTGTCGGTCTTTGCCGATCTGGAAGGTACCGCGTTGCCGGTCGAGCACCAGAAGGCTGTGCAGGTGGATCCGCTGCTGCTGCGCCCCGTCGATGACCTCGAACTGACCGTGCGTTCTGCGAACTGCCTCAAGGCTGAGAATATTTACTACATCGGCGACCTGATACAGCGCACGGAGAACGAACTGCTGAAGACGCCGAATCTCGGCCGCAAGTCGCTTAACGAAATCAAGGAAGTGTTGGCCGCACGTGGCCTGACGCTGGGCATGAAACTCGAGAACTGGCCTCCGGCCGGCCTCGACAAGTAGTCGCCCGGACAAGAATAGGAAGGAATAGATATGCGTCACCGTTTGGGTCTTCGTAAACTAAACCGCACCAGTTCCCATCGACTGGCCATGCTGCGGAACATGACGGTTTCCCTGCTCCGGCATGAGACAATCAAGACGACTTTGCCGAAGGCAAAGGAGTTGCGCCGTGTTGTCGAACCGATCATCACCTTGGGCAAGAAGCCGAGCCTGGCAAATCGCCGCTTGGCATTCGACCGTCTGCGCGACCGGGAAATCGTCGTCAAACTGTTTGAAGAAATCGGGCCGCGCTACGCGACTCGCAACGGAGGGTACCTGCGTATCCTGAAGTGCGGTTTCCGCGATGGCGACAACGCGCCGATGGCTTTCGTCGAGTTGCTTGACCAACCCGAAGTGGTTGAAACGGCGACCGAAGAGGAAAAAGCCGCGTAGTTACATTGCAAAGTTGCAGCAGGAAAAAACCAGGCCCGGTCCTGGTTTTTTTGTGTATGTGATTCCTCCAGTAATACGTCCTAAACGCCGCTTGGTCTAGCGGGTTGCTTCTTCCTCTTGTTGCTGCAGCGCCCACATTTGCGCATAACGGCCTTCATGTTCGATGAGTTCGGCGTGCCTGCCACGCTCGACGATTCGTCCGCCATCCATCACCAGAATGACGTCCGCGTTCATCACGGTCGACAATCGATGGGCAATGACCAGCGTCGTTCGGCCGCGTGCCGCACTCTCGATGCTGGCCTGGATAGCCTTTTCCGTTTTTGAGTCGAGCGACGAAGTCGCTTCATCGAAGATGAGCATTGGCGGGTTTTTGAGCAAGGCTCGGGCGATGGCCACGCGCTGCTTTTCGCCGCCAGACAGCTTCAGTCCTCGTTCGCCGACGCGGGTTTCGTACCCGAGCGGCAGGATGCTGATGAACTCGGCGAGTTGGGCGGCTTCGGCGGCTGCCATCACTTCTTCCCGGGTCGCGCTCGGGCGGCCGTAGTTGATGTTGTAATAGATCGTGTCGTTGAACAACACTGTATCCTGCGGGACGATCGCTATTGCCGAGCGCAGGCTGGCTTGCGTCAACTGACGGATATCGTGTCCATTGATGGTGATACTTCCGCGATTGACATCGTAGAAACGGTACAGCAGACGAGCCAGGGTGGACTTTCCCGACCCCGATTCGCCAACTACGGCGACCGTACTGCCGGCGGGAATTTGGAAACTGACGTCAAACAGTATCTGCCGTTTCGCGTCGTAACTGAAATCGACCGATTCGAAGCGAACGGCAAGCGACGCGGCGCGCAGAGGCAAGGCGTCCGGAGCGTCGGCTATCTCGCGGTGTTCATTGAGCAAGGCGAACATGCGCTCGATATCGGCCAGCGCCTGACGGATCTCGCGGTAGATCACTCCCAGGAAATTAAGCGGCATGTAGAGCTGTATCAGAAACGCGTTGACCAGAACCAGGTCGCCGATGGTCATCGTTCCATCCACCACGCCGGCAGCGGCCCGCCACATCATGGCCGTCACGCCGCCGGCGATTATCATCTGCTGCCCGAGGTTGAGCCAGGACAGGGAAACCTGGCTCTTCGTCGCCGCATCTTCCCATTGGCGCATGTGGGAGTCGTATCGCCCGGCTTCGTAGTCTTCGTTGTTGAAGTACTTTACGGTCTCGTAGTTGAGCAGGCTGTCGATCGCCTGCGTGTTGGCCGCGGAGTCGGTTTCATTCACCCGTCGCCTGAGGCCGATGCGCCAATTGCTGATCAGGATCGTGAAAACGACGTACGCGAGTAGCGACATTACGGTGATCGCGACGAATCCAAAGTCGTATCGGGTGGCGAGAATGGCCAGCACGAGGCTGATCTCGACAACCGTCGGCAGTATCGAATAGAGCGCATAGGTGATCAGGCTCGATATCGAGCGATTTCCCCGCTCGATATCCCGGGACATGCCACCGGTCTGCCTTTCGAGATGGAAACGCAAGGATAGGGCGTGCAGATGCCGGAATACTTCCAGCGAGATTCGTCGAACAGCTTCCTGCGTCACGCGGGCGAAGAGAATCTCGCGCAGCTCCGAGAAAAGCGAATTTGCGAATCGGAGAGTGCCATAGAGGGCCAGTAACAGGATGGGCAAGCCGACAACAACGGCGGTTCCGGAAAGATCATCGATCATGTTCTTGAATATGATCGGGACTCCGACGTTGGCCATCTTGGCAGCGACCAGGCAGGCGAAGGAAAAAAGCACGCGCCATTTGTGTTCCCAGAGATAGGGAGCGAGCCGGCCGAGCGTTTGCCAACCGTGGGTGTGTTGTGGCGCCGGTGGGGTGTCCAGGTAGTAGGTCGAGGAGTGGCGTGAAGAACGGCGCATAAAAAACGATCGAAGGAAAAATTGTGTGCTGATCCGGGAACAGGGAACCCCGGTGACTCTCCGCTGACATCGAGCCGCAACTCCTCAGAAGATTGATCGAGGGAGTTGCAAGGGATGCTTGGAGCCAGAGCGTGTCTGGCATAATACCGGAGTGGATTCCCGTCCCGGTAAATCAATACAGGAAATCGATGGATTTCGACGTTCTGGCCTATCTGAGCTGGCGAGAAGTGCTGGTGGCAGTCGTGGTGCTACTGGTGCTCTATATCCTTTTTGCGTTCTTGCGTATCAGCCGGTTGAAAAACGAAAAGCTGCGTGTTCAGGAGGTCTCCCTCCACGCCGCGCAGTCAGCCGCGGCTGCCTATGCTGCAGTTCAGGAACCGGTGGCGCCGGATTCCATCCGGGATATCGTTAACGAGTCGCCAATGGCGCCCAGGATGGAAGCCTTTCCGTGGAATGAACCGCCGGCTGATCATCCGGTAGATCATCAGGTCGAGACGCTCCAACAGGATGTCGCTCAATTGCGGCGGGAAATTGGCAGTCTGCGGGTGGAGGTGCAGGCGTTGCGTGATGAACAGCGGCGAGAAATGACGAAAGTGCAGGTTGTGCAGAATGCCTCACCGTTCTACAGCGAGGCCATGCAAATGGCCATGCAGGGACAGGATGCGGCCGAGATCTCGGTGCTCTGCGGCATTTCCCGGGGCGAGGCGGAACTCGTCGTTGCCTTGGCGCGGAACCGGGATCAGCCATTGGATTGAAGCGGCAACGCTCAGGGAGAAAGCATGGCAGTCAGCCAGGGCAGGGAAAATGTGACGGACGGCCCGGAAGATCTGACCCAGATCAAGCGCAAGCTGGCCTGGAGGATGGGCGTCGCCGGGGTGATGATCATCGGGTTGCTCGGGGGGCTATGGCTCTTCGACTCCATGACAGCGACCAGGAGCCAGCCCGAGCCCCTCGCACCGCAGTTCACCGAGCCCGTGCCGGTGGCAAAAAAAACGGTCACCCAGCCTTTGACCTCCACGGAACCGGTCGCTGAAAGCAAAGAGGGCACGAAGAGTGCCGTTCCCGAGACGACAGCGGCACCGGCCGACCGGATGTCGCCGGCGGCCCTGCCTCCTCCACCGCAGATTGCGGCGCAGCCCTCCACGGCACGGCAGGAAAAAGCGCCGGTCCGGACTCCTGCTGCTGGTTCGACGGCTGCAGCACCTGCCCGGTCTGCAGGGGCGAGGGTAGATGCGCCATCCGCCAGCGCACTCTCCAACAACCAAGCCGGCGCTGGCTCTCCAGCAGGGACAGGCTCTCCGGCGGTATCGGCGAGCCAGCGGCAGCCTCAGGTACTCCCCCGGCTTCTCTCCGGGATCAGCCTGCAGGCCGGAGTGTTCGCCGATCCGAGAAGGGCCGAAGAGGTGCACGCCAGACTGTTGCAGGAAGGCATTCCGGCCACGCTCGAGACACGGGTGCTGGTCGGTCCGTTCAGCAACCGTACGGAGGCGGATGCCGCACGGGCGAAAATGGCGGCCATGGGGATCGATTCGGTGCAACTGCCGAAAACCGGGAAGAAGTGACTTTTCAGGAATTCTCCGGGTTTTCGCCCAATTGTCGGGCGATGCGCTTGGCGAACACCGCCATCTCTTTCGCGGCCTGCAGGTCTCCCTTGGCCGTTGCGACCTCAATACCCTGCCGGTAGGCGTCAAGAGCGGCCGGGAAATCGCCGTGATCGTTGAGTGCCTTGCCAAGCTGCTTCCAGGCCGCTGAGTAATTGCGGTCAAACCCCAGCGCCTCCCGGAAATATCCGGCTGCCTTGCCGGGGGCGCCGGATTTCAGCCACTCAATGCCCAGTGAATAACGCAGCAGGGCGCCATCACGTGGCCCGTCGAGCATCTTTTCCAGGTTGGCGATGATTGAAATTGTCACTTATCATTCCCCATAGAGGCGTTCTTCAATAGTGCAGCATTAAGGAGAAAAGCAGAATGAGCAAATCGGCAATCCACAGTCTGAATGCCCCCGCCGCCATCGGCACTTACTCCCAGGCGATACGAGTGGGCCATACCGTCTATCTTGCCGGCCAGATCGGCCTCGATCCGTCGACGATGCTTCTGGTCGAAGGTATTGACGCTCAGATCACTCGCGTCTTCGAAAACATGCGCGCCGTGGTGCAGGAGGCGGGTGGCTCTCTCGATGAAATCGTCAAGGTCAACGTCTATCTCACCGACCTCGCGGATTTTGTCAAAGTCAACGAAGCGATGGCAAGGTATTTCGAAGAACCTTATCCGGCACGCGCCGTCATCGGAGTGGCCGCCCTGCCACGCGGTGCTTTGGTTGAAGTCGATGCCGTCATGGAGTTGACGAGCTTGAGTCTCGGGCTTGATGCCCGCGAATGACGAGATAAAAGCGCCCCCGGCGCTGAAGGCCCGGCTGGGCAAGCTTGGCCTTTCCCGGTCAAGCGACCTTGTCCTGCATCTTCCGTTGCGTTATGAGGACGAGACGCGGATTGCCTCGATTGCTTCCGCGCTACCGGGTTGCCCCGTGCAACTCGAGGTCCTCGTGCTGGAGGTGTCTGTTCAGTTCCGGCCACGCCGACAACTCGTGGTGCGCGTCGCCGACGGGAGCGGCGAGTTGACGCTGCGTTTCCTCAATTTCTACGGCAGCCAGACGAAGCAGCTCGAAAGGGCGTGCGACGAAAAGCGCCACCTTCGCCTGTTCGGTGAAATCCGCCACGGATTTCTCGGCGCGGAAATGGTGCATCCGCGTTACCGCGTGGTGGCCGACGGCGATGTGTTGCCGGAGTCCTTGACGCCGGTATATCCCACGACGGCCGGAGTGTCCCAGACGGCGCTGCGCAAGAGTATCTCCTTGGCGCTTGCTGAATCGAAGCTGGATGAATTGCTGGATGAGGCGTGGTGCGCCCGCCACGGGCTACCTGTGTTTGCCGGAGCGGTGCGGCTTCTGCATTCGCCGCCTCCGGACGTGCCTGAAACGGCGCTGCAGGAACGCACTCACCCGGCCTGGCGGCGGATCAAGTTCGATGAGCTCCTGGCGCAGCAGCTTTCCTTGCGGCGCGCCTATCTCGGGCGGCGCAAGAAAGGCGCGCCCGTGCTCGTTCCGTCGGGCCGTCTGGCGGGACGGCTCCTGGATTCTTTGCCCTTTGATCTTACGGCAGCCCAGCGGCGGGTCGTCGGCGAGATCAGTGTCGATTTGGCGCAAGCCTTCCCAATGCAGCGCCTGCTGCAAGGCGACGTGGGCAGCGGCAAGACCATTGTCGCGGCTCTGGCCGCCTGCCAGGCCATCGAGGCCGGGTTTCAGGCGGCGTTCATGGCGCCGACCGAGATACTGGCCGAACAGCACTACCTCAAGCTGTGCGCCTGGTTGGAGCCCTTGGGTGTCGAGGTGGCCTGGCTGACCGGCAGCCTGACGAAAACCGCCAAGCGGGAATCGCAGCAACGGGCGGCGACCACCGCGCAACTGGTCATCGGGACGCACGCGCTGATCCAGGACTGCGTGGATTACGCCCGATTAGGCCTGGTCATCATCGATGAACAGCATCGCTTCGGCGTGGCGCAGCGGCTGGAATTGCGGCGCAAGGGTGAGAAGAACGCGCGGCCGCCGCACCAGTTGATGATGTCGGCGACGCCGATTCCGCGAACGCTGGCGATGAGCTATTACGCCGATCTCGACGTCTCGGTATTGGACGAGTTGCCGCCGGGGCGCACGCCGGTCAGAACCCGGCTGGTATCCGACGCCCGGCGTGAGGAGGTAATCGAACGCATTCGCGGTGCGGTAGCCTCCGGGCGGCAGGCGTACTGGGTGTGCCCGTTGATCGAGGAGTCGGAAAAGCTGCAGCTGCAGACGGCGCTCGATACCCATGCGGTTCTTTCGCAGGAACTGCAGGGTTTGCGCGTCGGCCTGGTCCACGGCCGACTCAAGGCCGACGAAAAAGCGGCGACGATGGCCGCTTTCGCGGCCGGTGAGATCGATGTGCTGGTGGCGACGACGGTCATCGAGGTCGGCGTCGACGTACCCAATGCCAGCCTGATGGTCATCGAGCATGCCGAACGCTTCGGCCTCTCCCAACTGCATCAACTGCGCGGACGGGTCGGGCGGGGCAAGGACGAATCAGTGTGCGTTCTCCTTTACCAGCCGCCGCTCTCGCAGACCGCGCGCGAGCGCCTGAAGATCATTTACGAGAACACCGACGGTTTCGAGATTGCCCGCCAGGATCTGCACCTGCGCGGCCCCGGCGAATTCGTCGGCAGCCGCCAGTCCGGCGTGCCTCTGTTACGCTATGCCGATCTCGAAGCCGATGTGGACCTGATCGAACTGGCGCGCGACATGGCGGAACGCCTGTTGCGCGAGTCCCCCGACCGGGCCGAACGCCATCTTGCCCGCTGGCTGGGCAGTCGCGAGGAGTTGCTCAAGGCATGACCCAGATCCATCTGCTCGGCACGCGCCGCTTCGCCCCGTTCTTCTGGACGCAATTCCTCGGCGCCTTCAACGACAACCTGTACAAGAACGCGCTGGTGGTCATGCTCACCTTTCATACGGCGAGCTGGACGACGTTGGCGCCGGAAACCCTGACCAACCTCGCGGCAGGCCTGTTCATCCTGCCGTTCTTCCTGTTCTCGGCGACCGCCGGGCAACTGGCCGATAAATACGACAAGGCCCGGCTCGCGCGCCTCGTCAAACTGCTGGAAATCGTGATCATCGGGGTGGCGGCGCTCGGCTTCTATGTGCACAGCCTGTCCGTGCTGCTGGCGGCGCTGTTCCTGCTGGGGCTGCAATCGACGCTGTTCGGACCGGTCAAGTACGCCATTCTGCCGCAGCACCTGTCAGAGGAAGAACTGGTCGGCGGAAACGCGCTGGTCGAGTCCGGCACCTTCGTCTCCATCCTGATCGGCACGATTTCGGGGGGGCTGCTTGCCGGTTCAGACCTGACGCCGGGCTGGATCGCCTTCGCCGGATTTCTGGTGGCCGTGGCCGGCTATGCCGCGAGTCGCGGCATTCCTGCGGCCCCCGCGCCATCGCCGCACTTGCGCGTCAACCTCAATCCACTCACCGAGACCTGGCACAGCATGGTCTTCGCGCGCGAGAACCGGACGGTCTTTCTGTCCATCATCGGCATTTCCTGGTTCTGGCTCTACGGCGCGTTGCTGCTCGCGCAGTTTCCGGTCTATGCGCGGAATGTCCTGGGCGGCAACGAAGCGCTGGTGACGGCGATGCTCGCCATCTTCACCGTTGGCATCGGGGCTGGATCGATGTTGTGCGAGAAGTTCTCGGGCCGCCACGTCGAAATCGGCCTCGTGCCGTTCGGGGCGATCGGACTGACGTTGTTCGGCGCCGATCTCGCGCTGTCTTCGCCGTCGGCGTTCCCCGCCGGGGCGCCACTGCCGCTTGGAGTGCTACTGGCGACCGGGACGTGCTGGCGCATACTGTTCGATCTGCTTGCCATCGGTGCGTTCGGCGGCTTTTTCGTGGTGCCGCTCTACGTGTTGATGCAGTCGCGTAGTGCGGCGGAGCATCGGGCGCGGATCATCGCCGCCAACAATATTCTCAACGCACTGTTCATGGTTGTCGGCGCCGTCGCTGCAGGTGGCTTGCTGTGGCTTGGCGTATCGATCCCGGTGCTGTTCGGCATCGCCGCCGCGTTCAATGCGCTAGTCGCGGTCTTTGTGTTCCGGCAGGTTCCGGAACATTTCATCCGCTTCCTGGCCTCGCTGGTGATCCACACGATCTACCGATTGGATAAGCGCGGGCTTGACGCTATCCCCGAATCCGGGCCGGCGGTGTTGATCTGCAATCATGTCAGTTTCGTCGATCCGGTGATTCTCATGGCTGCCGTTCGGCGTCCGATCTGCTTTGTCATGGACTATCGCATCTACGCTGCGCCTGGGCTCAATTTTGTCTTTCGCAACGTGCATGCCATACCGATCGCGCCGGCCAAGGACGATGCAGATATAAAGGAGGCCGCCTTCGCGCGGGCGGCTGCGGCGTTACGTAACGGCGAATTGATCGGGCTTTTCCCGGAAGGGAAGATCACCCGCGACGGCGAACTCAACGTATTCCGCTACGGCGTCCAGCGCATGGTTGCCGAGACCCCAGTGCCGGTAATTCCGATGGCGCTGCGCGGCCTGTGGGGAAGCTTCTTCAGCCGGCGCTATGGCCCGGCCATGCGTGTTCCTTCCTGCATCCGCCCGTTCCGGCGGATCACCCTGGTGGTCGGCGATCCGGTTGCTCCCGAAGCGGTCGATCCTGACGACCTGCGAATCCGGGTCGCCGAGTTGCGCGGGGGAATGGTCTGACCCGTTACAATGTCGCCATGACGACTGCCAAGAACCGTTTCATCGAACGCCTCAATCTCTACGAAAGGCTGATGCGGCTGGATAAGCCGATCGGCATCCTGCTTCTGCTCTGGCCGACGCTGTGGGCGCTGTGGCTGTCATCATGGGGCACTCCCAACTGGGTCGTGGTGTGGATTTTCGTGCTGGGAACCGTGCTGATGCGCTCGGCGGGTTGCGTGATAAACGATGTGGCCGATCGCAAGTTCGACCCGCATGTGGCGCGCACCAGGGAACGCCCGTTGGCCGCCGGAAAGGTGTCGGTCGGGGAGGCGCTGGTGCTCTTCCTCGTCCTGGTCGTCTGCGCCTTCTGCCTGATTCTCCCCTTGCGCAGCTGGTACATCGTCGGGTTGTCGGTGGTTGCCCTGTTCCTCGCCGCCAGCTATCCCTTTACCAAGCGCTTCTTCGCGATACCCCAGGCCTATCTTGGCGTGGCCTTCGGTTTCGGTATCCCGATGGCCTACGCGGCCCATCTCGACATGATCCCGGCCACGGCGTGGGTACTGCTGCTGGCCAACGTATTCTGGGCGATGGCTTACGATACGGAATACGCCATGGTCGATCGCGCCGACGATCTCAAGATCGGCATCAAGACCTCGGCGATCACCTTCGGGCGATTCGACGTGGTGGCGGTGATGTTCTGCTACGCGATGACTTTTGCGCTGATAGGTTGGGTGGGGTACCAGATGCGGGTGCGCTGGGCCTTCTACGCCGGGCTGGGTGTGGCAGCCGCAATTGCCATCTACCACTACACCCTGATTCGTGAGGGCGAACCGGCGCGTTGCTTCAAGGCCTTCCTGCACAACAATTGGGTCGGAGCCAGCATCTTTGCCGGCATCGTTGCCGATTTTTTGCTCGTACGCGGCGTGCGCTGAAAACAAAACGCCCGCCGGAAAGGCGGGCGGCGGTGTCAGCCGGGGAGCACCCGGCTGAGATCAGGACTTACTCTTCCAGCAGGCTGCGCAGCATCCACGCAGTCTTTTCATGCACGTCAAGGCGCTGGGTGATCAGATCCGTGGTCGGCTGGTCGTTGGCTTCTGCGACCAGCGGCAACAGGTCTCGCGCCGTACGGGCGGTGGCTTCCTGCGCGGAGACGAGCAAGGCGACCATTTCCAGAGCCTTTGGTTTGCCCTTGACGGCCGGAATGGTGGTCAGCTTCTCGTATTCATCGTAACTGCCCGGCGCCACGACGCCCAAGGCGCGGATGCGCTCGGCGATGATGTCCAGCGCGTTCCACTGCTCTGTGTATTGCCCCATGAACATGGTGTGCAGGGTGTTGAACATCGGACCGGTGACGTTCCAGTGGAAATTGTGCGTCATCAGGTACAGGGTGAAACTGTCGGCCAGGAGTTTCGACAGCCCTTTGGCGATCGCGATGCGATCTTTTTCGGAAATGCCGATGTCGATCTTGGTGATGTCGGTTTTCTTGCTTTTCATCGTATTGCTCCTTGTTGATGAGATGGGGTAATCCTCCGTTCCGCGTCTCCGGAAACCATGAGTGCAGTTTAGAGGCTGGTGCAAACGTAGTCCAATCAAACGAAGCAATGCTTTCAATAGCGATGGGTTATGGGGCTTCGCCTATAATCGGGAGCATTTCATTCGTAGCCAGATACCCTCATGAAATACCACGACCTTCGCGATTTCATCGCACAACTGGAGCGGATGGGTGAACTCAAGCGCGTCCGCCCCGAGATCGATACGCGTTTCGAAATGACGGAGATCTGTGATCGTGTATTGCGCGCCGGTGGTCCGGCGATCCTGTTCGAGAACCCCAAGGGCCATGCGATGCCGGTGCTGGGCAACCTTTTCGGTACGCCGCGCCGCGTGGCGCTGGGCATGGGGCAGGAATCGGTCGATGCGCTGCGTGAGGTCGGCAAACTGCTCGCGTTTCTCAAGGAGCCGGAACCGCCCAAAGGGCTGAAGGATGCCTGGGAGAAGCTTCCCGTCTTCAAGCAGGTACTGAACATGTCGCCGAAGATCGTATCGTCAGCGCCGTGTCAGGAGATTGTCTGGGAAGGCACGGATGTCGACCTGTCGCGCCTGCCGATCCAGCATTGCTGGCCGGGCGACGTGGCGCCGCTGATCACCTGGGGGCTGACGGTGACGCGCGGCCCGAACAAGCCGCGCCAGAACCTCGGCATCTACCGGCAACAGGTGATCGGCCGCAACAAGGTGATCATGCGCTGGCTGGCGCATCGCGGCGGCGCGCTCGATTTTCGCGATCATTGCCTGGCGAATCCGGGGCAACCATTCCCGGTTGCGGTGGTGCTGGGGTGCGACCCGGCGACGATCCTCGGCGCGGTGACGCCGGTGCCCGACAATGTCTCGGAATACCAGTTCGCCGGACTGCTGCGCGGGGCCAAGACCGAGTTGGTCAAGTGCCTGGGCTCGGACCTGCAGGTGCCGGCTTCGGCGGAGATCGTGCTTGAGGGCGTCATCGATCCGAGCGAAACGGCGCTGGAAGGCCCCTACGGCGACCACACCGGCTACTACAACGAGCAGTCGACCTTCCCGGTATTCACCATCGAGCGTATCACGATGCGCAGAAATCCGATCTATCACAGCACCTACACCGGCAAACCGCCGGACGAACCGGCGATGCTGGCTGTCGCCTTGAACGAAGTGTTCGTGCCGCTATTGCAGAAGCAGTACCCGGAAGTCGTTGATTTTTACCTGCCGCCCGAGGGCTGTTCCTACCGCCTTGCGACGGTGAGCATCCGCAAGCAGTATCCCGGCCACGCCAAGCGCGTGATGTTCGGTGTCTGGAGCTTCCTGCGCCAGTTCATGTACACCAAGTTCATCATTGTCGTCGATGAGGACGTGAATATCCGCGACTGGAAGGAGGTGATCTGGGCGATGACCACCCGTGTCGATGCGGCACGCGACACGCTGATCGCCGAGAACACGCCGATCGACTATCTCGATTTTGCCTCCCCGGTGGCTGGTCTCGGCAGCAAGATGGGGATTGATGCCACCAACAAGTGGCCCGGCGAAACAACACGCGAATGGGGCCGGCCGATCGTCATGGATCCGGCCGTCAAGCAGCGGATCGATGCCTTATGGGGCGATCTCGGCTTGTAGACCGGGTTTGCCAGGTGTCTGTGCCAGGAAGGTATTGAGAGCTTATTGGTTCGTTGCCTCGGGGTGCTTCCTGTCCTGCAAGTGCTGACGCGTGGCGATGTAGATTCCGCTGGCCATCAGGATGGCAATGCCGGCCAATGACAGTGCGTCGGGAAAGTTGCCGAAGACGACATAGCCGGCGAGAGTCACCCAGATCAGCTGGGTGTAGCTGAACGGCGCGAGCCGCGATGCCGGCGCCAGTTCGTAGGCCCGGATCAGGATCAGGTGGCTGGAACCGCCGATTATTCCCGCGATGGCCAGCAGTGTGAGGTGCGACAAGCTCTGCGGGGCCGTCCAGGCGAACGGGAGAGTCGGCGAGAGCAGCAGCATGCCGACAATGCCCGGATAGAAGATCAGGGTGTAGGGGCTTTCGCGCCCGGCGAAATGCCGGGTCAGCACCTGATACGACGCAAAGAGAATCGCCGTGCCGAGCGGCAGCAGGGAGGCCCAGGTGAAGATGCCGCTGCCTGGACGGATGATGATGAGGACGCCGCTGAATCCGGCCAGGATGGCCAGCCAGCGCGACAGGTCCACCTTCTCCTTGAGGAAGATCACAGCCAGCAGCGTGACCAACAGGGGCGATATGAACTGGATGGCCGTGGCTTCCGCCAGTGGCATGTATTTGATGGCCGTGACGAAGAGCAACGAGGCGCCGGCCAGCATCGATCCCCGTACCATCTGTAGTCCAAGCCGATTTGTTCTTACGAGCACCATGCCGTGACGAGGCGCTATTACGGCGATCACCAGCAGGGTGTGAAACAAGTAGCGTGCCCATAGCACGTTGGTTACCGGATAGTCGCGTGTCAGGTACTTTGAAATGGTGTCCATGACGGCGAACAGGATTACCGCGATCGAAATCAGCAACATGCCGTAAAGGACTCGTTGCGGCGGTGTGGCGGTTTGGTTCATCGTCGCTGTCCTGCGATTTTCTGCACCGGGGTTCCGCGTTCGGCAACCCATTGCAGCAGGGCGTCCATCGCCGGTTTTCCCTGCCGCGAGTTAGGGTCGTTGATCATGATAACGACGATCCACCGTCTTCCGCCGTTATCGAGAACGTACCCGGCCAGGGCGCGGACGTTCTCCAGATAGCCGGTTTTCAGGTGTGCCCGCCCGCTCACCGCACCGTTTCCCAATCTGTTTTTCAGCGTTCCGTCGATTCCGGCTACGGGAAGCGAGGCCATCAGTTCAGGCATGACCGGGCTTTGCCAGGCGGCGTGCAGCAGTCGAGCGAGGCTTTCGGCGGAAATTCGTTCCAAGCGCGACAGGCCGGAACCGTTGTCGAGCACCAGTTCCGGCATCGTGAGGTTTTTCTCGTTCAGCCAGGCGTTGATTCGCCGCTGCGCGCCTTCCGGCGTGGCCGGCCGCAGGGCGTCCAGGGTCAGGAATATTTGACGAGCCATCACGTTGTTGCTGTACTTGTTGATCTCGCGAACGATTTCACCGAGCGAGGGCGATTCGTGCGTGGTCAGGAGTACTGCGCCAGTCGGCGTCGATCCCTCGCGGGCTTGGCCCGCCAGGGTTCCGCCGAGTTCCTGCCAGAGCGCCCGGAAAAGCCGTTCGACCTGGAGATTGGCCGGCCAGGGTGACAGATTCAGGTGTTTGTCGCCGCAGGATTTGGGGAAAATCCCGCGCAGGATGATCGTGTCGTCCGCCTGCTCGACCTTCAGTTTTTCCCGCCAATCGCCGCAACTCTCATCGCCGAGCTTGAGTCGATTGATCAGTTGCTGATCGACGCCTGGAGTCTCGTGCAACACGGCAACCGATCCCGGCTCGGGGTGCAGGGTGAAGCTCAAACTCTTGAGGTTGACCAGCAGTGCGTCGGGTCCGGCGTTATAGGGCCGCAGCGGCTCGTTGTCGAATTTCGCGGGGTCGTGGGGGGGCAGGGAAAAAGCGCTGCGATCGAGTACCAGATCTCCCTGAATGTGACCGACACCGCGAGCACGCAATTGGCGCAGGAACAGCCAGAACTGCTCCAGAGCCAGGCGCGGATCGCCGCTGCCGCGGAGGTAGAGATTTCCTTCCAGCCGGCCCTGGATGGGGACGGCATCAGCCAGCGCCTCCGTCTTCCAGGTATGGGCCGGCCCCAGTACTTCCAGCGCGGCGTAGGTCGTGAGCAGTTTCATGACCGAGGCCGGGTTCATCGCTTGGCGGGCATTGTGGCGAATAAGAGCTTGCCCTGAGTCGACGCTCAGTACTACTGCCGAAACATTGCGAGCCGGGATGCCCGCGGTCTTGAGTGCCTCCGCCACCGCGGGAGGAAGCTCTTCGCCCAGCACCGTAGCGGTCATGGTCAGACAGGCAATAATGAAGACTGCAATCCTTCCTGCTTTGCAGTTCCGGAAGGCGTTGTCGCATACTTTTGTCATGGGTCGGGTTGGATGTACTATCTGGCTTTGCCATCATAGAGCAGCATCATCGCAAATCAGAGCGCGGAAATGAAGGAACAGCGTCGGCATCAGCGCATCCGGTTCAACGTCCAGCCGCTTGTCCGCCTCGGCCAGCACGGCTTTACAGGGATGGGACGGCTGGAAAACCTGTCGCTCGGGGGCTTGATGCTGCGCACCGATTTACCGCTCAAGGTTGGCAAGGCGTTCGGCTGCGAATTCGCTGTTTTTGGTTCGGCTTTGGTTGACATGTCCGCGGTTGTCGTGAGCCGTGTCGGGGACATGTTTTGTGCGCGTTTCGAGGCCGGGCCGATCAGCGAACTGCTGATCGGGGACGTGATCGATCGTGCCCTGTCATCCGGCAAGGCATCGATCCTCAGTCTGAACGAGTTCCAGGGCCGCCGCGTGATGCGTGTGGCGGGCGGGCTGAACGGGTGTCTGCACAATGACTTCATGCATGGGCTGACCAAGGTCGGGGTCGACGAAATCGACCTTTCCGGCGTGACGGACATCGACAATGCGGGCGTGGAACTGTGCAGGGTTGCCGCTGAGGTTCATCAGGTGGGCCTTGTGCGGCCCTCGGCCTGCGTGCATGCAAAGCTGGCCGGCCTTGCCGTCCGGCTTGCCCTCTAGAACAGGCTGGCCACAACGGCCCGGTCGCGCTCCTGCAGGCGGATCAGCCCCCTCTGAGCTTCTTGGGTGCAGCCATGGATGCGGGCGTGCTCGAGGAACCTTTCGATTGTTTCCGGCAACGGATATTGGCTTTCGTGCCATGTTTCGCGGAACATGGTCTCCATCAGCCGCTCGCAGGAAAGCTTTCCTGCCTTGAAGCGGACAAAGACGACGGTCTGCCCGTCTCGCCGGACGACAACCGCGGTTTCATGCTGTGAATTGCTGACGACCATGGCGGAATCGTACCAGTTTACTTGAGTGCTGCGCCATGCCTTTTATAGGCATATGCCAGTAAATGTGCTAACATGGGTCACTGCTTTTCAATGAAGTGATCCGATTTATGGCCCGACCACTCAAGTGCCGGCGAGTCGCATGCGAGATTCCCGTGCGCTATTTCAAGCCGCAGGGAATTCCAATGTATGCGCTCGAGGAAATCGAACTGGCGCTGGATGAGGTCGAGGCCATGCGCCTGACCGACGTCGAGGATCTCTATCAGGCCGAAGCGGCCGAGCGTATGGGGGTCTCCCGGCAGACCCTCGGCAACATCATCGCCCGCGCGCACAAGAAGGTCGCGTTGGCGATCATGCAAGGAAAGGCTCTGAGAATAAGCGGTGTCTGTACGCCGGAAGTGGTGGCCGCCGCAACGGCCGAGGCGGAATCGACCGAGTAGCGTATCTGTGTTTTGAACGAATCAAAGGAAATTTCATGAAATTATGTGTCCCCGTCAGGGTGGCGAACGGCCTCGAGTCGTGTATCGAACCGCATCTGCCAAATGCCGAGCACCTTCTCATCATTGATACCGAAACCCGCGAGTTGCAGCATGTTTCCCTGCGCGACCGGCCTGCGGGAGAAGGTGAAGCGCCCCGGTTCGATGCGGTGTTGTGCGGCAGTATCGACAGCGCAACGAAGGATGCGCTAGTCGAGAAAGGCATACTGGCCTTCGGTACGGAGGCTCGCACGGCCGGGGAGGCCATCGCCGAATTCGAGGAGGCGAATCTGGCTGCCTATCGTTCAGGTGGTTGTGGCAATGGCGGCGGCGGATGTTGCGGTGGTCATGGTCATGACGAGGAACATCGGCATGAGCATGCTCATGCCGGTGGTGGATGCTGCGGAGGTGGCGAGGCCGGTACCGGGAAAGAAGGTCACGGTTGTGGCGGGAAAGGTGGGTGCGGGGGGCACGGGCATCACGACGAGCATGGTCATGAGCACAAGAAGGGTGGTGGCTGTGGGTGTGGCGGGCAGGATCGGCATAACGATGCAATCGCCCGCAAGATGCGCGCGGATGCGCTGAGGATTGCGGTCAGCAGCCAGAATCGCAAGACGGTGACCGACCATGCCGGACGCTGCCGCAAGTTCTGGGTTTATGAGGTCCGCCAGAACAAGGTGCACAACAAGACGCTCCGTGAGTTGACGCTGGAGCAGACACTGCATTCCGCGCCGCTGGGCGACGATCACCCTCTCGACGACGTGCACGTGATGATCACGGCCGGAATGAGTCCGTTTCTTTATCAGCGTCTGCAGCGCGGCGGCATCAAGGGATTCGTGACCGACGAGTCCGATCCCGACAAGGCTGTCCAGATGCTGCTCGACAAGGTGGCGCAAGGCTGAGCGGCGAAGCCGGCGGCTTGAAATGACGACGGGGACCGAAGTCCCCGCCGGCTTTTCTTTGGTAACAAGGCTCAAGCAGCCTCGGCATAGGCCTTAAGCGGCCAGTGCGAAACGCTCATCGTTGGCGTTTAGAGATTTGCTTCATTAACGTCGATCGCCTGACGGGTTGCCTGCGCACCTTTGTCCGCCCTGTCGAAACCAATACACCCCCACCCAAACCTACTCTTGGCTCCGGTCAAATACGCTTGGGTGGAGGTGGCGGGAGTCGAACCCGCGTCCAGAACGCCTCCAGATTGCCGGAATTACAACCATGGACCCAGTATGAGGTTGTGTCCCCAAATTTTCAAGGGCTGAGGAGCAACGACAAAAATATAGGTGCTCGCGCCTTGAAATTCTCCATGGGCGCCCCTATTATTAGCACTCGTTAGTCGTGAGTGCTAATAATTTGCCAGCAAGGCAATGATGCCGTTGGGCGAACTATTGGTGAGTTGGTAAAAAAACTTGTGCTTTAACCAAGGAGAAAATGCATGAAAATCCGTCCTTTGCATGATCGCGTGATCGTCAAGCGCCTCGAAGAAGAACGCAAAACTGCCTCTGGAATCGTCATTCCGGATGCCGCCGCCGAAAAACCCGATCAAGGCCAGATCCTCGCGGTTGGCCCCGGCAAGCGTGACGAGAACGGCAAGCATGTGGCTTTGGACGTCAAGGTCGGTGACCGCATCCTGTTCGGCAAGTACGCTGGCCAGACCGTCAAGGTTGACGGCGAGGAACTGCTGGTCATGCGTGAAGAAGACATCATGGGAGTCGTCGAGGCCTGAGCGCAGCGCGCTGACTGTCCCCGATAGCTTAAGCCCGATCCAATCCAACACAGAATTCTCAGGAGTATTTCTATGGCAGCAAAAGACGTTAAATTTGGCGATTCCGCACGCACCCGCATGGTCGAGGGCGTCAACATCCTGGCCGACGCCGTCAAGGTTACGCTCGGTCCGAAAGGCCGCAACGTGGTTCTGGAGCGCTCGTTCGGCGCCCCGACCGTGACCAAGGACGGTGTTTCCGTCGCCAAGGAAATTGAACTGAAAGACAAGTTCATGAACATGGGCGCCCAGATGGTCAAGGAAGTCGCTTCCAAGACCTCCGACATCGCCGGTGACGGTACCACCACCGCGACCGTGCTGGCCCAGTCGATCGTTCGCGAAGGCATGAAGTATGTTGCCGCTGGCATGAACCCGATGGACCTGAAGCGCGGCATCGACAAAGCCGTCTCCGCTACCGTCGACGCTCTGAAGACCCTGTCGAAGCCCTGCTCGACCAATAAGGAAATCGCCCAGGTCGGCGCCATTTCCGCCAATTCCGATTTCTCGATCGGCGACATCATCGCCCAGGCCATGGAGAAGGTCGGCAAGGAAGGCGTCATCACCGTTGAAGACGGCAAGTCCCTGCAGAACGAACTCGACGTCGTCGAAGGCATGCAGTTCGACCGCGGCTACCTGTCGCCCTACTTCATCAACAACCCGGACAAGCAGATCGCCATCCTGGACAATCCGTACGTCCTGCTCTTCGACAAGAAAATCTCGAACATCCGCGACCTGCTGCCGGTGCTTGAGCAAGTCGCCAAGGCTGGCCGTCCGCTGCTGATCATCGCTGAAGATGTCGAAGGCGAAGCGCTGGCCACCCTGGTGGTCAACAACATCCGCGGCATCCTGAAGACTTGTGCTGTCAAGGCTCCGGGCTTTGGCGATCGTCGCAAGGCCATGCTCGAAGACATCGCCATCCTGACCGGTGGCCAGGTCATCGCCTAAGAAGTCGGCCTGACGCTCGAGAAGGCCACCCTGGCCGAACTCGGCCAAGCCAAGCGCATCGAAGTCGGCAAGGAAAACACGACGATCATCGACGGCGCCGGTGTGGCCGCCAACATCGAAGCGCGCGTCAAGCAGATCCGCGCCCAGATCGAGGAATCGACCTCCGATTACGACAAGGAAAAGCTCCAGGAGCGTGTCGCCAAGCTGGCCGGTGGCGTTGCCCTGATCAAGGTTGGCGCAGCGACCGAAGTCGAAATGAAGGAGAAGAAGGCTCGCGTCGAAGATGCGCTGCATGCGACCCGTGCCGCTGTCGAAGAAGGCATCGTGGCCGGTGGTGGTGTCGCGCTGCTGCGCGCCCGTGCCGCTCTGGGCGACCTGAAGGGCGACAACCACGATCAGGACGCCGGTATCAAGATTGTCCTGCGCGCCATCGAACAGCCTCTGCGTGAAATCGTCGCCAACGCCGGTGACGAGCCCTCCGTCGTCGTCAATGCCGTGGTTAACGGCAAGGGCAACTACGGCTTCAACGCCGCAACGGGCGAGTATGGCGACATGGTCGAAATGGGCGTTCTCGACCCGACCAAGGTCACCCGCACCGCGCTGCAGAACGCTGCGTCGATCGCCGGCCTGATGCTTACCACCGACTGCATGGTTGCCGAGCTGGCCGAAGACAAGCCGGCTGCCGGCATGCCTGGCGGCATGGGCGGCATGGGCGGCATGGGCGGCATGGACATGATGTAATGTTCGCGGGCAGAAGCTAAACTCTCTGCCGGAATACGCGGCTCGCAAAAACCCCGTATGGAATGCTTCATACGGGGTTTTTCTTTTCGTCAATTTTGACGTAACGAAAACGACTCGCTATAATGCGCAGCTTCGTTGGCCAGTTAGCTCAGTTGGTAGAGCAGCGGATTGAAAATCCGCGTGTCCGTGGGTCGATTCCGCGACTGGCCACCAATTTCAAAAGCCCGACCTCGTTTCGGGCTTTTTCACGTCTGCCGTGTGCGCCAGTTCTGGCGGGGCTTCGCGGATTCGCCTCGCGAGCGGCACCCCTCCCATTCCTGCTTTTTCGGCCCTCCCTGACCTCTCTGTTCTCTGTTTTTATCTGGTGGTCTCGCGAGCGTGCGCGAGGCCACTTCCTGTATTGATGCGGATTTTGAGGAGGTCGGTTGTGGTTGGCAACTGCTGGGGCGGAAGCGACTGATCAAGAACCTTGAAAATTTCTCCTTGCATCGAGCGTCAACTTTCTGGTCTGACCTACCTCACCCTGCCGACTGCAATCCCTCAAGGATCAAGTCTAGGTATTCGGCCAGATAACGCTCTGTCGGTACGACCGACCCGCCACAGCTGAACGAGTGCTCCCAGATCACGCGCATCAGAAGCGGTGCCAGGATGATGTGGGCCGCAATCTCGGGATTGACCGAACGAAACTCCCGGCGCGACATACCGCGCATTACGATCTTGCGTAGCAGATCGATACCCGGCACGATCACGCAATCGTGATAGGTATGGGCAATATCGGGAA
>JARKPC010000123.1 GCA_029975435.1 Propionivibrio sp. | reverse complement strand
ACGAAACCCTACAAATCTTGAGCCTGACCATGTTCGAGAGAACCTCGTTGGATCAACTGCTTACCAAAGTACCGCCCGCCTTGAATCAACCGGAAAATCCCAACCAGTTGATCCTGTTCGATTAACGTTGGGACACTACTGCTAATCGATATATTTCCAAAAATTGTATTTTTTGAATGGACTAATCCAGGGAGGAATAGCCAATAGGTTTTACGATGTGCTTGCCGTGGCGTGCCATAGGCGCAGCGCATCCAGCGACAATTGGTCTGTTTCGTGCAGGACCATGCGTGCCCCTTCGAAATCTTCGTCATGCGTGTAATCGCTCAGCGTGATTACTGTGGGGATGCCGGCGGCCAGGCTGGCGGCGAGGCCGTGCGCCGAGTCCTCGACGACGAGACAATCACGCGCGGGGAGATTGAGCTGCTCAAGCACCTTCTTGTAAACATCCGGCGAAGGCTTCTTGGCCTGCACCAATTCGCCGGAGACGATGGCGTCGAACCACGCGTCGGCGTTCGGTCCGAGGTTGGCGCGCACGAGGCCGACGACGTTTTCCTGTTTCGAACTTGATGCGATCCCCAGGCGCACGCCTTCGGTGCGGGCATCGCAGATCAATTGGCCAATATCCGCGCGCAGCGGGATTGCCCCGGCCGCGAGCAACCGCTGGTAGTTGCGTGTCTTGATGTCATGCACGCGGCGCATCAGGTCGTCGAAGTCCGGACGGGCGCGGGTTGCAGGATCGAAATGCTCGGCATAGAAATACAGGCGTTCCAGTCCTCCGCCCTTGACCAACAAAGTGCCGTAAAAAGATTCGTCCCAGCGCCAGGGTAGGCCCATTTCGGAGAAAGCTCCATTGAACGCCGGTCGGTGCCCGTCGCGTTCGGTGTTGGCCAAGGTCCCATCAACGTCAAAGATAATTGCGCGTAATGCCATGCTTTTCTCTCCTCCCACATGGTGTAAGCGTCGTTCTTTCGTTCAGTTAATTCGTGATTAAAGCAATTCAACGTCGCAGCGACTCGTTGAGCGCTTCGAGCGCCTCGGAGCCCGGGCACAGTTCGGCGACGCCGAGCTGGTTGAGCGGGGTCTCGACGGTGTTGAGATAGCGGTGCAGTTCTTCCGCGCTGGAATCGACGTAGATCAGCCCGGTGACGATCTCGCCGAGCGCGGCACGCTCCTGCAGGTAGTTCATGGCGCCGACGCGATCGGACGGATCGTATTCCTCGTGCAGCTTCCGGAGATGCAGGATCGAGCCGTCGTGCTGCACGATGCGGCGCAGTTCGCCCGGGGCGTAGGTCGCGGTGATCTTGTCGCGCGGCAGGATCACATCGAGACGGTTGACCGCTTCGTTGTGCTCGCGCACGTAGTCGTAGCTGCGCGTCGAGCCGGCGTGGTTGTTGAAGGTCACGCACGGGCTGATG
>JARKPC010000122.1 GCA_029975435.1 Propionivibrio sp. | reverse complement strand
GTCGGCCGAGACGATCACGTCGCGGCTGACGAACTGCCCCAAGTGCGGGCCGTACCAGCGCGCGTCAGAATAGTAAAGCCCCGTGGCCGGATCAAGCTCTCGGCCGGTGTAGACGAGCGCGTTCAAGTGTATCGACTGACGAAAGCCGTTCTGCGATTTCGACCGACGCGGCATCTGTCGCCTTGGTCCAAAGCGTCATTGTCGCGGACATCGCGAATCGTCTTCCACTTCATGGTGAAAATGCTTGACGGGCTTGGCGAAAACCGCTTGCACGAGCCGCCCGCCTTGCCTTGCGTACTCCGCCGCTCCGGGAAGCACGTAGTCGCCACGATTGTCGCGGACTGAACGGCGCTTGATCCAGTTCGCCAGCCGGTCAAACCACTTCCCGAAAGACTCGCTCTTGCCAACAAGGGTTCCGTCGCTTTGCCACACTGCCATCTCTGCCCAGATGCGACCGCGCACAAGGCAACCTTCGTCAAGGTGGCTTCTCGTGAACTCAATCACTTCGGAAGCAATCGGCTCTACCACGTAGTATCGTTGCTCGGGCACATAGTCGATCTTCGGCGCAGGGCTATGGTCGCGATCCCAAAGCCAAAGGGAGAACCAAAACGGTACGCCTGGCTTCGGCAGCTCCGCAAGCAGTGGAATGTCACTAGTCGGCATCGCATACATGAAGATGCCTACATTGCGGTCTGACCGAACGAATTCCACGAAATCCGCTTCGTCGGCATCTGTCATGTAGAAATTGACCTGCTTGCCCATGTTCGCGTTCCTGCCCAGTGGATCAATACTCGTGGAAGTATCGCTTGGCCCCACGGATCTCCGGGCTGTGCCTCACGTCGCGCAAGGCATCGCGCTCGCGCGCGATGGGCACCTTGGGGTCCGACTTGAGCGTCTTCCCAACCTGATGGACTTCAACGATTCGCCCAGTCGCGGGGTCAACCGCCACTACATCCATAACGCGCGTGGCCTTTTGACCGTTGACTGTACCTATCGGTGCCTCAGTTCGAGGGATCAGGCCGCGCGAGCGGATGTCTTCGGCGACTTCCCCAACCTTGGCCTGGTGTGCCGGCCCACCGAGCTTACCATAGGGATTGGGCGGCAACTTTCCTGCCGCATTCTTTGCCGTCTTCGCGGCATCGCTCGCCTTGTCGGCGGCTCGCGCGGCGTCGGCGATCTTGTCGGCCGCATGGGCTACGTCCCCCGCCCGGTTGGCGAGCTTGGCGGCCTTGCGGCCGTATTTGGCTGCCTTGGCGGTGTCGCCCACGTAGGGGATCATCGCCAAGGCGCTGCAACCTGCGTCGGCCCAGTTGCCGCGGAAGGCCGAAATCACGCCGCTGGCCAGGTCGCAGAACGGCGTCGGCTCGACCACCCCGCCGGCATCGAGCCCGCCTTGCACCCAGTCCCAAAAACCAATTCCCTCCTGACTCTCTCGCTCGGCCGCGAGCCGCTGCCGCTGTCTGGCCTCGGCCGCCCATTGCTCGTAGAGCGGATCGACGTAGCGGCCCAGGTCGGCGTCCCACACCGGCTGCCCGCACGGCGGCGTGGTGGCAACTCGGGCGAGTGCTAGCTCTTGTCGCCAGCCCAGTTGCTAGCGCCACCTCAGTTGTCGAAAACCGCAATAGTGCCGTGCAGGGACTTGGCGGTAAGGATGTCGTAATCATCCAGATGGAGATGATCCGTTTTGGTCCCGGTTGGCACCTCCGCCAATTGCAAGCACAGTTCTGCTAGCTTGCGCATCCCATCTCTGGTGGCGTAAATGCAAACTTCGTCGGCCGTACAGCGTAACTCAACGCACCGATCGTGGAAGACTGGTCGAACAAAACTGCCCATCGCTATACTCCTACCATCTCCACCAGTGCGTATGGCCCCAAGGTTTTCCGTGGTGCGCTGGGTCCATGCGACAGCCCCACTGGAAGGGACGGCTAATTACTTTGACGACGTTTCCTGAGGAAAGAATATTGAACTCCATCATGCTGGCGTTACCCAAAAAGACGAACTCAACACTACCAACAGCGAGAGCGGACCCCGCTGCGAGCGTCGCTACCGAGAGCGCGCCACGAGTGCCATAATAATAGACACCCGAGGAGTCTTGAGTCTGGCCAAGTGGGCCTCGCTGATATGCGTCTTCATATAGTTCGGGTTTCCCGACACTTGCTCATAGATGCCCTTCCACGTGAGACCCATCGAATATAACGAACTCCCAATCGAACTCCAGAATCCATCAGGCCGAGCGGGTTTAGCTTGCACAAGCGGCGATAGTGCGCGTCGCTGTCGCGCTTCGGCCGCCCATTGCTCGTAGAGCGGATCGACGTAGCGGCCCAGGTCGGCGTCCCACACCGGCTGGCCGCACGGCCCGCGGCCGCTGGGGTCGGTGAAGTTCACCGGGCTGCTGCGGACGTAGCGGTACGGGTTCGCGTCGGCCGAGACGATCACGTCGCGGCTGACGAACTGCTCCAAGTGCGGGCCAGATGCGGCGGCGGGATTCCTCAGCAGCGCCCGCGCAGCACGCAGGGATGCACACCGTTGCCATAGATTGCCAAAGACCGAACGCTTCCATTATGTGCGAAGTCGACACTACTCGACAAGCCGCGAGCAGCGTTCGCTGATGGAGCGTCAGCAGTACGACTCAAAAGCGAAGATTACGCTTCTGTGATGCGTTTCCACCTCGCGTTCCGCGACTACCATTGCGTCTCCGCCAAGGCTGTCAGCACCTCGTCCGAGACGAATATTGGCACGTCGCATATCACCGCAAGAATCACCGCATCGCTGACGCGCACGTCAACGACTACCGCCGCGCTCGCCTGCCGAATATGTAACTTGCCCTCATAAACGCGCTCTGCGGTCAAGAGCTTGTCCACCAGTACGCGCTCCAAACGACCGCCCAGTGCAGCCATGAGCGATACCATCGCACGATGCGTCAACGGCCTCGGAGCCGGGAAACGCTCAAGTTCCCTCAATAACGCCGCCACCTCGAATGGGCCGGTTTGACAGTCTAGTCGCCGGCTTCCACCGACTTCGCGGAGCGAGAACTGGCATGGTTTGTCCGGGCGTTCATCGTACACCAGCATGTCAATATCAAAGAGAGTCGCATCTCCCCACCTCTGCCCTCTACCATCGCCGACGATCCGCATTTCGTAGTACCGATTGAGGAAACCTTCAATATGATCTGCGCAGACGCGTGCCTCTTGGCCAAGCCGGTGATTCCATGCGCGATGAACATGAACAACCGGCTTCTTGCCACATCCGGCGACGATGCATCTTTCGGAATTCATTTACGCCGCTCCCACCAATAGTTTTTGGCGCTTCTGAGACACGCCGCGTTCGGCCTTAGTTGTTGGAGAACGGCGGTATCGGACCGCCGGGGCGCGGATTTCGCAATATCGCGCCGTCGTTCGGTGGCGTGAAACGCGGAGCGTAGGGGTCGAAGGGCGGAACATAGGGTTCCGGTTGCCGCATCGGATTGCCGAAGAACTCGTCGGCTGCTGCGCGCTCCGCCGGAGTCATCCCTTGCGGACGAGGGGGGGCTACTGCTGGCGCGAACCCGCCGATCAGGCCGCCGCCAAGGGCGCCGA
>JARKPC010000007.1 GCA_029975435.1 Propionivibrio sp. | reverse complement strand
GCGCCGCGCCGCCTTGAATCTCTTTCGCGCCGACAAATCCCGGGTCATGAGCTTGCCACGAAAAATCAAGACCGCTGCCTACAATCCAGCCTATTTGGCTGCCGCTTTGCAGCTACGGGAAATTTGATGCTCCGCCCCTGGAGGATGCAAGAGGAGGGTTCCCATTGCCAGCCACGCTTGATATAATCCGCCGCTCGCGTTTGTCGGGTTACTTGGCCGTGCCGCTGTAGCTCAGTCGGTAGAGCAGCGCATTCGTAATGCGAAGGTCGGCAGTTCGATTCCGCCCAGCGGCACCAATTAACCAGACATCACAAGCAGTTGAAAAAGCCGCCCACAAGCGGCTTTTTTGTTTTTTGCCCTCCTGCAACCGTTTTCCGCGAGTTGCGCTACACCCCCGAACTGATTGCATCTCGCCCCCGGCTTGCCACCCCGCCTTTTTTGCCCGAACATGCCGTCTTGATCCGACCACCACCGTAGCGAATCCGCCATGTCGCCCCTGCTTCGCCGCATCCTGATTTCCCTGCTCGTCCTTGCCGCCCTGGCAGCCGCTTTCTGGTGGTTCACCCGCCCCAAGCCCATCGCCGTCGTTGCCCGCGAAATCGATCGCGGCAAGGTCGAATCGAGTATCGCCAACACCCGCGCCGGAACGGTCGAAGCCTGTCAGCGAACGAAGCTGTCCACGATCATCGGCGGACGCATCGAGGTGTTGAACGTCAAGGAGGGCGACCGGGTCAAGAAGGGCCAGTTGCTGATGAAGCTGTGGAACGACGACCAGCAGGCGCAGAGCACGCTGGCACTGACGCAGGTCGCCACGGCGCGGCAACGCGTTGCCGAAGCGTGCGCCCAAGCTGCCAACGCCGAACGCGAGGCCGCGCGACAGACCTCGTTGCGCGAAAAGGGGTTTGTTTCCTCGTCGCGCGAGGAATCGGCTCGCACCGAGGCCGAAGCCCGGCGCGCCAGTTGCGACGCGGCCAAGGCCGACGTTGCGCAGTTCAAGGCCAAGGTCGATGCCACCCGCGTCGAACAAGGCAGAACCGTTCTCTATGCCCCGTTCGACGGCACCGTCGCCAAGATCGTCGGGGAAGTGGGCGAATACTCCACGCCGTCGCCGCCCGGTGTGCAGACGCCCCCGGCCATCGACCTGATCGACGATTCCTGCCTGTACATCAAGGCGCCGATGGACGAAGTCGATGCGCCGAAAATCACTGCCGGCCAGCCGGTACGCATCAGCCTGGACGCACTGCCCAGGAAGTCATTCGCCGGCACGGTGAAACGTGTCGCCCCCTATGTCTCCGCGGTCGAGAAGCAGGCGCGCACCGTCGACATCGAAGCCACCTTCGACAAGCCGGATGAACCCGGAAAGCTGCTCGTCGGCTACAGCGCAGACGTGGAAGTCATCCTCGCCGTGCGCGACAACGTGGTGCGCGTACCGACCGCCGCGCTGCTCGAAGGCGGACGCGTCCTCCTCGCCGCCAAGGACGGCAAGCTGCGAGAACGCAAGATCCGCACGGGCCTGGCCAACTGGGAATTCACCGAAGTGCTGGAGGGACTGGAAGCCGGCGAACGCGTCGTCACCTCACTCGAGAGAGCGGGCGTCAAGGACGGGATTGACTACACGCTCGAAGAAACCCCGCAGGGCCGATGATGAATGAACCGCTGATCGCGCTCTCCGGCGTCGAGCGCGTGTTCCAGTTGGGCGACAGCGAAGTGCATGCCCTGCACCAGCTCGATCTGCGGATCGATTCCGGCGAATACGTGGCGGTGATGGGTCCGTCGGGTTCCGGCAAATCGACCTTGCTCAACCTGCTCGGCTTGCTCGACCGCCCAAACGCAGGAACGTATCGTTTGGAAGGCCGCGATGTCACGACACTGTCGCCGGAAGAACAGGCGCGCGTGCGCAGCGAACGGATCGGTTTCGTCTTCCAGAGCTTTCACTTGGTGCCGCGCCTCACGGCGGCCGAAAACATCGCCCTGCCCATGGTTCTGGCCGGCACGGCCCCGTCCGAGCGCAGGAAACGTGTCGATCAGGCACTCAAGGACTATGGACTGACCAACCGTGCCGGTCACCGGCCGAACGAACTTTCCGGCGGGCAGCGCCAGCGCGTGGCCATTGCCCGCGCCACCATCATGCAGCCGGCCGTCATCCTGGCCGATGAGCCCACCGGCAACCTCGACCGCGCCACGGGCGAAGAGGTCATGCGGCTGCTCGAAGAGCTCAACGGCAAGGGCGTCACATTGATCGTCGTCACCCACGACGCTGCGCTCGGCGCCCGTGCGCAGCGGCAACTGCGCATGGAAGACGGCGAGTTGCGCCAGGACAGCCGCCAATGCGCGCCCCGGACCTGATCCGCTTCGCCCGCGACGCGGCGGCCGGCAATCCGCTGCGCACGGTCTTGCTGGTCCTGGCCATGTCCATTGGCGTGGCGTCGGTCGTCGTGCTCACGGCACTCGGCGACGGCGCCCGGCGCTACGTGGTCAACGAATTTTCCTCGCTCGGCACCAACCTGGTCATCGTTCTGCCGGGGAAATCGCAAACAGGCGGCTTCAATCCCGGCAATGCCATCACCAACACGCCGCGCGATCTGACCATCGACGACGCCCAGGCTTTGTTGCGCGCCAGTGCCGTGCGCCGTGTGGCGCCACTGGCCGTGGGAACGTCGGAAATCAGCGTCGGCGGCAAGTTGCGCGAAGTGATGGTCGCCGGCACCACTGCGCAATACATCGACGTGCGCCGTCTGCCACTGGCCCAGGGGCGATTCCTGGCCGAAGGCGACTGGCGGCGAGGGGCTTCGGAAGCGGTAATCGGCGCCAAGATCCGCGACGAACTGTTCGGGGCCAACCCCGCGCTCGGCCAGCTGGTGCGCATCGGCGATCGGCGCTTCCGCATCATCGGCATCATGGCCTCTACAGGCCAGGGGCTGGGCATGAACACCGACGAACTGGTGCTCGTCCCGGTCTCGCTGGCGCAAGCCATGTTCAACAGCAACACCCTGTTCCGGGTACTCGTCGAAGCCAACAGCCGGGAATCCATCGAACTGGCGAAATCGCAGGCCACCGCCATCCTCAAGGCACGCCACGAGGGTGAGGAGGACGTAACGGTCATTACGCAGGATGCCGTGCTGGCGACGTTCGACAGACTGCTCGGTACGCTGACGCTCGCCGTCGCCGGCATTGCCGCGATCAGCCTTGCCGTCGCCGGCATCCTGGTGATGAACGTGATGCTGGTATCGGTGACCCAACGCACCTCCGAGATCGGCCTGCTCAAGGCGCTCGGCGCGACTGGCGGCACCATCCGCACGGCCTTCCTGACTGAAGCAGCCATGCTCTCGCTGGCCGGTGCCGTGCTCGGCTTTCTTCTAGGCCACGCCGGTGCCGCCATCATCCGCCAGTTGTACCCGGTCTATCCGGCCTACCCCCCGGACTGGGCGGCAATCGCCGGGCTGGGCACAGCACTGGTCACCGGCATCTTGTTCGGCGTGCTGCCGGCCCGCCGTGCGGCGCGGCTCGATCCGGTCGAGTCACTGGCCAAGCGGTGACCTGCAATGATCCGCGTTTCCGACTCCATTCACCTTGCCTGGCGCGCCATCACCGCGCACCGGCTGCGCAGTTTCCTGACGCTGCTCGGGATTGCCGTGGGCATAGCCGCCGTCATACTGCTCACCTCGATCGGCGAGGGCATCCATCGTTTCGTGCTGTCGGAATTCACGCAGTTCGGTACCAACCTGATCAACGTAGCTCCGGGCAAGGTCAAGACCTCCGGCCCCAACCCCACCGGCATCCCCAGCTCCGTGCGCCCGCTGACGCTCGACGACGCCCGTGCGCTGGGCCGCCTGCCGCACGTCAAGGGAATCACCGCCGTCGTCTGGGGCAACACCGAGATCAAGGCCAATGGCCGCCTGCGTCGTTCCATCGTCTACGGCGAAAGCGCCGACATGCCGAACGTCTACCGTATGAAGGTCAGCAGCGGCCAGTTCCTGCCAGCGGATGAAACAGAGAGCGCCCGTGCCTTCGTCGTCCTGGGCGCCAAGCTCAAGACGGAACTGTTCGGCGCGGAAAGTGCGCTCGGCGCGCGTATCTCGATCGGCAACTTCCAGTTCCGGGTCATCGGAGTGATGGAACCCAAGGGGCAGTTCCTCGGCATCGACCTCGACGATTCGGCGTACATCCCGACGGCACGCGCGCTGGAACTGTTCAATCGCGACGGGCTGATGACCATCGACCTATCCTATGAGGAAGGCATACCGGCATCGCGCATCAGCGCGCTGGTCACCGCCACGCTCAAGTCCCGGCACGGCCGCGAAGACTTCACCATCACCACGCAGGAAGACATGCTGCGTACCCTGTCGAACATCCTCGACGTCCTGACCATGGCGGTCGGCGCGCTCGGCAGCATTTCCCTGCTGGTCGGGGGGGTCGGCATCGTGACCATCATGACCATCGCCGTTACCGAGCGCACCAGCGAGATCGGCCTGCTCGTCGCTCTTGGCGCACCCCGCCGCACCATCCTCGGCCTCTTCCTCGGTGAAGCCGTGGCCCTCTCGGCAATCGGCGGCCTCGTCGGGCTGGCGCTCGGCATCGGCCTCGCGCAACTGATCCACCTGTTCGTTCCGGCGCTCCCGGTGCACACGCCCGTGGCTTTCGTCGTCATCGCCGAGCTGATCGCCATGGGCATCGGCCTGCTCGCCGGCGTGCTCCCGGCCCGCCGTGCGGCACGGCTGGACCCGGTGGAAGCATTGCGGGCAGAATAATAACCGGAGGTTAACCATGAGTCAGATCGACATCGCGCATCTACGCACCTGGATCGGCAAAACACACGATGACGAGGACACTATTTCGCTGCGCCACGCCCGCCTGATGGCCGCAACAGTGGACTTTCCGAACCCCTCGCAAATCCGCGAAGGCAGCGCTCTGCCGCCCCTCTGGCACTGGATCTATTTCCTCGAGGGATTGCCGCCCGGGGAACTCGGGCGTGACGGACATCCGGCGCGTGGCGGCTTCCTGCCTCCGGTGCCTCTGCCCAACCGCATGTGGGCCGGAGGGCGCGTAACGTTTCTCGAGCCCGTGCCGATCGGATCTCGTATCCGCAAGGTATCGAGCATCCTGAAGGTGGATCACAAGGTCGGCCGCTCCGGGGATCTGGTGTTCGTCACGGTCCTGCACGAGTTGAAGTCGCTGGCCGACGAATTGCTCATCCGCGAGGAGCACGACATCGTCTACAAATCCGCAACCCGCCCGGCCGCACAGCAGGCGAACGTTGCCGAAGCCAGCCGTGCGCCGTTCAGCAAGGCCTTCACGCCGACTTCGACCACCCTGTTCCGCTATTCCGCGCTGACCTTCAACGGCCATCGCATCCATTACGATCTCGACTATTGCCGCAATATCGAGGGCTATTCGAACCTGGTGATTCACGGCCCGCTCAACGCAACGCTGCTCGCCGGTTTCGCCGAGGAAGTCACCGGCCGGACGGTGCGCGAGTTCAACTACCGCGGACTGTCGCCAGCCCTGCTCGGGGAAACGATCACGTTTTCGGCTTCGATCGACGCAAATCGCGTCCTGTTGGCCGCGACGCTTGGCTCGGGAGTACGGTCGATGGAAGCCGAAGCGCTGCTTGAACCATGATCGCTCTCCAGAAGTCTTAACTGCCGACTGACACCGGAACCAGGGCAATCGCATTTAGCTTCGAGGAATAAGGCCGAGCAATGAGGCACGGTAATCTGGAAGGCGTTCAGCGGTTTTGCGACGGGAACGCAAGCTGCGTTTGGGATACTGGGTATCCTGGCGCAGCAAG
>JARKPC010000114.1 GCA_029975435.1 Propionivibrio sp. | reverse complement strand
TCGGCCGGCAGGTTCAGAGCGCGCTGAAAGCTGCCGTAGGAGCGCTCCACCCGGTGGAAACCGCCGTCTTTCGTTTCCTGCTCCTGACGCTTTTCACCGCGCACCAGCAGCACGTCGTTGTCGAGCGTGATCTGGATGTCTTTTTCCTCGATGCCGGGTACTTCCAGGGCGATCTTGTACTGCTTGTCGGTCTCCTGGATGTCCAGCGCCGGCTTCAGCATGCCCGGCCAGTCCGACGGCCAGCGTGGCATGGCCAGCGTCGGGAAACCGAAGCCTCGAAACGCGTCGTCGAACAGGCGGTCGATCTCGCGATGCAATTGCAGGATGGGACTGACGGGCCCACCCGCCACAGGCAGGTCATTGCGCTGCACCGGCAGCGAGGCAGTGCTCTGTTGTTCTTCCTGCTCCTTTTTGAACCAGTTCCAGGGAGCCAATTTCTTGAAATCAATGTCCATGTCATACCTCCAGAAATCAATTGAAGACTCACTCAATCCGCTTGCCTGCGGCTATGGATAGCGCGCCCAGGCAACACGGGATGTTTCGCTGACTTCGGCTGCTCATCTGTGCGTATCACCTCCTTCTTTCTGCCTGCTTGGATCTGATCATTGATCCATTGATCGATTTCACTTTGACGAAACCGCCACGTCCCGCCGACCTTGAAGGCCGGAATTTCCCCGTGCGCGGCGAGCCGGTAAAGCGTCCGCTTGCCGACCTTTAAGTAGGTAGCCAACTCGTCGAGTGTGAAGATCGCCTGCTGGCGCGCTGTCATACCACCCCCACAAGTTCCGTCGTCACGCGGCCTCGCTCGAGGAAATTCTTGCAAGACTTTGCAAGATATTGCGCCTAACATGCCGAAAGTCAAGAGTCAACATCCAGCGACCTGCTGGCCGATTGATGTGACTCAAATCTTCAAGGACGGTATGCCAGGGCGGGCCGGTCCGGCGCAGGGGACGGTGGGTTGATCGGGACCTTGCGGGCGCCGCCCACGGCCGCAGATCAAACACCGATCCTCACGTTGTAACCGAGCGCCCGCAGCCCCTTGCTCGTGCGCATGTTCCTTGGCGGAAACTCGTCTGGGCGCGCCCAGCCGACGATTTCCCCGAGACTGCTCAGGCCAATGTGCGGAATGGCCCAGTCGTCGCTGCGGATCGCGCTACCCAAGAAGCCCAGTGGCAGCGCAGGACGATTTTGGCCAAATCATCGAATCCACGTCCTCAAGGCCAAGGCGTTACTATTTAGTTCGGATTACGGACGCGGGTTCGGTTCCGTGTTCCACCACCAGAATTCAGCGCCCAACTGTTCTCAGTTGGGCGTTTTCATTGTGCGCCCAGCATGGGCGCACTTTTGCGGGTGTAAGTCCCGCCGTAAGTTGATCACAGCGAACGAAGCGAAGCGCAACTGCATGAGGGTGACCGAGTGTGGGAAGGAAGCGTGGAGCGAAGCTGCGAGCCGATGGACAAGAATCGGATAGAAGGCGTCGCCGAG
>JARKPC010000113.1 GCA_029975435.1 Propionivibrio sp. | reverse complement strand
GACTTTTCCGGAATGGAAGACCTTCTGCAGGATTTCCTGCAGGAAGCAAGCGATCTGCTTTCTGACGTCGATAACAAACTCGTTGATCTGGAAAAGGATCCAGAGGATCGTCGTCTGCTGAACGACATTTTCAGAGGGTTCCACACGATCAAGGGAGGCGCGGGATTTCTGAATGCCGCGGAACTCGTGACCCTGTGCCACTTGACTGAGAACTTGTTCGACAAGCTCAGAAACGCCGAGATGCAGCTGACGCCCGAATTGATGGATACCATCATGGCCGCGACGCAAGGCGTGCGCGCCATGTTTGGAGAGCTGTCACAGGCCGTTCAGCCACGTCCTGCTCCGTCCGAAGTCATTCACGCGCTGCGTGTTGCGCTGCACGAGCAGGAGCCCGAGGCAACGGCCGCACAGGCTGCCGCTCCCGCAGCCCCGAAGACTGACGATCCGGTTATGGCGCCCTCTGCACAGAGTGCCGATCCCGGACCAGCGGCCGGCCCGGACTGGCAGGCGCTGCACGCCGCGGTTACCGGACAGGAGCCCGTTGTTTCGCCGGCTTCTCCAGCGAAATCTTCGGTCGCTATTGAGCCTGCGAGTAGCAAGGCCGTTGCGACGGAAGCGGAACTGACTCCCCACTTTCCGCCCGAAGGCAGGCGTGCGACGGACAAGCCCGGTTTTGTCGGTACGGGGGCGACGACAGGCCGACGTAATGAAGAGAAGATCGCCACACGAGAATCTACGATCCGTGTCGACACGGCGCGCCTCGATCAGGTGCTGAATCTTTCGGGCGAAATCGGCCTGACGAAGAATCGGCTGACCAGCTTGCGCGCGGACATACTTGCCGGGAGAAACGATTCGGAAACCCTGCATGCGCTGGATCAGGCGGTGAGCCAGCTGGACCTGCTGGTTTCCGATTTGCAGAATTCGGTGATGAAGACTCGGATGCAGCCGATCGGGCGTCTGTTCCAGAAGTATCCACGGATCGCGCGCGATCTGGCGCGTCAGTTGGGCAAGGATGTCGAGCTGGCTTTGGTTGGAGAGGAAACCGAGGTCGACAAGACGATGATCGAGGATCTTGCGGATCCTCTGGTGCATCTGGTGCGCAACGCTGTGGACCACGGCGTCGAGTCCCCGGAAGAGCGTCTCGCCGCCGGCAAGCCGGCGAAGAGTGTCGTAAGGCTCGAAGCGCGGCAGGAAGGCGATCACATCGTGCTGATCATCGCCGACGACGGCCGAGGGATGAGTCCGGAACGTATCCGCAACAAGGCCATCGAAAAGGGCCTGATCAGGGAAGAAGAAGCCAACACTCTGGATGATCGGCAGAGCCTAAACCTGATTTTCCTGCCCGGATTCTCGACAATGACCCAAGCCTCGGCGGTTTCGGGCCGTGGTGTTGGCATGGATGTGGTCAAGACGAACATCCAGAAACTCAACGGTTCTGTTGAAATTCGTTCCGAGCCCGGAAAAGGGTCGGTCTTCATCATCTCACTGCCATTGACGCTGGCCATTCTGCCGGTCTTGCTGGTCCTGCTGGGTGATCAGCCTTTCGCCTTGCCGCTTTCCATGGTGCGCGAAATTCTGCCCATCGAGAAGGAGAAGATGCAGGAGGTGGGGGGCAAGGAAACATTGGTCGTTCGCGGGGAAGTCCTACCTGTCGTGGCGCTGTCGCGTCTGCTCGGTTGGCCGCAATTGCAGACCCCCGAGTACGGTGTGCTCATGCAGACGTCGGAACGCAGTTTTATTCTCTCGGTGGATAGTTTCGCCGGACGCGACGATGCGGTCATCAAATCGCTGGATGACTTCCGGCCACGCGGCGTTGCCGGCGTAACAACGTTGTCCAACGGCCAGATCGTACTGATCCTCGATATGAAAGAGTTGCTTGCGGACCTGAACGCCCATGTTGATCGGGATGCGATCTCCAAGCAGCATCCAAAGGCGATTGAGTTATCCGCCTGATTTTTTGGGATAAAGTCTGATCGTGCAGGGGGCTTCGGCCCCCTGTTTTTTTTGTGTGAACGATCTGTTGCATTCCTGCGACTATCCGAGAAACGGTATAAATAAAGTCTTATACCTCTTTATTTTTTAAAGTTTTTTTATATAATACGGGCTAGTTACTTGGAAGCTGCGGATGGCCGAAGAAAGCGATCTCGAACGAACCGAGCCTGCGTCCTCGAGACGGCTTGAGCAGGCGCGCCAGGAAGGACAGGTTCCGCGTTCCCGCGAGATCGGGGCATTTCTGATTCTGATGGTGTCTGCGGGAGCATTCTGGATGGTCGGAGGCTGGATGATGCATCGCACCTCAGCCATTCTCAGGCGAGGCCTGAGTTTCGACGGGCAATCGTTGCGCGATCCGCAGTTTATGGTGACGCGCTTTGCAGACATTGCTCTCGACGCGTTGCTTTCCTTCGGTCCTTTCATCATCGCGCTGATCGTTGCGGCGCTCGTCTCGCCGTTCTTTCTCGGCAGCTGGAATTTTTCCTTCAAGGCGCTGGCTCCCGATCTGCAGCGTCTTGACCCCCTTAAGGGTGTGACGCGCATCGTCTCCTGGTCGGGCTTGCTGGAGCTGGTGAAGGGCGTGGCCAAGTCTGCGCTGATCGGTGGGGTGGCTGTCGCTGTGTTGTGGTCCGAACGTGGCGACCTCCTGGCGCTGTTGGGGCAGACCGTCGATGTCGGGCTTTCCAGTGCCGGCCGATTGATCAGTTACAGTTTCCTGGTGATTGTCCTGTCCATGTTGCTGATCGTCGCACTGGATGTGCCCTTTCAGCTTTGGCAGTACCACGACAAGTTGAAGATGACCAAGGAAGAGGTCCGCCAGGAAAGCAAGGAGATGGAGGGGAATCCCGAAGTCAAGGGGCGGATCAGGAGTCTGCAGCGCGAAGCGGCACGCAGGCGAATGATGAGTGCCGTACCTGCGGCGGACGTGATCGTGACCAATCCGACCCATTTTGCCGTCGCGCTTGCCTACAAGAGCGGGATGGCGGCACCCAAGGTGCTGGCCAAGGGAATGGGCGAGATCGCCCGGAAGATCAGAGCGATCGGAGTCGAAAACGGGGTGCCCATGCTGGAGGCTGCACCCCTTGCCCGTGCGCTTTATCGTCATGCCGAACTGGATCAGGAGATTCCATCGGCGCTTTATGCGGCGGTAGCCGAGGTTCTGGCGTACGTGTATCAACTGGCCAACTGGCGCCGGCAAGGTGGCAACTATCCGATGCCTCCGCGCGATATTCCCGTTCCAGCGGACCTGGTGCCGGAGGTGGTAAATGGCTAGCACCAGCATGACCCTGCAGAATTTCCTCGGGCGCATCGGGTTGCAACAACTCGCCGGCCCGCTGCTGATACTGCTGGTCTTGTCCATGATGGTGCTGCCGTTGCCGCCGTTCATGCTCGACCTCTTCTTCACTTTCAACATCGCGATCTCGATCATCGTCATGCTGGTGGCGATCAATGTGCTGAAGCCGCTCGATTTTTCCGTGTTCCCGACGGTATTGCTGATCACCACCCTGTTGCGTTTGTCGCTCAACGTGGCATCGACCCGAGTTGTTCTGTTGGAGGGGCACACCGGTCCCGGCGCCGCAGGCCAGGTGATCGATGCGTTCGGACACTTCCTGGTGGGTGGAAACTATGCGGTTGGCATCGTTGTCTTCGCCATCCTGGTGATCATCAATTTTGTGGTGATTACCAAAGGTGCTGGCCGGGTGGCCGAAGTGGCGGCGCGGTTTACGCTGGACGCCATGCCGGGCAAGCAGATGGCGATCGACGCGGACCTCAATGCAGGACTGATCGGAGAGGATGAGGCACGGCGGCGGCGCGCCACGATTGCCGAAGAAGCCGACTTTTTCGGGTCGATGGACGGCGCCTCGAAGTTTGTTCGCGGTGACGCCGTGGCCGGCATCCTGATCATGTTCATCAATGTCATTGGCGGCCTCTTCGTCGGTATGCTGCAGCATGATCTCGATCTCGGGACGGCAGCCAAGACCTATACGCTGCTGACTGTCGGCGACGGCTTGGTGGCGCAGATTCCGGCGCTGATCATTTCGATTGCGGCCGGCATGGTCGTGACGCGAGTCGGTGATACGCAGGACTTGTCGCAGCAGTTCCTCGGGCAGCTCTTCAACAACCCGAAGGTGATCGGCCTTTCTGCGGCAATCATCGGCATGTTGGGGCTTATCCCCGGCATGCCGAATTTCGTGTTCCTCCTGCTGGCCTCCGGATTGGGGGCGCTGGCCTGGGAAATGTCGCGGCGCCAGGCGCGCGAGAAGCCGGTTCAGGTCAAAGCTGCTCCTTCGGTCAGCGCGCCAGCTGAATCGCTGGAAGCAAGTTGGTCCGATGTGGCGCCGCTTGACGTGCTCGGGCTGGAAGTCGGCTATCGGCTCATTCCGCTTGTGGATAAGGCGCAGGACGGCGAGTTGTTGCGGCGGATTCGCGGGATTCGCAAGAAGTTTGCACAGGATGTCGGATTCCTCATTTCTCCGGTGCATATTCGCGACAACCTCGAATTGAAACCCAACGCCTACCGGATCCTGCTCAAAGGGGTGGAAGTCGGTCAGGGAGAAGCGTTCCCCGGAAGTCTGCTGGCCATCAATCCCGGGCGTGTGGTGGGGCAGTTGCCCGGCACCGCGACGAAAGACCCGGCATTCGGCCTTCCGGCGATCTGGATCGACAGCGGCTTGCGCGAACAGGCACAGGCTTTTGGCTATACGGTGGTCGATGCCAGCACGGTGACGGCGACCCACCTCAACCACCTCATTCTGTCGCACGCTGCAGAATTGCTCGGGCGCCAGGAGACGCAGGCGCTGCTCGACCATCTGGCGAAAGAGATGCCGAAGCTGGTCGAGGATCTCGTGCCCAAGGTGCTCCAGCTCGGCGTTCTGCAGAAGGTTCTGCAGAACCTGCTGGAAGAGGGGATTCATATTCGCGACATGCGTACCATTATCGAGACGCTCGCCGAGTGGGCGCTGCGCTCGCAGGACGCCGAAGTGCTTACGGCACAGGTGCGCATCGCGCTTGGGCGCTCCATTGTCCAGCAGTTGTACCCGAGCGGCGACGAGATGCAAGTCATGTCGCTCGATCCGCAGCTCGAACGAATTCTTGTCCAGGCGATTGCCGGCGGCGGCGATGGCGCGAGCATCGAGCCCAACCTTGCCGACACCCTGATACGCGAAGCTGCCGCTGCGGCGCAGCGCCAGGAAGCGCTGGGCTTGCCCGCGGTGCTGCTGGTGTCCGGCAATCTCCGGGTACTCCTGTCGCGCTTCCTGCGCCGGGCTATTTCACAACTCAAAGTGCTGGCACATGCGGAAGTGCCGGAAAACAAAATCATCAAGGTCACCTCGATCATCGGAGGTAAAGCATGAACGTCAGGAAATTCGTCGCCTCTTCGGCTCGGGATGCATTGCGCAAGGTCAAGGAACTGCTGGGGCCTGATGCCATCATCCTGTCCAACCGCGCCATTCCTGGCGGAGTGGAAATCATGGCGGTAGCGGCCAGCGACATGGAAATGATCGTGCCGACGCCGATTCAAGAGACCAAACCGCCGTTGAACGATGATTACACGGTCCGGCTGTCCTCGCCGGCAGCCTCTGTGCCTCCCGCAGCAAGGAAGTCTCCTGCTGCGGAAGCGCCCTCTCTGGCTTCGCGGCCCATGCCCAGGATCGAGCGGCCGGTCGTTCAGGAAGCGGCGGCTGCAATACCGCGGCAGGCTGAGATCGTACCCGCCGAGGTCATGGACGAAATCCGGTCATTGCGCAAGATCGTCGAGCAACATCTGGCCGGATTTGCCTGGGGAGAGGCAGCGCGCTCCGAACCGGTCAAGACGGAAATCCTGCGCCAGATGCTGGATGCCGGGTTCTCTCCGCGACTGGCTCGCGACCTGCTGGCCGAACTGCCGCGCGAACTCAACGCCGCGCAAGCACTGGCGTGGGTCAAAGGTGCAGCAGACCGCTCCCTCCTCACTATTGGAAACGAGAACGATGTCATCGATCGTGGTGGCGTTTATGCTCTGGTCGGTCCGACCGGTGTGGGCAAGACGACGACCACCGCAAAGCTCGCTGCTCGGTGTGTGCTGCGCCACGGGGCGAGCAAGGTGGCATTGATCACCACCGACGGCTACCGGATCGGCGCGCACGAGCAATTGCGCATCTACGGCCGGATTCTCGGCGTTTCGGTGTATCTGGTGAAGGATGCCCAAGAATTGAATCAGACGCTCGCCGACCTGCAGCACAAGCACATGGTGCTCGTGGATACCATGGGCATGAGTCAGCGCGACCGGATGGTCGAGGAACAGGTAGCCATGTTCGGGCACAGCGGGGTAAAGCGCTTGCTTCTGCTTGCTGCCACCGGACGCGGCGATACCTTGGATGATGTCGTGCGGGCGTACAGCGGTCCGGATCTCGCGGGATGCATTCTCAGCAAGGTGGACGAGGCAGCGAGCCTGGCGACGGCACTGGATGTGATCATCCGGCATCGCCTGCCGCTGCATTATGTGTCCAACGGACAGCGTGTTCCCGAGGATCTGCACCTGCCCAATCGGGCGTACCTGCTGCACAGGGCGTTCAAGGATCTGCCCGAGTCTTCTCCGCACCGCCTTGATGGTCTCGAACCCGGGCTGATGATGGCCAGCGCCAGCGGCGTGGCGGCGGCCGGAGGCCGGCGTGGCTGAGCTTTACGCCGACCAGGCGGCTGGCTTGCGCCGGTTGTTTGCCCGCGAACCCTTGCGCGTAGTCACTTTTGCAGCCGGGAGCCCGGGCGTCGGGAAAAGCGTCCTGGTGGCCAACGTGGCGGCGTGTCTGGCGCAGCAGGGCAGAACGGTGCTGGTGCTGGACGAAAGCATCAGGAGGACTGTCGCTTCCTGTTTTGGCGTGTCAAGCCGCCTTGATCTGCTGCAGGTGATCAATCGTGAGCGTTCACTTGCAGAAGTCTTGCAGAACGTTGCTCCCGGCGTCCTGGTCCTTCCTGCGGCCAAGGCGGTCAAGAAACTCGGAAAGCTGAACGAGCAGCAGCAACGGATACTCTCCGCCAGTCTTTCCGCCATCGAAGATCCAGTCGACGTCATTCTGGTCGATGCCTCGCAGGACCACCCGTTGGGATTTTCGCCTCTGGGCCTTGCCGCGCACGAAACGGTGATCGTCATGTCGCCGACAGCCGCCTCCATCACTGATGCCTACGCTTTGATCAAGAAAGTGAGCCTTGGGTACGCACGGCGCAACTACCGCGTCCTGGTTAACGGGGTGCGAGGAATGGAGGAAGGGCGGGCCGTGTTCGGCAACATTGCGCGAGTGACGCACAGCCGTCGGTTTGCCCGCCTTGAATTCGCCGGATGTGTGCCGCTGGATGAACGCCTGCATCAGGCCGCGAGCCTGTGTCAGCCGGTTGGGAATCTTTATCCCGAAGCGTCGGCTGCGAAAGCCTGCCGGAAGCTGGCTGGTGACCTGCTGGCCTGGCACGCTTCCGATGACGATGCCGGGGGAATCGAACAATTTGTCCAGCAACTGTTACACTTGAGCCAGCATATCGATCCGGTCGCCATTTACGCCTGACCCACGGGAATATGTATAACGCAGCAGGTCAGATCAAAAAGGATCAGCTGGTACAGCGCTTCGCTCCACTCGTTAAGCGTATCGCCTATCATCTGATGGCTCGTCTTCCGTCCAGTGTGCAGGTCGATGACCTGATACAGAACGGAATGATCGGGCTGCTCGATGCCATCGACCGGTTCGAGGCAGGGATGGGGGCGCAATTCGAGACGTATGCTGCTCAGCGCGTGCGCGGTGCCATGCTCGATGGTCTGCGCGAGAATGACTGGTTGCCGCGCAGCCTTCGCCGAGAATTCCGGCAGATCGAGAAGACGATTGCGCAGCTCGAACAGGAATATGGACGGCCGCCTTCCGAAAACGAACTGGCAAGGGCGCTTGGTGTGTCTCTGGCCGAATATCAAAAGATGTTGCAAGATGCCCGAGGGCATCAACTGGTTTCCTTCGAAGACCTAGTGACGGAGGGGGATGACGACTTCCTGGAGCGGCATCTCATCGATGATTCGGGTGAACCGTCGAAGATTCTCGAAGACGACAACCTCAAACGATTGCTCGTGAAGGGAATTGAGTTGTTGCCCGAACGGGAAAAACTGATGATGGCGCTCTATTATGAGCAGGATCTCAATTTGCGCGAGATTGGGGAAGTCATGGGCGTGACGGAATCGCGGGTCTGTCAGCTGCATACGCAAGCCGTCGCCCGATTGCGCGCGCGCATTTTCGGCGATTCCGGAATCCGCAAGAAGGCTGGCAAGCATGGATAAAATCAGCGTTCTCGGACTGGTGATCGGCATTGTAGCCATTATCGGCGGGCAGATTCTCGAGGGGGGGCATGTCGGTTCCCTTTCCCAGCCGACGGCGCTGCTGATTGTTGTTGGCGGAACCATGGGGGCGGTCATGCTGCAAAGCCCTTACGCGACGTTCGTGCGCGGCATGCGCATGGTGCGCTGGGTGTGGTACCCGCCCGTGGTGGATTACCCGCAATTGATCAAGCAAGTCACGGGGTGGAGCCAATTGTCGCGACGGGAAGGACTCCTGGCGCTGGAAAGCGCAATGGGGCAGTTGAAGGATGATTTTGCCCGAAAGGGGTTGCAGCTGCTGGTCGACGGTGCCGAACCGGAACGCCTGCGCGAAGTGCTCGAGGTGGAGATCAACACCTATGAACATGAATTGAAGATGTCTGCCAGAATATGGGAAGCCGCGGGCGGGTATTCGCCGACAATCGGCATTCTCGGTGCCGTGCTTGGACTGATCCACGTCATGGAGAACCTGTCCGACCCGTCGAAACTCGGAGCCGGCATTGCCGTTGCGTTCGTAGCGACGATCTACGGTGTCGGCCTGGCCAATCTGGTCTTCCTGCCAATGTCGAACAAGCTCAAGGCGCATATCAACCGCCTTCTCGTCCAGCGTGAAATGATCGTCGACGGGCTTGTCGGAATTGCCAATGGAGACAACCCGCGCATCATCGAAAGCCGCTTGCAGGGCTACATCTTCTAGTCTATGGCCCGCCGCCGAAGATACGAGGACGAGCACGACAACCACGAGCGCTGGCTGGTGTCGTATGCGGACTTCATTACACTCCTGTTTGCCTTCTTCGTGGTGATGTATGCCCTGTCGACGGTCAACGAGGGCAAGTACCGGATACTCAGCGACTCGATGGTGAGCGCATTTCGCAACATCCAGGCCAACAGTTCGACGCAGATGCCCATTGTGGTGACGCCGCCGATTGCCTTGGCGCAGAAGCAGAATCAGGCGGCCAGGCAGCAGGAAGTGGACAAGCAGAAGCGCCGCGACAAGATGCGCAACGTGGCCAAGGAACTGCTCGAGGTCATGGCGCCCCTGATTGAACAGGGCAAGGTGCGGGTGATCGAAACGAGCCGGGGCGTCACCATCGAGATCAACGACAGCATTCTTTTTGCGCCGGGGCAGGCACTGTTGCAACCGGTCTCGTCAAGGGCCATGCGGGCGATTGCCCAAGTGCTCGCTCCGACCGATTTCCCGATTACCATCGAAGGGCACACGGACAACGTACCGATCAATACCGCACAGTTTCCGTCGAACTGGGAACTGTCAGCGGTCCGGGCGACGACCGTATTGCGTCTGTTTGCCGAAGCCGGTGTCGCTGCCGATCGGCTCACGGCGATCGGTTATGCCGATACCCGGCCGGTGGAACCCAATGTTCTTGCCGACGGGCGGGCGCGCAACCGGCGGGTGACGATCCTTATCGATTCGACCGGCGCTGAAAAAGGCCAGGACGTCGGGATCGATTCTGGTTCGACGGCTGCGAAATAACCCGTCAAACGGCGTCGTCGATGCGTCGGTCGCCGAGCGTGGACGAACGCCCGTCCGGGCCGTACAGATCCAGGTTGTTTTCCTTGCGCATCAGGATCTCCAGCGCCTGCGCGTTGTATTTCATGCGCAACTCGATCAATTGGCCGTTCCGGAGGTTCAGGTTCTTGGCACGGGCCGCCAGTGAAAGCGTTTGATTCCAGCCGGCAATTGTCTCTTTTTGCCCTGGGTTTGCCACCGTCCAGGACTCCATTCCGGCGCGGTCGGGCGGGAATCCGAGCGAGACCAGGAGTGCATTGCGCTGTCGTGACAGATCGTTCAATTCCGCCGCAAGCTTCTCCTTGCGTTCGGCAATGGCGGGGAGATCGTCCGTCCTGCCGTTAGTCAGCACTTCCTGTTCCTGCTCGAGAAGGTCGACAAACAACCGGACGAGATCCGCCTCTTTGGAAACCGTCTGCCGGATCTCGGAAACCGATGCGGTCATGAAGCCGGTCAGGCGTTGTGTTGCGAGTCGACGAGTTCCCGGGCGGATGCGATCAAGCGGTCGGCAATCGCGCCAGCATTGATCGAAAATCTTCCCTCCGCGATTGCCTGTTTGATCTCTTCGACCCGGCCGGCATCGAACGGCGATTCGCTTTCCGTGGCGAGCAATTGGGAAGCCACACTGCTTAACTGGACTTCATCGGATGCGCTTCCCGCTTTCTTGGCGGACGCGCTGCGCGTCTCCTTGACGAGCGGTGTATTGGTCAGCTTGCTGGATTGTTCGATCTTCATGGCAATGCCTCGAAAAATTTCGTGCTTGCACGTACTATCGGCGCAGGAATGGCTAACTTTAGCATTTTTTTCACGGATCCTTGCTGCCGGTAAGAAATTACGGCGGGAGAACGGGTTTCGGCGTCAGTAGTTGACTTCGACAATGCCGCCCGCGCGGGCGACACCGGTCACGGTCTGTCCCGACGGTGTTCTCACCTGGACCATCTGTCCTTCCGCGGCATTGTTCAAGGCCTTCCCTTCGCTGCTTACGCTGAAACCGGCGCCTCGCGAGATGGTCTTGACGTTCTGTCCCTGCTGCACGGCCCAGGGAGCGATCAGCTGATCCCCGCGCAAAGGCTGTCCGGCGGCAATGCCGATCTTCACCGTCTTCCCGAGAGCCTGCTCCGCGTCCATCAGGATGGTGGCGGGCAGCAAACCCAGATCGCCGCTTCTGCTGACGAAATCGTTCGGGCCGACGATCTGTCCCGCCGCCAGCGGGCGGGCGGCGACCAAGTACTTGGCGAATACGCTGATCTGTACTTGTATGTAAACGGTCCAGGTGGAAGGTCCCTGGCAATGAACGCCGATGGTTGTTCTTCCCCATGGCGCACTGCCGGAGGGCAAGAATGGCTCGAACGCGTCGCATGGCGATAGCTGCGTACGCGCATCCAGGGGAGTGATACGGTAGCTGACTCTCCCCGGCAGTCCTTGGGTTTGCACGCGCAGATAGTCCTCGACGGCCTTGTGTAGCTGTGTCTGCGTTCCTTGCGCGAAGGCCGGCAAGGGCAGCGGTAGCCAAAGCGAACAGAGAAGGTGAAGAACGAATCTGGCAGGGTTGATGCGTTTCATCCCGCTATTTTGCCTGATCAACGCATTCAAACGAACAATTTTGGAGCGACATGTCGCGAGATATCGCACACCGGCGGCAAGATTTGCCGATTTGCCGGTTAGGCCCTGCCACGACCATTGGCACTATTGCCGGTTTCTTGCGATTTTCGGTGTGGCATGGGAGTTGCTCTATATGGTCCCAAGTATTGAATCCCTTTGGAGATATCGTGGCCAGCAAGATCGATAACGCGCTTTTCTTTCAGCAACAGGCTCTAGGTTTGCGTGCGTATCGCCAGCAGGTTCTCGCGGGCAATATCGCCAATGCGGATACGCCGAACTATAAGGCCAGGGATTTCAATTTCTCGGCTGCGCTGAAAGAGGCGGTCGCCGGGCGCAGTGAAGGGAGTCTGTCCGTGAGCAGAACCAATTCGGCTCATCTCGCCGGAGGTGTCGAGAGCGGTCCGGCACGGTTGCTGTACCGGACTCCTGCGCAGGCGAGTGTCGACGGCAACACCGTGGAAATGGATGTCGAGCGCGCACAGTTTTCCGAGAACGCCATCCAGTATGAGGCGGGCGTAACCTTCATCACCCATCAGTTGAAGATGCTGATGTCGGCCATTCAGTCGCAATCATCATGAGCGTATTCAACGTTTTTCAGGTCGCCGGAAGCGCGCTGACGGCGCAATCGATGCGGCTCAATGCCGTGGCCAGTAATTTGGCCAACGCGGACAGTATTGCCGGCCCCGACGGCAAGCCCTATCGGGCCAAGCAGGTGGTATTCGAAGCTGCGCCTGTCGACGGCCAAGCCGCGATGGGGGTCAGGGTCAAGCAGGTGGTTGAGGATGCCAGTCCAGGCCGTATGGTCTACGACCCGCGCAATCCGGCAGCGAATGAGAACGGCTACGTGATGCTGCCGAACGTGAGCGTGGTGGACGAGATGGTGAACATGATCTCCGCGTCGCGCTCCTATCAGACCAACGCCGACGTGATGAATACCGCCAAACAGCTATTGCTGAAGACCCTGACGCTGGGCCAGTAACGACGAGTTAACGAGGAGACAAGCATGGCCACTGTTGAAACAACGACGACATCGAGCAGCATTCTTGCTGCATTGAATTCGCGCGGTTCGGCGTCGACGAGTACCACTACAACCGACGACATCCAGAACCGGTTTCTGACGCTTCTGGTGGCTCAGCTGGAAAACCAGGATCCGCTGAATCCCCTCGATAACACCGAGATTACCAACCAGCTGGCCCAGATGAGTACCGTGCGCGGGATTGAACAACTCAACACCAAACTGTCTTCGCTGGTCGATAGCTTGGGCGAGACACAGGCAGTTCAAGCATCTGCGCTGATTGGAAACACCGTACTGGTTCCCGGCGCGAATCTTACCTTGGCAAGCGGTGAGGCCTACGGAGGTGTCAATCTCTCCAGCGCGGCAGATCAGGTGACAGTCAGCATCCTCGATAGCACCGGCAAGGTCATACAGACGCAAACGTTGGGCGCCAACGAAGCCGGGAATGTGCTTTTCACTTGGGATGGTTCCACCAGCGCAGGAACGACCGCTGCCGACGGCGCTTATTCTTTCAAGGTGACCGCAACCAAGGGGTCTGCTTCGGTAACGGCAACTGCGTACCAACTTGGCACGGTTTCTGCGTTGACACGGAGCACGAGCGGAGGCTTCCAGCTGGATCTTGGTTCCTTGGGTAAATTCAATTTCAGCGACGTGCAGCAGGTCTTTTAGGAACGGGAGCAGGAAATGTCATTTCAACAAGGTTTGAGCGGACTGAACGGCGCATCCAAGGCACTGGATGTGGTGGGCAACAACGTAGCCAACAGCAGTACGGTTGGCTATAAATCGTCCAGCGGTCATTTCTCCGATGTCTATGCAGCATCTCTCAGTGGAAGCGGCGCCTCTCAAGTGGGTATCGGAACGACCATGTCATCCGTATTCCAGCAATTCACTCAGGGCAACATCACGACCACCAACAACTCGCTGGATGTGGCGATCAATGGCGGCGGGTTCTTCAAGGTTTCGCGTGACAACATCATTGCCTACACCCGGAACGGCCAGTTTCATGCCGACAACGAGGGCTACATCGTCAATGATCAGAACTACAAGCTGATGGGGTACCTGGCGACACCGACCGGGCAGATTGTTCCATCGGAACCCGCCGAGATTCGTATCGATACGAGCAACATCGCCCCGCAGCCTACCGGTGCGGCCTTGGGCGGAGATGCGGAGATGGTGCTCAACCTCAATTCCAGCAAGGATGTTCCCTCGGTCAGTCCCTTCAATTTCAACAATCCCCTGTCCTACACCTATTCGACCGCGCAGACGGTATACGACACGCTGGGCGTCGATCACAACATTACCTACTACTTCGTCAAGACGTCGACTGCTGGTCAGTGGGATGTGCACGCGACGCTTGATGGAGCAAATCCCGTAGCGATGGGTAGCATGAATTTCAATACGAGTGGTACGCTCGTCAGCGTAACGGATACGGCTACTCCTCCCAACACCCTTGCAACCAACGTGCTTCCGTTGCCGTCAACGTGGGCGATTACCACTGGCGCCGCCACTCCCTTGGGCTCCGGGCAGCCGAACTGGAATATCGATTTCACCGGTTCTACCAGTTATAGCGGTGACAGCACGGTCAATTCCCAGCGTCAGGGCGGGTACGCGCAGGGATCGCTTTCCGGAATCAGCATCGGCTCGGACGGTGTGATTCTTGGCAACTACAGCAACGGCCAGACCAAGAATCTGGCTCAGGTTGTCCTGACGACCTTCCCGAATCCGAATGGTCTGCTCAATATCGGAAACAATCTGTTCCAGTCCTCTTCGACAGCAGGACAGGGGTTGGACGGCGCTCCCGGAGCCGGTTCGCGTGGTGTTCTTCAGGCTGCTGCCGTTGAGGAGTCCAACGTCGACCTGACGGCCGAACTGGTCAACATGATCACTTTGCAGCGCAACTACCAGGCCAACGCGCAGTCGATCAAGACACAGGACCAGATCATGCAAACGCTGGTCAATCTGCGTTGATCGAAACGGCTAGGCATCGGCGACTCAAGGAACAGCGCGCATGGACAGACTGATCTACACCGCGATGACTGGCGCCAATCACGCGTTTTCGCAGCAGGCGGGCGTTGCCCACAACCTGTCCAATGCCTCGACCATCGGCTATCGCGCCATGGAACACAAGTTCCGCTCGGTTCCGGTGCAGGGCGAAGGCATGCCGACGCGGGCCTTCGTGGTCGATGCCTCGGTGGCCGATGTCTTCGATCAGGGTCCTCTGATGGCCACCGGCCGCCCGCTCGACGTGGCGGTGCAGGGAGCCGGCTGGATCGCGGTGGAGACCGCGGCCGGCCAGGAGGTTTATACCCGGGCGGGCAACTTGCAGATCAATGCCAACGGGCAACTACAGACGGCCAGCGGGCTCAATGTCCTGAGCGACGGCGGGCCGATCGCCATCCCGCCGGATACGAACATCACTATTTCTCCGGATGGAACGATTTCGTCGGTCCCACTTTTCGGGACGCCGAATACCGTGAATATCGTGGCTCGCATCAAGCTGGTCAATCCTCCGGAAACTGACCTGGTCCGCGGCGACGACGGCCTGTTCCGTACCCGCAACGGGCAGCCGGCGGATACCGATGAGACGGTACGGCTGGCGCCTGAGAGTCTCGAAGGAAGCAATGTCAATCCGGTGGATTCGATGGTCAGCCTGATCAGCCTGGCCCGGCAGTTCGAGATGCAGATCAAGATGCTGCAGACGGCTGATAGCAATGCGGCGAAGGCGAACCAGATTCTCTCGATGAATTAACCTTACTGGCACAGGAAACACACGATGATTCGCTCCCTCTGGATAGCACGCACCGGCCTCGATGCACAGCAAACGAGCCTGGACGTGATCGCCAACAACCTGGCCAACGTCAGCACCAACGGCTACAAGCGTGCGCGCGCCGTGTTCGAGGATCTGCTTTACCAGACGATGCGCCAGCCCGGGGCGCAGTCGTCGCAGTCGACCGAAATCCCCAGCGGCCTGCAACTGGGTACCGGTGTCCGCCCGGTGTCGACAGCCCGGATTCAAACCCAGGGCTCGCTGCAGCAGACCGGCAATGAACTCGATGTGGCGATCGACGGCGCAGGTTTTTTGCAGGTGCTGTTACCCGATGGAACGACCGCTTATACGCGGGACGGCTCGTTGCAGAGAAATGACCAGGGGCAACTTGTGACCTCCAGCGGCTATACGATCCAGCCGACCATCACCATTCCGGCCAACGCGACGACCGTGACCATCGCCAAGGATGGCGTGGTGAGCGTGGTGCAGGCCGGATCAACGGGCACGACGCAGATCGGCTCGCTGCAGGTGGCCACTTTCATCAACGTCGGCGGTTTGCAGAGTATTGGCGAAAACCTGTATCTGGAAACCGCGTCGAGCGGCACCCCGACGCCGAGCACGCCGGGGCAGAATAGCGCCGGGGTGCTCTACCAAGGCTACGTTGAGACTTCAAACGTTAACGTGGCCGAAGAGATGGTCAGCATGATCCAGACTCAGCGGGCCTATGAACTGAATACCAAAGTGGTTTCGACATCTGACCAGATGCTTTCCCGCCTGACGCAACTCTGAGGCTTGACGATGGCTAGAGTCCTTCTCCTACTGGCTGCAACGGCTGTGCTGGCCGCCTGCACTACCGTGCCGCCGACGAATGTGCAGCAGCCGATGACGGTTCGTCCGGCGCCACGCAATGAAGCGCAGGCCAACGGGAGTATTTACCAGGCCGGGGCCTCGCGGACGCTGTTCGAGGACCGTCGCGCTCGTTACGTCGGCGATACGATGACCATCGTCATCGCCGAAACGACCTCCGCATCGACCAAGTCGAATACCAATGTCAGCAAGGCGTCCAGCATCAGTGCGTCGGTCCCGACGGTCAGCGGTCTCCCCGGCAAGTCGTTCCAGGGCATCGGCCTGTCAGCAGAGACCTCGAATACCTTGGCGGGCAAAGGCGACGCGGCGGCCAATAACGTCTTCACCGGAAATATTGCGGTGACCGTGATCGAAGTCTTGCCTAACGGAAACCTGCTGGTTTCCGGAGAAAAACAGGTGTCCATCGGCCATGGTACTGAATACATAAGGCTTTCCGGCGTGGTGAATCCTTATTTCATCAGCACGGCCAACACGATCAGTTCGGCGAACGTGGCCGATGCACGCATTGAGTACAAGGAAAGCGGAGCCATCAGCGAAGCGCAGATCATGGGCTGGCTGGCGCGCTTCTTCCTTTCCGTCCTTCCGTTCTGATCGGGAAATGGATATCGTCATGAACAGCATATCCGGCAAATTGCTTCGCTCCCTGGCAATTCTTGCCTGTTGCACCTTGCCGTTGGGCCAAGGCCTTGTGGCCGCCGAGCGTATCAAGGACCTGGCCACGGTGCAGGGTATCCGCAACAACCAGCTGGTGGGTTATGGACTGGTCGTCGGTCTCGACGGGACAGGCGACGAGACGACGCAGACCCCCTTCACCACGCAAAGCATCATCAACATGCTGGCGCAATTGGGAACAACGCTGCCGACGACCCTCTCTTTGCAGCTGAAGAACGTTGCCGCTGTGATGGTCACGGCCAACCTGCCGCCATTTGCCAGGGTCGGCCAGCCGATCGACGTGACAGTCTCTTCGATGGGCAATGCCAAGAGTTTGCGGGGCGGCACGCTGATCATGACGCCGCTCAAGGGGGCGGATGGGCAGGTCTATGCCCAGGCGCAAGGGAACCTGATGGTCGGTGGCGCCGGGGCGTCCGGTGGCAAGAGCAAGACAGTGGTTAACCATCTTCTGGCGGGACGCATCGTTGGCGGGGCAACCGTCGAGCGAGAAGTACCGACGTTGCTCGGCCAGGGGCCTTTCGTTCATTACGAGTTGGCAACCACGGATTTTGGCACGACGCAGCGCGTGGTCGAGGCGATCAACCGGGAAATGGGCCTCGGCACGGCGGAAGCTCTCGATGGGCGTGTCGTCCGGGTCCAGGCGCCGGAGGATGCGAACGCGCGCGTGGCGTTCATGGGACATGTCGAGAATATCGAAGTCCGACCGATGAAGATGATGGCCAAGGTGATCGTCAATCCGCGTACCGGGTCGGTGGTGATGAACCAGATGGTGACCATTGAAACCTGTGCCGTTGCCCACGGTTCGCTTTCGGTCGAGGTCAAGTCGGAGCAGCAGGTGAGTCAGCCCAACGCGTTCGCTGCCGGTCAGACGGTAGCGACGACGGCCGCTGACATTTCGATCAAGCAGGGCAGCGGCGCACTGATGGCGGTGAAAGCGGGAGCCAATCTGTCCGACGTGATCAAGGCAATCAATGCCCTCGGGGCGAATCCGCAGGATCTGTTGTCGATCCTGCAGGCGATGAAAGCAGCGGGGGCTTTGCGAGCGGACCTGGAAATTATCTGACGGGTCTGAAAATTGCTAGTGATCAGCTTATGAAAGCTGACGATCTCAATGCCAGACGTTTTGTCCTCGACACCAAGACCACGTCGGATCTGCGCCTGAAACTCAAGCAGGATCCTCAAGCCGGGCTGAAACAGGCGGCCCAGCAGTTTGAAGGCCTGCTCCTGCAGATGATGCTCAAGAGCATGCGCGATGCGACACCGCAGAATGGTCTGATGGACAACGATCAGACGCGTTTCTTCACGTCGATTCTCGATCAGCAATTGGCCCAGAACCTGTCCGCCCAGGGCAAGCTGGGGTTTGCCAAACTGATCGAACAACAGTTGGGAAAGAACCTTGTCCCGGGAAGCGGCGACGCGGTGAGTTCGTCGCTTGGCCAGTTGCAGCAGACTCTGGCGGAGCGACGGGCGGCAAGTTCTGCCGCTTCGCTTGCCGGTGGGGCGGAGCGCGTGCGCAACGCATACGGCAGTGCCGTTGATGCTTCAGAGGGCAGTTCGGTGGGCGGACGCGATTTCGTCAACCGTGTCTGGCCGCATGCGGTCGACGCTGCAAAGAGCCTGGGTGTGCCGCCGCATTTTCTGGTGGCGCATTCGGCGCTGGAAAGCGGTTGGGGCAAGAGCGAAATCCGCGCGCCGGACGGATCTCCAACCTACAACGTTTTCGGGATCAAAGCCGGGCGCAGTTGGCAAGGCGCATCGGTCGAAGTGCAGACGACCGAGTATGTCGATGGCGTCGCACAAACGACGCACGAGAAGTTCCGTGTCTATGGCTCCTATGGGGAAGCCTTCCAGGACTACGCGAACCTGCTGCGCGGCAGTCCCCGTTTCTCAGGTGTGCTTGGGCAGCAGGATGGCACGCGGTTTGCGAATTCCCTGCAACAGTCCGGCTACGCCACCGACCCGCTCTACGCCGACAAACTCGGCAGGATCATCGGTGGAACGACGCTGCGGCAGGCGTTGGTTGGTTGATTGAGACCCCTAAATAAACCGGCCCCGATGCCGTAACTTGTAGGGAAGAGGAGAGTGTTCCATGGGTTCAGGAATTTTCAGCATCGGTGCCTCGGCGTTGCAGAACGCGCAATTGGGGCTGGCAACGACGTCACACAATATTTCCAACGCCAGCACGGCGGGGTATAACCGTCAACGTATCGTCCAGGTGGCGAATGCCGCTACGCTGACCGGTTCCGGTTATGTTGGCCGCGGGGCGCATGTATCGAACATCGAGCGCATCTACAGCAGCTATCTGGTCGCGCAGGTCAACGTGGCGCAGTCCTCCGTAAGCAGGCTTGAATCCTATTCGACGGCGATCAGCCAGCTCAGCAGTGTGCTTCTTGACGACAGCGCCGGGTTGTCTTCTGCGCTGGAGGGATTCTTCACCGGCGTGCAGCAAGTCAATTCCGCCCCTTCGTCGTTGACGACCCGACAGACCATGGTCTCAGCGGCGAATACGCTTACAGCGCGATTCCAGAGCCTGAGCTCGTTGGTCAGTTCGCAGTACCAGAGCATCAACGGACAGGTCCAAGGCTACGTCAATTCGATCAACTCGTACTCGGAACAGATCGCGACGCTGAACAAGCAGATCATCGTCGCCGAATCATCGAGCAATCAGATACCCAACGATCTTTATGATCAGCGTGACCAGCTGGTTGCGGAACTCAACAAACTGATCGGAGTAAAGACCACAACCAACAGTAACGGCTCGTACAACGTCTTTTTCGGTAATGGGCAGCAACTGGTCGTGGGTACCAAGGTTTCCTCGCTGGCTGCTATTGCCTCGTCGGATGATCCGAGCCGCCTGACCGTCGGTATTGTCAATCCCTCCGCAACCGTCGAACTGCCGGAATCGGTGATTACGGGAGGCAGCCTTGGCGGCATTCTCCAATACCGTTCGGAAACCCTGGACACGGTGGCAAATGAACTCGGGCGCACGGCCGCGTCGCTGGCCCTTACCTTCAACGCACAGCATGCGCTGGGGCAGGATCTGCTCGGCAGCATCGAAGGCGATTCGACTTTCGTCGCCGACTTCTTCAAGGTGTCTGCCCCGACGGTGATCGCCAACACCAACAATCCTCTCGGGTCGGCCGAAGTGACGGCGGAGTTTTCGCCGGCGTCGTACAGTTCGGACGGAACCTTCTACACGAACCTTACGACGAGCGACTACCGCCTGACTTCCGACGGAAGCAGCCTGACACTGACGCGTCTTTCCGACAACGTCAGCTGGAGCGCGGCGGACATACCCGCCCTGAATACGGCGATCGAAACGAGTTCGCAAGGATCTCAGGGGTTCACGCTCTCGTCGACGGGTTCTTTCCCGGCGGGGTCGAGCTATCTGATCCAGCCGACCCGATTGACGGCGCAAAGCGTTGGGGTGAATTCCGCAATTGCCGCCGATGTTCGCCAGATTGCAGTCGCCGCGCCGATTCGTGCCTCGGTCGGAACGTCGAATACCGGGACGGCGACGATTACGGCGGGGAGCGTTGTGCCAGGCTACTCCGCGCCGGCATCCGGAGCGCCGGTGACGCTGACCTACAGCAGCAGTAGCGGCGGCGAACTGACCGGTTTTTCATCGTATCCGGTGACTGTTACGGCCAATGGGGTGACGTCCACGATCAATTCCGGCGCGGTTCCCTATACCAACGGAGCGACGATCTCGTTCGCCGGAATGAGTTTTACGATCAGCGGCACACCGAAAAACGGAGATACGTTCGTTATTGCGAAGAACACGAATGGCGTGTCGGACAATCGCAACTCGCTGCTGCTCGCGCAGCTCCAGAGCGCGAAGACGATGGCCGGCAACACGGCGAGCTATTCGACCATCTATGCGCAATTGGTGAGCAGCGTCGGCAACAAGGGAGGGGAAGTACAGACGATCCTTACCGCGCAGACGACGTTGCTTTCCGAAGCGCAGAGTGCACGCGATTCCGTTTCGGGAGTCAACCTCGATGAGGAAGCGATCAAGCTGCTCGAATATCAACAGTCGTATCAGGCGGCGGCGAAGATGCTGGAGATCGCTTCCAAGCTCTTCGATTCGCTTCTCTCGATCGGTTAAGGACGGCGGGTAAAGTCATGCGGATCAGTACGAGTCAAATCTTTCAGTCTGGATCACGGGGCCTCCTTGATGGGCAGGCCTCGCTTTACAAGATTCAGAATCAGCTATCTACCGGCAAGCGCTTTCTCTCGGCACAGGACGATCCCGTGGCTGCTGCCCAGGTCGTGCTTGTCAAGCAATCGCTGGCCGTCAATACGCAATATGCTGACAACCAGTCGAATGCTACCTCGCAGTTGTCCCTTGAAGAAGACAAACTCAAGTCCATTGCCGAGAGCATCGAATTCGTCATCGAACAGGTCCAGAACGGCAGCAACTCGACGTATTCGGATAGCGAGCGCGGATTCATCGCGCAGAGCCTGCAGAGCCAGTTCAATCTGTTGCTGGGCTGGGCGAACAGTTCGGACGCCAGTGGCTACTACCTGTTTTCCGGGTATCAAGGCAACACACAGCCGTTCCAGCAGCAAGCCGACGGTACGGTGAACTACGTCGGTGACGACGGCCAGCGTCTGCTGCAGATCGGGCCGTCGCAGCAGATTTCGGTCAGCGATTCCGGGCGGAACATCTTCGTGAATAATCGCACGGGAAACGGCACCTTCACGTTGAGCCCCTGGATATCCAATACGGGAACGGGTGTGATCGGAACCGGAACCGTGCTGGATCCGGCGGCCTGGACCGGCGACAACTATCAGATTGCCTTCACGTCGGCGACGAACTATACGATCACCGACATGACGACGGGAACGCTCGTCGGAAACTACGCCTACAGTTCGGGGAGTTCGATTACCGGGATCCCCGGAGCTTCATTCTCGATTTCCGGAACGCCGGACGCGGGTGACGCGTTTACAGTTGCCCCAAGTACGAATCAGAGTGTCTTTGATACGCTGCAAAGTCTTATCTCGGCCTTTTCCACGACTACCTCGGGCAATGCTGCGGCATTGGCGGCGTTGAAGAACAAGATCAACGAAGGGACGGCGAATCTGAATGCGGTACTCGAAAATGTGCTGGGTGTCCAGGCGTCCGTCGGCTCGCGAATGAACGAGGTCAGTTCCCTGGCAAGCGCTTCGGAGGCACTGGATACGCACTATCAGGAGCAACTCTCGAATCTTCAGGATGTCGATTATGTCGAGGCGATTTCGGCTTTTACTCAACAGAAGATGCAACTCGAAGCGGCACAGAGTTCATTCGCCAAGATCAGCGGACTGAGCCTGTTCAACTATCTTTGATGAAAACACGGTTTTTTCTGTCGCTCGCCGTTCTCGCCTTTAGCATCGCTGCCTGCACGACGGTCGACTCTGTGAAGCAATCGGGTGAAATCGTCTCCCGGCCGGGAGTTGATGTCACGCCGGAGATTGCTGTGAGCGCGGAGACCCAGGCCGTCGCTGCCGGGTTACTTATTTGGGGGCACCCTGTCAGCGCGTTTGGTTTGCCAGGCGAGGTCTTCAACCCGCAAAACAGCGCGCTCCTTTACATCATCTACGATCCGCTTGCGCCAAATTGGACGATCAAGGAGCAGGCACTCAATGCGGAGATGTATCATCTTTCGTTGCGCGCCAAGCATTTTCGCGTCGGCGGTGATGGCGAGGCAATCCAGATCCTAAAGCGGCGGGCCTTGCAGCTCCAGCGGGAGAAGGGGTTTTCCGGATACCGCCTGCTTGATTATTCCGAAGGTGTGGAATCCAGCACGCCCTTTACCTATCGCGTTTCCGAAGGGACGGTTCAGCTGGTGAATGGCCGCTGACGAGTCACCTCAGTACGAAATTTCCGAGCATCAACCGCAACCCTGTTTCGAAGAACTGCATCAGCGGCTGAATCAGATACGGCAGGCTGACATAGAGCGCGGCAAAGCCCAGCGCAATCGTGATCGGGAAGCCGATGACGATGAGGTTGAGCTGCGGTGCCACGCGGCCCAAGACGCCGAGTGCGGTATTCGTGATGAGCAGGGCGACGATGATCGGAAGAGCGATCAGCAATCCCGCCGAGAATACAATCGCCGCCGCATTTGCCAGGTTTGCCCAGGATGCGCTGCCGGGCAGAACGCCTATCGGCAGCGCGCGAAAACTCTGCGCCAGCGTTGATAGCACCATCAAGTGTCCGTCGATGGCCAGAAACATGAGCAGGGCGAGAATGCCGATCAATTCCGAGACAACAGGCGTCTGCGATGTGCTTGCTGGGTCGTAACTGGTGGCAAACCCGAGGCCCATCTGCATGCTGAACACCGTGCCTGCCAGGTCTACGGCACTGAATACAAGACGCAGCGAGAACCCCATGGCATAGCCTATCAGCATTTGCTCTGCCAAGACCAGAAGTCCCGCACCCGACGCTGGTTCGATCGTCGGCAGTCGGTCGAGTCCCGGGGCGATGGCCATGGTGATGGCCAGTCCGAGGACCAGCCGCACGAGCATGGGCAGGCTGGCATTGTTGAATGGTGGGGCGGCGTAAAGCAGGGCCAGAATGCGCGTCAGAGGGAAGATGAACGCCGCGATCATGGCGTTCAGTTCGGCCGAGGTGACGGTGATCATTACCTGTCAGCCAATCAGTTGCGGGATTCTTTCGAACAGCTGACGGATATAGTCGACGATCATCTGCAACATCCACGGGCCGGCCAGAATCAGGATCAGAAATATCCCGACCAGCTTCGGGATGAACGACAGCGTGGCTTCGTTGATCTGCGTGGCGGCCTGGAAGATGCTGATGATGAGGCCTATCACCAGCGCCGAAAGGAGCAGTGGGGCAGACAAAAGCAGGGCGACTTCGATAGCCTGTCGACCAAGATACATCACGGTTTCAGGCGTCATGTGGCGAAACTCATTACGAGGGAACCGAGCATCAGATGCCACCCGTCGACCAGAACAAAAAGCATCAGTTTGAATGGCAACGACACCATCACCGGCGACATCATCATCATGCCCATCGACATCAGGACGCTGGCCACCACCATGTCGATGATCAGGAACGGGATGAAGATGATGAATCCGATCTGGAATGCGGTCTTCAACTCGCTGGTGACGAATGCCGGAATGAGGACGCGCATCGGGACATCATCGGGCGATTCCAGCTTCGGGGTATTTCCCAGTCGCGCGAAGAGCCCGATATCCGTTTCCCGGGTTTGCTTGAGCATGAATGCTTTCAATGGAACGGCCCCGCGATCGACTGCCTGGACGAACGTGATCTTGTTGTCCGACAGCGGGAGGTAGGCGTCGACGTATATTTTTTCCAGCACCGGCGACATGATGAAGAACGTCAGGAACAGCGAGAGTCCCACAATGACCTGGTTAGGCGGTGAGGTTTGTGTTCCCAGGGCATGGCGAAGAATCGACAGGACGATGATGATGCGGGTGAAACCGGTCATCATCAGCAGGCCAGCCGGAATGAACGTCAGCGCGGTAAGCGTGATCAACGTCTGGATGGACAGGGTATAGGTCTGGCTTCCGCCGGCACCGGGCGTGCTGGTGAGCGCCGGCAAGCCTCCGGTTTGCGCCAACGCGACAAGGGGGGATGCGAGGAGCAGCAGGAGCAGCCAGCGAGCGCTAGGAGTTTTCATGCGTTCGTTCTGTCATCTGCTTGAGCCAATGGCCAAACCGGTTGTCCACATCCTTGGCCGGAGGCAATTCCCCTTTGGGGAGCGTATGCAGCGTTTTGATCTGTCCGGGAACGATGCCGACGACGATCCACGTGTCGCCGACTTCAAGGAGGACGATGCGCTCGCGCGGACTGATCATCAGGCCTCCGACAACGCGCAACGGGCCGGTGATTCCGAAGGTCTTGCCGCCGTTGAGCCGGCGCAGCGCGAAAGCGCCGAGGAAAAGCAGGCCGACGATCAGTGCCAAAGCGAGCAGCATCTGCAGTATCGCGCTTCCTGGGATTCCCGGCGTGTCGGGGACGGCCGATGATTGCGCCGATGCAGCTACCGGCATCCATGCGGCCAGGAATGCTGGCAACAAGGCTACATATCTACAGGGGTGACGGGAATCGGGGCGAGGGGTCACTTGGCGGACAGGGAATGGAATCTGCCCGCTATCTTAATCGAAGCGACGGGACTGGGGAATCTTGTTATCGGCCGCGAACGTCAGCGGCCGATCTTACGCATGCGTTCGGAGGGGGTAATGATGTCGGTGAGCCGAATGCCGAACTTGTCATTGACCACGACGACTTCGCCTTGGGCAATCAGGGTTCCATTGACGTAGACACTCATGGGCTCGCCGGCCATGGCATCGAGCTCGACAACCGATCCGTGGGCCAGTTGCAGGAGATTCTTGATGGTGATCTTCGTGCGTCCAAGCTCGACGGCGATTTGGACCGGGATGTCCAGGATCATGTCCAGCTCGTTCATCATCGAGGCCTTGCCTGCGCTTTCGCCAAATGACGGAAAGATCTGGGCCGGCTGGGCTTGAGGAGCAGCTGACTCGGCGAGCGCCTGCTCGGCCATGGCGGCAGCCCAATCGTCTTCCATGTTGGGTTCGGCATCGGATTTGGGGGTGTTGTCGGTTCCGTCGACCATGTGTTAACTCCTTGGTGGCGCCGTTTCGTCGACGTCGGGGGAAATGAATTTCTCGATCTTCAACGCGTACTGCCCTCCTTGCTGGCCGTAAGTGCCTTCCAACAAGGGGATGTCATCGACGCTGGCGGTGATCTTCTCTGGAATGTTGATCGGGATGATGTCCCCGGCCTTGAGCTTGAGGATTTCCCCGAGCGAAATGGTCGTCGTCGCCAGATTGGCGGCGATCTCCACCTCTGCGTCCTTGAGTTGCTTGCGCAGCATCAGGATCCAACGCTGGTCGGTGGACAACTGGTCGCTTTGCATTGCGCTGTAGAGCAGGTCGCGGATGGGTTCGACCATGGAATACGGGAAGCAGATGTGCATGTCGGCAGCCGTCCCGCCGAACTCGAGGGAGAACGTCGTCGAGATGACGATTTCCGAGGGGGTGGCAATATTGGCAAATTGCGAATTCATCTCGGAACGGATGTACTCGAACGAGATGTCGTAAACCGGCTTCCACGAGCGTGCGTATTCTGTGAATACCACGTTGAGCATTCCCTGGATGATCCGCTGCTCGGTTCCCGTGAAATCTCGTCCCTCGACGCGGGTATGGAAACGGCCGTCGCCTCCGAACATGTTGTCGACGACGAGGAATACGAGGTTTGGGTCGAAGACGAATAGCGACGTTCCGCGCAACGGCTTTGCCGCAACGAGATTCAGGTTCGTCGGGACGACGAGATTGCGGATGAACTCGCTGTATTTCTGTACCCGGATGGGCCCGACAGAAATTTCCGTCGTGCGGTGCATGTAGTTGAACAGCCCGATGCGCAGATAGCGGGCGAAGCGCTCGTTGATAAGCTCGAGCGTCGGCATCCGTCCGCGAACGATCCGTTCCTGCGTCCCGAGGTTGTACGAGCGGACGCCGCCAGCACCATCATCGGTTGATTCCGGCTCGTCCGATTCTCCGGTAACGCCCTTGAGTAGTGCGTCTACCTCGTCCTGGGAGAGAAAATCGGTGGCCATGTCAGTTACTGGATAATGAAGGAGGTGAACAGTACTTCCTTGACCGGTTCTTCCCCGCCTTTTGTGCCGGCGGTCAGCACCGCATTCATCTGGTCGCGGATTTCGCCGGCCAGCTTTTCCTTGCCTTCCTTGGTGAGCAATTCAGACGCCTTTTTTCCGGAAAGCAGCATCATCACGTTGTTGCGGATCTTCGGGGTGAACGTCTTGATCCTGTCTCCGCTCGCGATATCGGCGACCTCCACGGAGAGAATGAGCTGCAGGAATTGTTCTCCCGATTCCGGGACGAGGTTGACTGTAAAGGTGTCAAGCGCCACATACACGGGCAGCGCTTCCTTGCCCTTCTTCTTGCCGGCCTTGGCGCTCTCGGTCACGGCTTCAGCATCGTCACCTTCTTCGGGGCCATGCTTTTTCATCAGGAAAAACGCGGCTGTTCCGCCCAGAGCGAGCACTATCACGAGCGCCGCGGCAACGATGATCAGCAGTTTTTTGCTTTTTCTGGGCGGAGCGACGTCCGCGGCGGGTGTTTCAGGCTTGGCTTCCTTGGCCATCTTCGAGACCTCACTCTTTTTGTCTGGTTCCCTGTTGTTTCCGGCGAGCTATCCGCGCGCGTCGTCGATCAGGCAAAAATATCGACCAGGCCACGTCCTTGCCCTGTCACGACCAGCCCTGGCGTCCGGCCCGCCGGAGCGTCAGGTGCAAGTATAGCGTTATCGTTGGCCAAGCGGGATGCGCTGCCGGCTCCGTTGTCCTGTCCGGACGCCTGTTGGCGGAAAGATTCGGCGCTTACGTTCGCCTGGCCCAGGTCGATACCGACGCCGGCCAGCATTTCCCTCAGCCTCGGCAAAGCGGCTTCAATGGTTTCCCTCACCTCGGCATTCGTCGAGACGAAAGTCGCGGTGGCGGACGATGTGCCATGGTCGATTTTCAGCGATATCTCGATGTTCCCCATCTGCGGGGGCGTCAGCGTAAGTTCTGCCGCCTGTTTGTGACTGGTCGCGAGCCATACGACTTTCTGTGCGAAATCACTGTTCCAGTCGCGATCTCGCACAGGCGTCGGGACAACGAGAGGCGCGCCGTCTTGGCGAATGGCATGAGCACCGGCTTGAACGACTGGGACGGAAGATTGTGCCTCATTCGTTCCGGCAGTTTGTATTTCTGGCGCCTTTGGACTGGTCGAGGCCATGTTCTCGCGTGAAGTGGCGGGGGCGGGCGCGGCAAATTTTGCCGCCTTCTGCTCGTATGCCGGGAGCGTTGTTTCCGGCATTGCGGGCGACGTAACTTCAGAAGCCTCCTGCCGCGTAACATCGGCAGGATTTGCGATTGGTGTGGCGCTCGGCGCGCTCGTCCCGTTTGTGAGCGGTGCGGTCCCACCAGCTTGCGGAAGTGCGGCAGCTGCGTCATTCCTCTGCTCCACTGGCGCTTGAGACAAGGCCGCGAGTAATGCCAAGGGGTCGTTCGGGTCGGTGTCTTCGCCGGATTCTTCATTGCCCTCGGGTTTGTTCTCCAATGATTCCAGCGTGGCGACCGCAGAATCTACGCCGGAAATGCCTGGACCGGCCTGGGACAGTTGTCCAAGCAGCATGCTTGCGAAATCGTTGCCTGCCCCTTCGCCTTCGGCTGGAACGCCGGCCTCCGGGACAGAAGCTTGGTTTATCTTTGGCGGTGCCGATACGATGGTGATGGGCATGGACTATTCCTGAAAGCGAAACGCGTGTGGCTATCAGCAATATCTGTGCCAAAAATCGGTTCTCAATCCTGGGGTCAGATCGCCTTGTCGTCTTTCTTGCGAGCGGCAAATTCGTCCTGGACTTTTTGCTCTTTCTTCAACTCCCGCGCATTTTCGCTGGCGAAATGCCGCTCGGATAGCGTGTCGAAGGCCTGCAGCTTCTTCTTCTGCTGCCGCCATTGCTCCTGGCCTGAAGCCGTATTCCTGACCTGGGTGGCGACCGTCTTCCGCTGAACATCGATGGCCTCGTCGAGGCGATTGAGAAACTGCTGGAAGTTGTGCCATTCGCGCTGAGTCAGTCCTTTCTGGGCCGATTCACGAAAGCGGGTGGCGTATTCGTCGCGATACTGTTGCAGCATTTCCAGCTTGGCCTTGGCGTCCTTTTCATTGGCGATCAGGCGGGCCAGATTGCGTGTTGCCTCGTCGGTGCGAATTTGCATGAGATCGAGAACGGTCTGCAAGGCAAATGGTTTGGTCATGATCAGCGTCTGGCACCGAACAGGCCGTCGAGTTGATCGAGGCTGCTGTCGAAATCGGCCCTTTCGGCGAGGGGTTGCTGCAGGAATCGCTCAAAGGACGGATAGAAGTTGATGGCCTGGTCCAGCAGCGGGTCCGAGCCGGCCGCGTAGGCACCGACGCTGATCAAGTCGCGCGAACGTTGATAGCGCGAATAGAGCTGCTTGAACTGCCGGATCTTCTCGAAATGTTCTGGCTGGATGAGGTTGACCATGGCGCGCGAGATCGACTGTTCGATATCGATCGCCGGATAGTGTCCCGCGTCTGCAAGCAGCCGTGAAAGAACGATATGTCCGTCGAGAATGGCGCGTGCGGCGTCGGCAATCGGGTCCTGCTGGTCGTCACCTTCGGTGAGAACGGTATAGAACGCCGTGATCGAGCCTCCGCCGTCGGCGCCGTTGCCGGCGCGCTCCACGAGTTGCGGCAAACGGGCGAAGACGGAAGGCGGATAGCCGCGCGTAACCGGAGGTTCGCCGATGGCCAGGGCAATTTCACGTTGCGCCATGGCGTAGCGGGTCAGCGAATCCATGATCAGCAGGACGTGGCGGCCCTGATCGCGGAAGTGCTCGGCGATCGACGTGGCGTAAGCGGCACCCTGCAGGCGCATGAGCGGACTGACGTCGGCCGGGGCAGCAACCACGACCGAACGGTGCAAACCTTCTTCCCCCAGAATCTGCTCGATGAATTCCTTTACCTCGCGACCACGTTCGCCGATCAATCCGACGACGATCACCTCGGCCTCGGTGTATCGAGCCATCATCCCGAGCAGAACGCTCTTGCCGACCCCCGAACCTGCGAACAGGCCCATGCGCTGGCCGCGACCTACCGTGAGCAGGGCGTTGATGCAACGGACGCCGACGTCGAGAAAATGATCGATCGGAGCGCGCGACATGGGATTCACCGGGCGTCCCTGCAGCGGCCTGAGAGTGTCCGTAAACAACGGTCCGAGCCGGTCGAGCGGGCGGCCGGCGCCGTCAATGACTCTTCCCAGCAGGGAGTCTCCCACTGGCAGCAGCTTGGCCCGGTCAACGGCGCGTCTTCTGGCCGGAACAGGCTGCCCGACCTTGGGTCGAATCGCCGGGGTCTCCAGCGCCACGACCCGCGCGCCAGGGGACAGTCCGTAGACATCCTCCGATGGCATGAGAAACAGCCTTTCGCCGTTGAACCCGACGACTTCCGCTTCAATCGGCGAGCCTCCGACGGGGATGATCCGGCATGAACTGCCGAGCGGCAATTTGAGGCCCGACGCTTCCATGACCAGTCCGTTGATGCGCGTCAGGTGACCGCTGGGCAGCAGTGGCGATGCCTGGGCGGCGGCCTCGCGGCAGTTGTCCAGAAAGGTGTTCCAGGCTCCAACATGCTGGTTTTGAACGTTTTCGTTCATGGCGCGAAGCGGATCACGGCTTGTCGTTCAGCCATTCCTGGCTGACGCCGATGGCCTCAATGACACGTTTCCAGCGTGTCTCCAGCGTTGCGTCGACTTCGCTGGCGCCCAGTTCGACGCGGCAGCCGCCACGGGTAATGGCGGGATCCTCGATGATCCGCCAATTATTGTGCGCCAGATGCTCACCCATGTGTGCGCGAACCAGTGCCGCATCCTCGGGGTGGGCGAGCAGCGCCGGGTGGCCCACGTTGGGATGCAGCGCGGCGACCGCTTCACGGACGACCGGCAGCAGCAGTTCGGGCTTGACACGCAGACTCTGCCGGAGTACCTGATTGGCCACTTCGATCGAGGTGGCCAGCAACTGTTCGGCGATGTGCTGGTCGAGATCGTTGACCGCTTGCTGCAGGCTGTCGAGAACGGAAAGGATCTGGGCGACGACAGCCCGGGCGTCGGCGATACCTTCGGCATAGCCGGCCGCGTAACCCTGCTCTTGGGCCTCGTTGTGCATGCGTTCGATGTCTGCCGCCGTGGGCAGGACTACTGGCGGTTCCGGCGGCGTTTCGGCTTGGCGTTTTTCCGCTTCTGCAGCCTTGGCGGCGGTCTGTTCTGCCTCGTCGAATGCTGCCAGTTCCCAGCGCTGATAGGCAGTGAGTTTTTCCTTGGGAATGAAACCGCTCATGGCCGGGATATCATCAGATCATTTCCTCGCCGCCGGCGCCGCCAAGCACGATCTGGCCTTCGTCGGCCAGGCGGCGGACGATCTTGAGGATTTCCTTCTGCTCGCTTTCCACTTCCGAAATGCGTACCGGGCCGCGCGATTCGAGGTCCTCGCGCAGCATTTCCGCGGCGCGCTGGGACATGTTCTTGAAGATTTTCTCGCGCAGGGGTTCGGACGCGCCTTTCATGGCCAGGATCAGCGAGTCCGACTGGATTTCGCGCAGCAGAAGCTGGATGGCGCGGTCGTCGAGATCGAGCAGGTTTTCGAAGACGAACATTTCGTCGAGGATTTTCTGCGCCAGGTCCGGATCGTATTCGCGGATAGAGTCGACGACCGTCGTCTCATTGGCCGTTCCCATGAAGTTGAGGATTTCGGCGACTGCCCGGACGCCGCCCATGGCCGACTTCTTGATGTTGGCGGACCCGGACAGCAGGCGCAACATGACGTCGTTGAGTTCCTTGAGGGCTTCCGGCTGGATGCCTTCAAGAGTGGCGATGCGCAGGACGACGTCGTTGCGCAGCCGTTCCGTGAAGTGGTTCAGGATGTCGCTGGCGTGGTCTTTCTCAAGGTGCACCAGGATAGTCGCGATGATCTGCGGGTGTTCGTTGCGGATGAGGTCGGCGACGGTCGGTGCATCCAGCCACTTGAGCCCCTCGATGCCGTTGGTGTCACCGCCCTGGAGGATGCGCGAAATGAGGTTGGCGGCCTTGTCGTCGCCGAGCGCCTTGGTCAGGACCGTACGGACATAGGCTTCCGTATCGACGTGCACCGCGGCGGATTCGTTGGCTGTCTTCTGGAAGTCGGCCAGCACCTGTTCCACTTTGCTGCGCGGCACCGTCTTCAAGGCGGCCATGGCGTGGCCGAGTTTTTGCACTTCCTTCGGACCGAGATGCTTGAGGACTTCCGACGCATAGTCCTCGCCGAGCGCAATCAGCAGGATTGCGCTTCTCTCGATTCCATCGTCAGCCGGCATTGGAACCCGTCCAGTCCTTGATGATGTTGGCCACTACCTTGGGATCCTGCTGCGCGAGTTCGCGCGCTTGTCCCAGTTTCTGTTCGAGTGCCTGCGCGCCGGAAGGTTGCCGAGAACCTTCGTCGTCCTCGTCAACGATATTGATGTTCTTCCCGAGATGGCGTTGAGGCGCGGCCGGAGGGGGGTGGAGCATCGTCTTGACCAGAGGTACGATCACCTTGAGCATCAGGTAGGCGATGATGGCAGCGATTGCCCCGTACTTGAACAATTCCTTGGCCAGAGCCAGGATTTCCGGGTCCTTCCACACCGGGATATCCAGCGCCGACTTTTCGATAGAGGTGAACGGCGCGTTGGCGACCGATACGGAATCCCCGCGCTCCCGGTTGAAACCCAATGCTTCACGGACTAGGTCGTTGATCTGCTTCAGCTCCTGATCGGCGAGCGGCTTGACGGCGCCCTTGGCATCCTTGCGGTGATTGACCACCACGGCCGCCGACAGGCGCTTGATGGTGCCGACCGACTGCTTGGTATGGCGGATGGTCCGGTCAAGTTCGTAGTTGATCGTCGAATCCTTGCGCGTATTGATTGGCTGACCGACGTTGGATATCTGGGCCTGGACTCCTGCGGCGTTGATCTGGCCGGGTACCGGGGGCTGCTGTGCTGTTGCCGGGGTTCCGGCGCCCGGGACGGCAGGTTGTGTCAACGGGGCGGTTGCCGGAACCGGCGGTTGATTGGACAGGGCTCCCGGAACGCCCTGTGCCGCCGGCATCGTGCTCGCCGATTCGCTGGTCTGCTGACTGCGGATGCTGATTTCCGGCGGCGTGCTGTTCGGCCGGTGTGTTTCCGCTGTCTGCTCGCTCTGGGAGAAATCAACGTCGGCGGCGACCTGGACGCGGTAATTTCCGCGGCCGAGGATCGGCGAAAGGATGTCTTCCACCCGCTTGATGGCATTCGCCTCGATTTCTTGGATATACCGGATTTGAACCGGATCGAGTCCTGCGTCCAGGAGCTTGCTCTTCAGTTGCGAGAGCATCGCGCCAGTCTGGTCGATGAGCGTGACGCTCGCTGGCGCCAGATTGGGAACGCTGGCGGCGATGAGGTTCTGGATGCCGGCAATCTGTGCCGGGTCGAGTGAACGACCGGCGTACAGGTTGAGCAGTACCGAGGCCGAGGGCTTGAGTTCCTCGCGTACGAAGACGGTGGGCTTGGGGATGGCCAGGTGGACGCGGGCCGCCTGCACCGCGCCGATCGATTGGATAGTGCGCGACAGTTCGCCTTCCAGGCCGCGTTGGTAATTGACCTGCTCGGCGAACTGGCTGACCCCGAATTTCTGGTTTTCCATCAGCTCGAAGCCGACGCCGCCACCCTTTGGCAGTCCTTGCGAGGCCAGGCGCAGGCGCACCTCATGTACCTTGCTGCCGGGAATCAGAATGGCACCGCCGCTCTCGTTGAACCTGTATGGAATGTTCATCTGGTCGAGCGCGGCAATGATGGAGCCGCCGTCGCGTTCCGAGATGTTCGAGAACAGGATGCGGTAGTCTGCCTGCTTGAGCCACGTACTGCTGGCGACGATCAGCGCAATCACCGCGGCGACCGCAACCATCAGCAGGATCTTCTGCTGACCGTTCAATTGCCCGAGGGCGTAGCGCAGCCTATCCAGCGGATTGTCTGTGCCTGCCGTGGTGCTGGTGTCTGTGCCGGTTGCCGCCATGCTTGCTATACGTTAACTCTGCGGGGTGAACTCTGAGATTAATCAAGCAAAAAGCGATATTTGCTGAGAATTATCTTACTATTGTATCTGTTTACTGCACGGGATTTTTCATCGAATGGGCGACGCGCCGCAAATACCGGCACCCGAATTGAAGGCTCAGGAACTGCAGCGCGCCTTCGATGTTTTCAATCAGGTTTCCCAGGAACTGACCCAGGCCTACGAGGCGTTGCAGGGGCGGGTGGAGTCGTTGACGGCGGAACTGGCGGTGGCCAACGGCGAATTGCGGCGCCAATACCAGGAAAAAGAGGCGCTGTCCGAGCGCCTGTCCCTGTTGCTCAACGCCCTGCCTGCCGGAGTGGTCGTGCTCGACAGCGTATCGACGGTCAGCGAAGCCAATCCCGCGGCGAGGAAAATGCTAGGGGATTCGATTGTCGGCAGCGACTGGTCGGTGTTGGCCGGCAACCGGCTGTTCGCCACCGATGCCCCGGAGGAATGGCAGCTTGACGGGCAGCGCCTGTCGATTGCCGAAAGTCCGCTGGATTCGGCGGGCGGGCGCATCCTGCTGATTCACGACATTACGGCGGCGCATGAACTCAAGGCCAATCTCGAGCGCAATCAGCGGCTGGCGGCCATGGGTGAAATGGCGGCCTCTTTGGCGCACCAGTTGCGGACGCCGCTGGCTACGGCGCTCCTGTATAGCGCCAATCTGGCGCAACCGGAGCTATCGGATGCGGCGCGGGCGCGATTTGCCGGCAAGGCGGCGGAGCAGTTGAAGCGGCTTGAACGGCTGATCCAGGATGTTCTGCTCTTCACGCGAGGAGAGAGCATCGGCCGCGATGTCATCCCAGTGGTTTCTTTGATTGCCGACGCGGTTCAAACAGTGGAGCCGTTGTGCCGCGAAAAAGGGGTGGCGTTTCTGGTCGCGCCGGTGGTTGGCAATCCTATAATCATGGGCAGCCGAAAGGCGTTGGGCGGCGCACTTCTGAATCTGCTGGAGAATGCCTTGCAGGCATGTGAGAGTGTCAACGCCAGCGTTCGGGAAATCCGGCTGTCTGCGGATGTGTGCGGCGGATATGTCCGGATCGGTGTGCGTGATACCGGCGCAGGGATCGCGCCGGAAACCCAGGCCCGCATCTTCGAGCCCTTTTTCACGACGCGGGGACAAGGCACGGGGTTGGGGTTGGCGATTGCGCTTGGCGTGGTACGGGCGCATGGCGGGTCGATCGAGGTCAACTCGAAACCGGGTGAAGGCTCTGAATTCGTCATGCTGCTGCCGGTCGGAGCCTCCGATCAAAGGGGGAACAGATGACTGCACGGGAAATAACAGGAGAATGATGGCTCAGGGACTGCCGGTACTGGTTGTCGAAGACGACCCCAATCTGCGCGAAGCGGTGTGCGACACGCTCGAACTTGCTGGCCAGGCGGTGGTGTCGGCGCCAGGTGGCGAGGAAGCGTTGCGCCTGCTTGACGGGCAACCCGTGTCACTGGTGGTGAGCGACGTGCGCATGATGCCCATGGACGGTATTACGTTGCTGAAGGAGATCCGGAATCGCCACGCGCATCTGCCGGTGGTGCTGATGACTGCCTACGCCGACGTGGATCGGGCTGTGGAAGCCATGCGTTCGGGCGCATGCGACTTCCTGCTCAAACCGTTCGAGCCCAAGGCGCTGCTTGAGCATGTCACCCGCTACCGCTTGCCGGAGTCGATGGACGATGATCGCGTGGTGGCCTGCGATCCGGCCAGCCGCAACCTGTTTGCCTTGGCGGCGCGTGTGGCGCAGACGGATACGACAGTTCTGCTGACCGGGGAAAGCGGTGTCGGCAAGGAGATTGTTGCCCGTTACATCCATAACCATTCAGCGCGGCGTACCGGACCGTTCGTGGCCATCAACTGCGCGGCGATTCCCGACAGCCTGCTGGAGGCCACTCTGTTTGGTTACGAAAAAGGCGCATTTACGGGCGCGCAACAGGCGCAGGCGGGTAAGTTCGAACAGGCGCAGAACGGAACGCTCCTGCTCGACGAGGTGACCGAGATGCCGCTCGGCTTGCAGGCCAAGCTGCTGCGAGTTTTGCAGGAACGCGAGGTGGAACGGGTTGGGGGCAAGAAGCCGGTAGCTCTCGATATCCGGCTTATTGCCACTTCCAACCGGGACATGGCCGAGGCCGTGGCCAAAGGCGTGTTGCGCGAGGACGTCTATTACCGCCTCAACGTTTTCCCCTTGCTGATTCCCGCCTTGCGCCAGCGGCCCGACGATATCGTTCCGCTGGCTACGCATTTTCTTGCCGAGCACGGCGGTCGTTCCGGCAGGAGTGGTTTACGCCTGGCGCCCTCGGCCGAGGAGGCATTGCGCCGGCATTCCTGGCCTGGCAACGTACGCGAACTGGAGAACGTGATGCAGCGCGCGGTCATCTTCGCTGCCGGCGATACGGTTGAGGCGGATGCCTTGCATTTGATGGTTCCGCCAATTGCCAAGGCGCCGCAGGCAATCGTTGTTTCTGCAGCAACGCCGGAAGCGGGAAGCCAGCCTTCGGAAATATCGCGGACCGACAACATGCGCGACCTGGAACGCGAGCATATACTGGAGACTCTCGCGGCGGTAGGCGGATCGCGAAAGCTTGCGGGCGAGCGTCTCGGCATGTCGGAACGAACCTTGCGGCATAAACTCAAACAATACCGGGAAGCCGGATTGTTCAAAGAGTGATAGTCGGTTGGGCTGGCGCGTTTATTGCGTAAGGTAGACCGGAACGAGTCTGGAGAGGCAAATGGAAACCAAGGGTATCGATCAGATGTTGAGCGTACTGCGTGCCACGGCGGCGCAGGCCAGTGGCCGAGCCAGCGAGGCCCAGACTGCGGCGGCGGGCGGAACCGATTTCGCCCAAGTGCTGAAAAATACCATCGAGCAGGTTAACCAGACCCAGCAGCAGGCGGAAGACATGGCGGCAAAATTTGCCGCCGGCGATGGCAACGCCAACTTGCACGAGGTGATGATTTCCCTGCAAAAGGCCAATCTGTCGTTCCAGGAAATGGTGCAGGTGCGCAACAAACTGGTTACGGCGTATCACGACGTGATGAACATGCAGGTGTGACCGGCGCTCTTTCTGGTGGCTGATCTCGGCGGCGCCTGGGGGCGCCGTCTTCATTGTGCGCCCAGCATGGGCGCACTCTTGCGGGTGTAAGTCCCGCCGTAAGTTGATCACAGCGAACGAAGCGAAGCGCAACTGCATGAGGGTGACCGAGTGTGGGAAGGAAGCGTGGAGCGAAGCTGCGAGCCGATGGACAAGAATCGGATAGAAGGCGTCGCCGAG
>JARKPC010000088.1 GCA_029975435.1 Propionivibrio sp. | reverse complement strand
ATGCGTCGCCAATGAGCGGGAACGACGTGTCGTGCGTGGTTGTGAGCGGTCTGGGCATGGGAGAGCAGAGGTCATTTTCTTGACCAAATCGACTCTCGTACTGTACTATATACAAATAGTTAGAGACAAGTTGTGTGTATGTGTCTCGGTGGTTAGTGGGGTTATGTGTCTCAGTTTTAAGATTTATAAAACTAGAATAATCATAGAGATACCGATTAAGACATAATTTAATCTATTCATATCTGTTGCAAACAACAACGGATAGCAGCCCTCCGAAGGCAGGGGAATCGTCTCGGGCGCGCCAATGAATTCAATGGGTTAGGCTGTTTTGGCCTAACCCATTTTTGTTCTTGGCCCAGATTTGGCCCATTCTTGGCCCCATTTTAGCCCACAAAAAAATCTGGAATTTTCGGGGGTGCCCATTTGACCTCTGCTCTCCTGGCCCAATCCTCCATCTCTTACGACTGGTCATCTGTTCCTTGATCACGCGATGGAATGTGTTCAGCAAGTTGCCTAAGTTCACATTTGAAGTAGTCGCATAGTTTGTCCAAGTTGTCGGTTACCGTGCTGTAGCCAGGGTGATTCGCAATTTTGGACAAAGTCATTCTATTAATTCCCGTGTTTTTTGCCACTTCCGTCAGTGGAATAACCCGGCGTTCGCAGAACTCTTTTTCTGCAATAAGTTCTTTTAGCCTGAACCTGATCATAAGTCGCACCTGAAGTGATGTTTTTTCGGATGATTAAAAATATTATCGTTCGATCTTGACATTGTGCAAAGATGTGATTAAATTTGTTATCAGGTGATGTGATATTTGCATCGCCTGATTCGATAAATTATCAGGAGACTTAAATGGAATTGACCTATCTGACTACTGACGAACTGTCGTCGCGCATCAAATATGACTCACGGACTATCCGTGAACGATTAAAAGATAGCGTGCTGCTCGAAGGGATTCATTACATCCGCCCGTTTGGCGGTCGGAAGATTCTCTTTATTTGGGAAAAAATCGAAGAGGACATGAGCGTTTGTGCCCAGCATACCTTTGCCATTCCCATGGCGAACGGAGGTGTGTGCCATGGGTAGCATTCGAAAGCATGGTCAAACCGGAGCACTGTTTTTTGATTTTAGAATTTCTGGCGAGCGGTGCCGCGAATATACGGTACTTCCCGATACCTCTGCTAACCGCAAGAAGCTCCAGAAGGTTCTCGACCGAATCGAATCCGAGATTGCCGCGGGCACCTTCGATTACCGCCAGTTCTTCCCGACCAGCCGGCAGGCGGCCAAGTTCGATCCGGTCAGCCAACCGTTGGCTCCAGCGGTCAGTTTCGCCAGCCCGGCACGTGTAATAACCGCACCGGTCACGCCGCTGTTCAAGGAATTCGCCGAAGTCTGGTACGGCGAGAAGGAAATCGAATGGCGGCGATCGCACAAGACGCTTATCCGTAACGAACTCGATCGCAGTCTGATTCCCGAATTCGGGGATCGGGAGGTCGGCCAGATCTCCAAAGCTGACGTGCTTGCCTTCCGCGCCAAACTCGCCAAAGTCACCGCGAAGGGCAAAAAAACCTCACTGTCCGCTGCCAGAATCAACAAGATGCTGAATCCGCTTCGGCAAATCATCAATGAAGCGGCCGACCGTTTCGATTTTCGCACGCCGTTTGCCAATATCAAACAACTCAAGATCAAGCGTACCGACGTCGATCCCTTTACCCTCGACGAAGTCCGAACTCTGCTGGAAACGGTCCGCGCTGACTTTCGGCCATATTTTACGGTGCGTTTCTTCACCGGCCTGCGCACCGGCGAGATCGACGGACTGCAATGGCAATACGTCGATTTTGACCGTCGCCTCATCCTGGTTCGGGAAACCATCGTCGCTGGCGAAGAGGAATACACCAAGACCGACGGCAGCCAGCGCGACATCCAGATGAGCCAGGTCGTCTATGACGCCCTGAAAGAACAGGAGCAGGGCACCCGTCACCTGTCGAAATTCGTGTTCTGCAACCGGCTCGGCCAGCCGCTTGACTACAAGAACGTCACGAATCGTGTCTGGAAACCGCTGCTCCGCCACCTCGACCTCAAGGTTCGCCGCCCCTACCAGTGCCGGCATACCGCCGCCACCCTGTGGCTGGCCAGCGGCGAAGCCCCCGAATGGATCGCGCGGCAACTGGGCCATACCACCACGGAGATGCTCTTCCGGGTGTACAGCCGCTACGTCCCCAACCTCACCCGGCGCGATGGTTCGGCCTTCGAACGCCTGCTCACCGGAACGATCGGCCTTGGCGGGCGTCAGGTCGTTCTCCCTGATGGTGCTCCGGCCACCCAAATGACGGAGGACCGGGCATGAGCTACCCCATGAACACCCCCACGCCGTCCGGTACGACCTCCCCGGTAGAAGCAAAGGCCCTGGCCCCGTACTACCGCCTGACCAGCCTGACGCGTCTCCCCGGCAAGACCGGGACCGGTGTCTACAACGAAGCGACGCTCTACCACGCCGGGGACACCCTGCGCATTGGCTGGACCTCGCCGACCGTTGACAGTCGTCTGCGCCGCGGCGACATCGTCACCGTCCGGGAAGGGAGGGCGAGGGCGCCTCACCCCGAGGTGCTCCCGGTGCTGCGCATCGCCCGCGTCGACCACCCGGTGGCCGCGGTCAACCCGTTCGAACTCGTGCCTTCGTCTTGGCTCCATGATCGAGCGCTCGCCCAACGCGCAAAAAACCTTTGGGAGCAGATGGAGCGTCCGCTGCAGCATTTGCTGAATGCCGTGCTCTGGGACGGGGCGCGTTTCTACCGCTACGTGACCGGCCCGGTCTCGATGGCGGAGTATCCGGCGCCGCCCGGTGGCACCTTCCGCCGTGCCGTCGCGCTCGCCGAAGAGGCCGTGTTGCTGGCCGACGGCCTGCCGAACGTTGCGCGCGGCGTGCTCATCGCCGCCGCCCTGTTGCACGAGGCCGGCAAGGCGGATGATTTCCGCATCGCGGCTGACGGGAGCGGGGTGACCTTAAGCGAGCGGGGCCGCTGGATCGGCTTCGAGTACACCCTGCTCGAATGGTTGGGGGTCGCCCGAACCAAGAGCATCGTCCCGGACGCGCTGTACCACTTGCTGGTCCACGTCCTGATCGCCTGCCACCGGCCGCCGGAATCCCCGCAGGCGATCGAGACGGCCATCCTGAGGGTGGCCCGCGGTTTCATAGACAGCCCCGCACGTGTGCGGAACGCGGACAGGCTCATCGCCTGTGCCTCACCCTCCCTACACTGATCCGCGCGCGCGGTGCCGTCGGCACGACGTCGACGGCGCCGCCCCAGCCAACCTGGAAACTTCCATGACTCAAACCCAACCCCAACCGACCTTCATGCAACGCTGCCGCGCCGAATGGCGGCGGCTCAATCCTACCTACCCCCCCGAAACGAAAGGGCTCCTCTCCGTATTCAAAGCCGCGTTCCGGGAGGGATGGGCGGCGTATTTCGCTCCGCTGCGCTTCGTGTGGTGGCTGCTCGCCCGGAGCTGGCGCCAACGCCCCGTGGAGTCGAAGCGATGAAGCCGCGTCGCCACCCCCCGGCACGGACCACGGTCCGCCTGAAACCCGGACGGTTCCTCGGACTGCCCCTCTACTTCCTCAAACAGGCCGGTTGGCGCGTCGGCGACAAGTTGCTCGTGCAATTGGAAAAAGATCGACTCATCTGGACACGGTGGCCGGAGGAACGGACCTAGCGGATCGATCGGCTGCGCTGGCGCACCGGATCTACGGCGGATGGCCATGCCGCCCGCGGAAACATAAGAACCTTCGGGGATTACCTGGCCCTGCGGCGTGAACGCGCCGGGCAAACCCCGTTCTTTGACCGAATACTTGATCGTTCCAGGGAGACACGATGACTGATGCCGGTGCACGACGCGTCCTGATGGGCCTGATGCTGACAGTGATCGCGTGCTTGGGGGTGATCATGGTCATGCGGGGGACGCCTTCGATCCCTCATTCGTCGATGTCGTCGCAATCAGCCTCGCTTTACACGACCTCAAGGTCTGATTTCAAGACGGCCTCGGAACGACGCTTACGTACTGAAGACAGGGCGATTCACCTCCAGGGTCGCAGCCACTCTGGGGCGGTCGAAAAGCCCAAAATGCGATATCCTGATTGAATGAAGTTCACCAATTTCGTCATTACCGAAACTGCCGGCAATTCTGTTGACCCACTCGGTTACCTGAAACCCAGTGGTGAAGTCTCCTCCGGACTCTTCCGCCCCTTCACTGTCCTGTCGAATCATCCCGCCTACCATGGCTTCCTGGCGTTTGCGTTTAGCTTTTTGGGGAAGAATTCTCTGAACCCTGGCCAAAAGAACTTCCCGCGTCGGGTGCGCGATCTCGAGATACTTTGGGGGGTCTTGAGCGTTAAGAGTGGCGACTCGGTCATCAACGTCACTAAATACGAACCGCTCACCGGACAGGATTCATTGCGTCTGAACGACGCGAAAAAGCGCCCCGCTCTATATGCCCGCCTCAACTACGGCGCACTGGGTCATTACGGCAGCCCGAGTACGACTTGGCGGATCCTCCAGCCCAACGGCGCCGGGTTGTCCGCCAACGGCTCAGCGCTTGCCGAAGCCTGGCAGCATCGTAATGGATTCGATTTCGCCGATCTGGCGGATCGCTGGATGTTGGGCTCTGACTTGTTCGCCGAAGCTACACTCGAGGAGTGGGCGCAGGTCTTCCGCCAGGCTGCGGATCCTGAGCCTGCCGAACGAAATGTCTGGCAAACCTTGATCCGCGAACTTTGTCGGCGCGAACCAGTGATCGCGCCGCTGTGGGAGAAGCCGGTTCCCCAGGACATCCTTGCCCTCCGCCGAGATGAGGACACCTACCCCGGATTCTTCCCTGGCCTGTTCGGGCATTACGCGGCCCACCCGGAGCTCTGTCGGCGGATCGAGCTCTGCAACTGTTTCGAACAGCTATCAGGTCTCGTCCAGTTTGTTTTCGAATGGGAGTACGTCCGTCGCCTGGACCACATCCAGAAAATTGGCATGTCCGCCAACAGCCTGCCATCGCAGGTCAGCAAAGACATCCGTGAGGCAGCGCGCGCATTCCGAGCCGTTCAGGAACCACGCGAATTCTGGGCACTGCCGAGCACGTTGGAGAACTCCAACGACTATCCGACGATCGTGGCGACGGTTCTTGCGCACCACTCAGCACACCAGCGCGGGAAGGGAACCTCCCCCTTCATTACGGGGGATGCGATCGCCGTCCAGGATCGCGTCGATGGGCAGAAGTTCATGCAGTTCTTCAAATCAGTCGCCGATGCGCCCGAAACGCTGTTGGCGGCTACCCAATGGCGCTACCACCGCAACTGGCATTTCGAGCGCGCCCAACTGTGGCAGCAGTACGCAGGGATCCAGTGATGGCGAGTCCGCGTCCGATGCCATCCGGCGACTTCCTGAACTTCTCCGATATCTTCTCGGCAGCCGTTGCGCTGGCGGAGGACGATCCAATTGAGCACCTCATTGTCCTGACCTTTGAGTTCGATGAACAGCAGCTCCTGAACCTGGTGCAGCACCGCGCCCTGGAAGAGCAGAAGGATCTGGCCCGCTCCGGACTGAAGCTGCTGTCGACGATCAGGCCCGTGGTTTTCTACGACGCACGCAAGACCAAACCATTTGGTCGCCTGCCGCAATTCCTGGAATTGCACCCCTGCAAGACGGGAGCGTTTTCCTGCCACCACAGCAAGGCGTACTGCATCGTCACCCGTAAGGCGATCCGACTGGTGGTCGGAAGCTTCAACCTGACCTACACAGGGCTCTTCAGGAATCGCGAAGTCCTGCAGGAATGGACCTGGCAGTCCGCCGAGTCGGCAGAGACGCACATCCTGGCCGAGTGGATTGCGTTTCTTCGACAGCACTACCTGACCGAGGCGCAAGCGTCATCGAAGTCGGCGCTCGCCGCTGCGTTAGCAACCTTGGATGCGCGAATCAACGCCTGGGGGACTCCACCTCCCCGCCCCGATGCGCACAGCCATTTGCTGGCTTCTGGCTACGGCGAGCGTTCCGGCCTCGAACTGCTGGTCGAACGGTGGAATGCCTGGTTCCCGAACCAAGCACCGACGAGCCTCTTTGCCGTCTCCCCCTTCTTCGACGAAAACCCCGCCCCTCATTGCCTCGCCGAGCAAATCAGCAGCCGCTTCCCGACCCTCTCCCGCCTGGAAATCGTCACCGATGCGGCCAATCAGGCAAACCTCTCCCGGGCCCACTTCGGGAAGCATTTCGCAGCGGACCAATCGCTGCTACGCCTGATTCCGGAAACGATTTCCGCTGATGAACGCGCGCGGATCGAACGGCAGGGCGGCAACTCCACCAAGGACTTGGTGCTCGATCGCGCGCTGCACGCCAAGGTCCTGCTGCTTGCGACAGCGGATGGCGCCGGCATTGCCTACCTGGGCAGCGCAAACTTCTCGCGCAAGGCCTGGCTCGGTGACAACCGCGAATTGGGTTTTATCGAGCGGATCGACAACGCCCCCGCTTTGCGCAAGGTCGTTTTGCGTGCATTGTCGGTCGCGCCGGGCAATCATTTCGACGAGCTCCCTGATCTACCGCCCGAGTCCCCACCCAAGCCGGATACTGAGGAGATCGTCGAGGATTCGCTGTTTCCGGGATTCATCGATTTCGTCGTGCTCGCCCCGTCACCGGATTCCGACTGCTTCCGGTTTACGGTGCACGGTACCCAACTAGAGCGGATCGCGGAATACGACATCCACTGGGCGGACTTGCGCCTCAATTTTGCCGAGGACGTATCCCAGGACATCCCGATTGGCCAGTTCCGCAACACGCTGCTCGGCGGCCGTACGCTCGAATTCCGGCATCGGCAGAAGGCCGACCGAAGTTTCTGGTTCCCGTTCCAGTACGCCGGTGAAATCATCGCCGACCGGCAAGCCTTGATGCACGCGTCCAGTTGGGACTGGTTGACCTTCTACCTAAATCCCAACGGTGCCGATGAAGGCGACGACCCGGAATCGACGCAATGGCTGGACGGCCGCAATGCCGCTGCCCAGCCAGTCGCGATGCTCGACGTGGATCGCGAGGCGAACTGTGTGATCGCCATGCAGCGCTACCTCTCCTTGTTCTCCAGCGTTGAGGGCAGCTTCGAACGACGCCTGGCCGAGGCAGCCAAGGTCGATGAACCAGCGGCCCGCCAGCGCGCCATGCGTAGCCAAATCATCGAGCCCCTGTCGGGCCTGGCGACCTTGTTGCAGCGCGAACCCGTCCAGCAGCTGGCCGATCGCCTGTTCAAACTGGGTGAGCTGGGCCTCTTCGTTGAGTCCTTGGCACGGCAGACCCAGGTATCCGAGCGCACTGAATTCGCCGAACTCGTGGCCGGAATCAAGTCAGCGCTCGATGGAGCCAAGGGATTCGACACCCTGGCTTCCGATTACCACGCGTTCGTCGTGGGTCAATTACGGTCCGCACCATGAAACAACTTCTCAACGAACAGGCACCTGACCCACGCGTCCAGGAAGACTGGAATCGGCAGCGTTACACCGCCACGGTCATCCGTGAGCGCCACAAGAGAGGAATCGCTTGCGTGCTGCTGGCCGATGAGGTTGGCATGGGTAAGACCTATACCGCGCTGGCTGCAATCGCCACCCACTTGTTCGAAACGAGTCGCAACAACCGCAAGGCGCTGCTGGTCGTTCCCAACGATCTGCTGAGCGCGAAGTGGGAACAGGAAATCCGCACCTTCAATCGCGACTATCTGCAGCACAAGCGGCGCAAACAGCTGCGCCCACTCGTCGTAGGTGGCTACTGGGACCTGGTGCAGAACCTGCACGACTACGAGAATGTGGACGTCCCCCGAATCTCCGAAACAATGCTGAAGAGTTTCGCGTACCTCGTGCTGAAGTGGTTTGACGCGCGCCGCAAGCGCGGCAAGCATCGCCAAAGATGGGTCATCTGCGATGGGCTCGACGACCTCCACCCGGACGTGCTGGCGCTCAGTTCGCACCTGTCGCAGCTGGCGCTGAACAACTATCTGGACGAGCAGAAGTCGCTGGAACCAGAACGCTTTGACCAGATGGCCGGGGATCTTGTCACGGACCAGTCGTATGACTTCTTGAAGGAACTGTTTCGCGACTTCGGCGCGCAGCAGGATGCCATGGAGCCCAACGTCTACGTGGTCGCCATGTCGAAGTTGCGCCGGGCGAAGTCGAACAACCCGCAATCAAAACTCTTCGCGTCGTACATCGTGACGCGCGCACTCAAGCGCCGACGCGAGCAGACGCGACAGGACGTGATTCGATCGGTCGACAAATCCAACCTGGTCTGCCAACTGCCGGATGCGCCAGCGAGCAAGAAAAAGCAGTTGGAGGGCCTTGGCGACTGGCTCGGCAAGCTCTGCTACACCAACCTGTGGGGATTCGAGGCAGTGGTCGACGCAACCATTGCCGACGCCGGCCCCGAGCAAGTCATCGCGGATCTGTTGGGCGAGCATCCCGGGCGATGCATCAAAGACCTTTCTGATCGCATCGTCGAAACCAAGCTTCGGGAGGCGAATATCGTCCTGAGTGTCATCGACGAGGTGCATAACTGGAAGAACGGCGGCAACGGCGCGCAGGACTTCGCGCAGGTATTCCGCGAGGCAATCCCCAACAAGCTAATGATGTCGGCAACGCCGTTCCAGCTGCACCAGGATGAGTTGGGACGGATCTTCGAGTTCGTCGCTGCAGAAAACGACCAGTCACTCGATGTTGTCCGCCAACTGATTGCGCCGGATGGGCCCGCATCACGCTGCCTCGCTGCCAGCGCCCGTTTCCAGGGCGCCTGGGGCCGGCTTGACCACGCGGACGTCGTCATGCTCCAGTCCTTCGTCGACACCCACCCGAACCACGATGGAGCGAGCCGCGTTACCGCCCTGTCCGCCTTCGCTGCGGACAATCCCTGCTCCGAGGAGTTTGCTGCATTTGTTTCTGCATTGGTCGACTACTACCAGTCGATCCAGGACCTGCGGCAAGACCTGTCCAAAGTCGTCATCCGGCACACGAAGTCGCGAGACAAGCGGCATGTCCATGCCGGAAAAGACTATGTGCGAACCGGCTCCCCCAATTACGCGCAACCGCGCAGCGCGCTCTACACGACGGCCGGCCTAGGGGATACCTCGGGCGCGCTGCTGAGCTACCTAGGCATGCGGGTCGAGCAACGCGTCCGGCAGGATTCACTGCAGAACGGCAAAGAGGCGAATGCGCACCTTCTGAGCGGGTTTGCATCGAGCTTTGGCGCGTTTCGGGAAAGCAACAAGGACCTGGCTGCTGGCGAGCGCGTTTCCGAAGCAACAAAACGCTACCTCAAGTTCTTTGAGTCGGCGCTGCGCCGGACGACACACCCGAAAGTCTCGGCAACGGTCGATCGGGCGTTGGCCAATTACCGGGCCGGCAGCAAGACGCTGATCTTTTGTGAACGCTTGGCGACGCAGGACGAAATCGTTCAAACCCTACGCACCCGAATTGCCGCGGAAGACTTCAAGTCGATCGGCATCGATGGCACCAAACGCATGCGCCGCGACATCCTCAGGGACCACCTCGCAGTGGAGCTCTACTGGAGCCGCTCATGGCAAGCCGCCCATAGAAAATCCGAGAACCTCATTGCGAATCAGGAACAGATTTCAGCAGCCTTAGAGCGCCTTGAGGAGCGACTTGGTCGCCTGAACAGCCGGCAGCGCGACAAGATCCTCGACTTGTTGTTGCTCGCTGCCCACTCGCCGCACAACCTGTGCACGGACATGTTCCGGGGCATCCTGGAATCCGAAGCAGCCCTCCGCGTCTATCTACGGCTTGAGTCCAATCCGGAACTGCAGTCCTTCGATGACGACCCGGACGACGAACCCGATGCCAATCCACTGGCGGACGCACTAGGAGAAATCACCAACGGCCCGACAATCTGGCACCCGGTCGACGACTCGGTGGCCTTGCATGCCCGCCTTTGGAAACTGCTTGAGGACGAGTGCGCGCAGTTTCAGAACAGCGCGGGATCGGCTGACCTGTCTGCGTTCGCGCACCTCTTGCTGGATGTCGGTCAGGGATTACGCAAGATCCTGCTGCGACTCGACACCCTGGCTAGCATCGGTAGCGCACGAGCAGATCGACTTGGGGTGGCAGCCGTCGAGGTCATCGCTAATTCGACCGATCATCCCCTGCGCTCACCCTGGCACCGGCTTCAGAGCTTCCTGGGTGTGCTTTGCGACGCCCAGGGCAGCATTCGCCGGCTGCAACAGCACAGCTCGCGTCGCCAAAGCTTGTGGAAGGGCGTCTACCTGCGGGATGAGGAAATCGTGACCGAACTCCACGGCGACGTTAAACCGGAGACCCGGATCAGCCGATGCGCGGCGTTCAATTCGCCCCTGTTACCCGACATCCTGGTGTGCACCGCGATTGGTTCGGAAGGTATCGACCTCCACCTCAATTGTGACGAGATCATCCATCACGACCTCCCATGGAACCCGGCGCGCTTTGAGCAGCGAACCGGCCGCATCGATCGCGTCGGCTCTCTGGGTGAACGCATGTATCAGGTTGATCCGCAACAGCATCGCCTGGACATTGGCGTGCCATTTCTAGCGTTCGACTACGACGAGTTTCGCTTCAAGACCCTCCATTCACGCGCACAAAAGTTCGAGGTTCTTTTGGGACAACCCGAATTTACGACCGACGTTGATGAGCGCCTTGACGATCCGGACAATACAGATCCAACTCGAACTGACGAAGACGAAGCAACGAACATCTCGGCTCCTCCAGCAGTTTCCCTCCCCGCTGAATTGGTTGACCTAATCCGCATCGATCTTTCCGCTGAATCGATCTCGTTATAAAAGTCATCCCGCGCCATGAGTTCATTGGGAGGACTCACCCCCGCCGCCTATGCCCGGCAACTCGCCGAGGCAAACGCGGTATGATCAGTAACCGGACTCTAATCCAAACCGATACTCAAAGCGGGGAGCCGTCGGTGATCAGTTGTAACGAACGGCGGCTGCAATCGGTCAACACTATGGTGTCTGCGCATTGATGAACCGCTGCAGAATACTTGCCGACGGATAACTGGACATTGATGCGATACCGTTAGCGAGTTCCACAGGAAACAGAGCACCTTCAAACTTGTGACTAACAAGGCTGGGAAGCGTGGCAATGATTCGCTGTAGCCCGATCAACTGATCCTTGCCTGGCATCGAGACATCGTCAAGATAATCTCCCGTAGGTACGTTCAAAACCATGTAGGTACCTGGATCAACTTTGAGATACACCTTCTCACCCCAGTTGGTTCTCTTGCCATAGGGGTTTGCCAAATCCGGTGATCGATGAACTTCACGACGAACAAACTCGTGCGATAGAACGGCAAACGAGGGTGGTTGGCCACGCCCATGTGGCTGAGCAAAGCGAACTATGGACGCCAAGTGATCAAAAAAAGCCCCGCTCTTTTCCTGACCAATTACATGAACCGGTCTAGACGCATCTTTGGCATGTTGTAAGAAACCTCGTATGTTTGGAACGAGTTTTGAGTACTGACTGCGCAGCGTAAGCGGGCCATCTTTGATGAACAGAGTTTCAGTGACAAGGCTTTTGTCCGTATGTCCCCACAGCACGCGGATCGCAGTAAAGAGCATCAGAGTTTCCATGATCAGCATGTAGGCTGACGCGACCGAATCGGGGGCACTTTCCTCATCCATGTCAAGGTGGAAACCGATCATATCGGTCAAGAAGACTGTCTTCGCGCAGTTCTGACATGTACCTTCATCGGCATCATGCGGCAAACCCTGGACGATATCCTTGTGGCAGTGAGGACACTGAAACCCTGGCGAAGTTGATTTACTGGTCTTATCCCATTTTCTATAGGCGATCCACTTCAATGTTTCATAGAAGGCCCCACCCTCGTCAATTTTCATCGAATCGCGGACGATATGTCGTACCGCATCGTAGTTTGTCCCAAGTGCTGTTCTGACGTTCTTCAACGGAAAAACGGTGGCGTGAAAAACCGCGCTCCCTGTAAGGACATCCTGAAGCAGCAACGGATGAGGGTGGTTCTTGTCAATAGCTTCGAGGCGCATGCGGTCAACAGTCAGTAGCGCTGTCTTGACGAATGCGACTTCTCGCGGAGGGTTGTGCTCCGATTGGATAGAAACGAAGGAGCCGTCAACTGCCCAAACATTCCGAAGTGGTGTCACCCCGTCCGCGCTAAAGATCTCCCATAGCGTATTCGATGGATCCTGCTCGACGGCCTTGGCGGCCTCAAATTCACCGACCAATGCGCGCACCCAGTCACTCTGGATAACGGCCAGGTGGCCTAGCTTTGAAGCAGATTCACCTGGCAATCTTACTCCCGACGCATATGGCATCGCAGCCCCCCTACGATGCAACTGCTTCGAAACGATGTGCTTGAACCGGGATCACGAAACGATGCGACATAGTCAGCATACGCATGTAGCCGGGAGTCTTGGCACGAAGTATGTCTTCTTCAATTCCATCAAAAGCGACTTGCACCCGCGAAAGACTCTTCGTTTCATCTTGGCTTGATAGGTGCCCTACAAAGAAATTCTCAGTTTGCGCCAGCAACTCCTTGTTTATTGTTGATGGTGACTGAGTTGAGTAGACCATTCCGATATGGAACTTAGCTCCTTCCTTCGCAAATCGCGCATAGACTCCTGTTAGGTCTCTTGAGTCCGGAGGAAATAGGTTGTGCGCCTCTTCGAAGTACAGCTGGACAAAATGAATGCCAAGAGCATTGCTTACAAACTTCGCTTCCTGATGGGAAAATATGGACTTCGATAGCATGTCCGCAAAATACCTGCGTATTTCGTCTGTCGCACTTCCTAGGTCGAGAATTACCGTTTGACCGGCATCCAGAAGATCCAAAATCTCATCTACAAAGTTCGACGCGTCCGGCGCGTGGTATAGCCGCGCATATGGCAAAAGCATTGATGGACCGGCTCCGCTTGAAGGAGCAAGAAATCGAAGCATTGCCATGTCATGCGCGTCAAGAATAGGCTCGCCTGACCCAGTCGAGTTCAGCGCTTTGTCTTTAGGTTTCTCAGCTGCAAACGCGGCTATTACCTCTAACTCCGCCACCAATTCGGCTAACGACTGAGGGTGCTCTGGAGGAGAATCAATGTCAGCGAATTTGTAGGCTGCTTCACGCAATGCCTTGCTAAATGAAGGAGTGAAATTGTAGGCGTTGGCACCTCTTAGTCCGAGTTGTTTTAGGCGTGTAGCATTCTCAACGAAACCGCCTTTCTTAAGTATTGCCCAGTAGATCTGAATTTTTCTCACATCGCGGTCTCTTGCCTCTATAGGTTTAGCAAGTATCGATGCTATTGACGGTAATTCAACACTGGAGAATCCCTTGATATAAATCGACGTTCGGCTATCCTGCAGCAGCAAAGAGGCAATGACCGAAATGCACGAATCTGGCTGCTCATAAAAGTTTAGGCGAAGAGGTTTCGAATCTGTACCCTCTCGCTTGGTTAGAGCATAAACATGGCAACTATCTTTATACGCCGATCGTATTGACTTGTTTCCATCTTGCGGATTGTCATTAGCATACTCTCCATTGATATCGAAAATTAGCTGCCCCACATTGCGCTCAGGCTTTGTCGCTTCAAGAAACCCCTGAGCAATCAGCTTAACAACATTGGACTTGCCGAGCCTGGTCTTTCCGAACATGGCCGTTCGGCAGCCACGAAAGTCACGGATTGAAATACTCACCGGGATATTGCTAACACCGCCATTACTAGAAAGGCCGCATTCCATTGTTCGCAGCCTTCCAATCTCAAATTGCTGCTCTGGCTTTACTGTGCCGTTGACGATGACCTTCAGCAGGGCCTCATCTGGAGCGAACACCTTGTAGCGATGAGCACTAACGACGTTATTCACATCACCGGAAAACGCTAGTCGCTGCATATTGGTTGGGTCCGCATAGAACATACCCAGGACATCACAATCTAGGGCCCCCCACTGGAGTTCGCTTTGCGTCCAACGGTCGAGTTCCGGCATCGACTTTTTGTGGAGTTCAAAATATGTCTGTTGCACTTGATTGCTCAAAGGCGTTGGTGATACGCCAGTTACCCGGAGCAAAGTGAAATGTGGAGGCGCACTCCCGGCACTCACAGGTGTCATGATCAAAAATGATCCGCGCGGAATTCCTCCAACGGCAAGTTTGTACGGGTCGCTGGTAATGATCTTCGCGGTGTCGTAGCCTAATTCCAAGACGTAGCCAACGAAGCGCATTTTGTCGACTTGACGGGCTGCTTCTACGCCTGCCTCACGATCAAGAAAAGTTCGCAAAGCCTCGATTGGATTATTCTGGATTGCCGTAGCATTGACCATCTGAAAGAGATCTGTCATGGCTGGTTATCACTCGCGTTGAAGGAAATAATGAGTTCGTCAAACTGCTTTCTATGTTCCGGCAGTGCCGAGATTGATGAGTATCGCGATGTGGTGATTAACTTGAATCCACAATCTTCATAGAGATCTCGGACAGAAGGATGATTAGCATTGGTAGCCACAATGTTTACACCTCTTCGCTTTGCCCAATATAGAGCTTCTGCCAAGCGCTCTTGGTCGCTCCAGCTAAACAGTTTTTCGTTGTATTTCACGAAACCATTGAAATTGTGCCGTACCGTGTAAGGCGGATCGGCGAAGATAAAATCTCCTGCTTTCGCTTCACTGATTAACGCTGCAAAGTCGGCCACGCGAATATCTGCTCCTTTGAGCAGTCTCGACATCTGTTCGAAATTGTCCGTATCGAGCAGAACCGAGTTCTTGGTTCCTCGCGGCACATTGAATTCGCCTCGCTGATTTACCCGATAAATTCCGTTGAAACATGTCCGATTGAGATAGATCATGCGCGAAGCGCGCTGAAAATCATGTCTCGGTTTCGCATCGCGTATCTTGTAGTAATGAGCGTCAGAATGTTGCTGATTGTGATACTGCAAACTTCTGACAACGCTCTGCCATTTCTCTTTAATTCCACGGTACGTGGCAATCAGATCCGGGTTTGTATCACCTAGTATTGCATTATCCGGTTGTAGGCTGAAGAAAACGGAACCACCACCAAGAAAAGGCTCGATGTAACGATTGAAGCTTTGGGGGAGCAAATCGGCGTGCCGCTGTACAAACCAGCGTTTTCCTCCTGCCCACTTGAGAAACGGAATGAGAGTTGTACTATTTTTCACTGCGAATTGGCGGCTGCTATTGGTCTTGGAAGAACCGGCTCAAATAGCTCAGCCGGTCGGGCCGCGTTTTGTCGGTGGATACGGTCGATGACGCGGTTTTGCGTCTTGCTTTTGGAGCGGGATAGTTCATGCATGGTCAGCAATCAGGTTGAAAACTTTTGCAGGGTACTTGCTACCTGGCGCAGTACCTCGTGAATGTCAGCACGTAACACACGCCGGCTTAAAGTCCCAAATTGTTCATCGAGACCTACATCGTCGCGCAATGCAGTCGCCAACTCGGGAAGGCTGGCTAATTCCGATCGACTAACACAAACTAGAAACTGCCCATTTGAAGACTCGACTGCAATCTTGAGGCGCTGTCCGGCGCATTCTGGCCTGAACACGAGCCGCGGTTCCGCGTCGGTTGTAGAAACCGATTCGTAGTACCTCGAGGCCAACGCACTCAATTCGTGGTCGACACCTAGCTTGCCCAAGTCAAGGTAAAGACCATAACTGAACAATTCCGCGTGATTCCCATTCATTTGCGTCTTATTAAGGAGGTATATTTCCTCGGAACAAACCTCACGACGAATTTTCTGCAAGCCACAGTAGGTGATCACCTCTGGAGTGCCAACAATAATGGCACGCCACGGTTCCAGGTCTGTAGCGGACTTAATGACGTCATTCAGTTGCGGCTCAATGTCGGCATCATGGGCTAAGCGATCCCAAAGGGCCTTGAGGTATGTGCGCTTTCCATCATCACCTCGCAGCAATCTTTTCCAGCTATCCCAATTTGATGGCGGATCGGTAAGAAATGAGCTGTTGCTACCGTTTGAAAGCAAATAGTCCCCGATGGCCAGCAATGCCCTTTTCCACAAGTGCTCTCCTGCGGCCGGCTTGGTAAGTGCAAGGCCGGACGAGCCAAAAGTAATTTGTGCCTTTCTAAGATACAAATCAAATTCGGTTTGCAGGTTCGCGTGAACGGTATTCCCCCACTTTGTTGGGTCTTTCTCCGGATGCGCAAGCACGCCACAGAAATCCAGAAGGAATTCAATCTGCCCGAAAAAGTAGCCATGCTCTTCCGCTCGATCAATGCGGTCTCTCCAAGCGGCATCAGCGAGAATCAGTTTTGCCTTGAGAACTTCCTCACGGACCTGCTGAGGGCTAAAGCCGATCGGACCAACAGCCTCAGTGGATAGGTACTCAAGTATTCGGTGGCTATGAGGCAAGAGCTTGGTCAGCCCCGTAAGGCTGCGCCCATACTCTTCCGGTCGCTCGATTGCGGTATTAGCTGAAAGGTTGCGAACAACGCGCATCCATTCCTTCAGGTCAATTGGCTGTACGTTTCCTTCGTGGTGCCGAAGGTAGAACACGAGCGCTGCAAACTGAACCAGCTCCGTGTAATCAAGTGCCGCTGGTTGTTGTATGGCTTTCAGGAACAATGCCGCTTCATCGAAGTATCTAGAGTTCGGCAATACGGGGGCTTGCTTGCCACCGCTAATGCTCCATGCTTCCAGAAGGACGATTAGGTTTTCAGCGAAGCCGCGGGTCAGCCAGCCGCGCTCGTGAAACAGTGCAAATGTTCCGCTGAGTTGCTTGTCGCCTAGTGCCGATGTGTCTTGATTGAAGTTAGGGTTTGACGGATCCAGACTCACACGAGCCAACGCCAGAAGAAGATTGATGACTAAGTCATCGAACGTGTTGGTCTTCGCGTTCTTGTGGGCCCAGAAGAAATCAGTCCACCGAGTGTCAATGCGTCGTTCGAAGAACTCAGCGACACTTACCTCTCCATCGCCCAACGTTCTCTTCTCAGTCGGAAACAGTTCGATCAAAAGTTCCTCGAATCGAGCCTTAAAGGTTTCAAATGGTGTGAGAGGCTTCCCCCGCGCATTCATCTTGATGTAGAGATCGTCGGTCAGACCGAAATGCTCCAATGGCAAGAGCTGAAAGGTGATCGCCGGCCGTTCATCATTCGTCAGACGCTTAAAGAGTCCTGCTGTTGGTTTGAATAGGTAGTGTATGTCCTCTAGCATTACGAGAGCCGATTGAATAGTCGGATCAAGGCGCCAATGCGAGAAGAACCACGGCCGATCTTCCACCATCAGTCTGAGTGTTGGCACGTCTTCCGGTGCAGAATCTGGTGCGTATTGCACCAGTTCATCGAAAAATTCTGTACTGCTGGGCCGAACGCCATAAGTGAACCTTGCATGCCGACCATCCCATAGCAAGCGTTTGAATTGGGAATGTTGGTCATCACGCCATGCTAGATACCAGTGCAACAGGAACAGTGTGGTCAGACGCTGCTGTCCATCCAGCGGAAGAAAGCTCCCCGAGGCTCCATTCTCCATGCTGCCATAGACGAAGTCCAGATTAAGCGGCGGCCCGGAATCCCCGGATTCCAGAATTAATGCGGCATGGAGAGCTTTGAGAAAGTGCTGTCGTACCTCTTTCTCCGACTCACGGCCCTGCGCGTAATCCCTTTGGATCAACGGCACCTCGATTCGAGGGCACTTGCTCAGAAGCTGACGAAATGTGATGGGTTGATTGATTTCATCCATGAATCCATCCCCCGGCAAAGAAACCATGCAAAATATCGATCAGTGCCTGCCGGTAACCGTCGCGATCCCTCCGTGTCCAGAACATGACGTGATCAACTTGCGCGTTGTAGCATTTCAAAAACACGTTTCGGGTACATAAGGGAACGAACACCCCGTCCCGATCGAGCGATAGAATCCGATGACGCTTTACTGCAAATACGGCGTTTTTGTAGCTTCGGTTTGTCGCATAGTCGAGGAGAACGAGATTGAATATGCCGTTGTCTTCCTCGTCCGTATCACTTTCCTGAAAGTGGCGTAGAACCTTTTCGTACACGGGATCAAAGGCGGCATCAGTTGCCTCCTTGGCGGGAAGGTTGATGTATGCCTGAATGTCAGCCTGAAGGTCGGATGTTTCGTCGGTTGATTCGACGGTTGATTTCAGATACCCCATGCATCGCTCCAGCCATTCGACTTGCCCTTTTCGGGCGCCGGGCCGATCTGGAGCTACGGAACGCACATGCTCGATGTCCCACATGGCCGTCTTGAAGCTGTCAAATTGGAATCTCATATTGGACTGTGCGTTCTGGAGCAGCGTCGCCAAGTTGAACAGCAGCAGGATGCCTCGAATACGCCCAGAACCGGGGCTATAGTTCATTCCGTCCAATTGGTCTGCAATCCATTCTGCCGTGACGGGTACATCGGCCTTAACGCCGAACGTGCGCTCGAATACTTGCGCTCTGAGCTTCTCTTTGAATTCGCGCTTGGTAGCCCCGACGGCTAACACCCGCAGTTCATTGACATCCACTCCCGCCCAAATCAGGAAACCCACCAAGTGGTAAAGGCGGCGATCCACGAACCACTCTTCGAGAACCATGAATGTTCTTTTCACGGAGAGCCACTCCGCTTCGAGATCAGCATCCTTTCTAGTGAGTTTTTCGCTGAAGTGATTGAAAGTCGCGTATTCGTCGGCGCTCGATTCCATCCCATCCTGTCGCGCTACCAGGTCGAAAAGGAAATCGATTCGGCCACCGGTCCGCTTCGTGTCGTTGCTCAGAAAACACCAGAACTCGCCGCCCTGCAGGGTCTTTTCTATGGCATCCCATTCGTGGGCGATCCTGAGTTGCAGCGGTTCCACCGGCCCACTCTTTCCCCGTTTCAGGAAAAGAGCCCGGATCAGTTCACCATTCGTCAGGGGTATCTTTCCAACATTGAGTCGCGTGAAGGCGGCCACGGCATTCTCGCCCGACGACAGTTGAAACCAGATGACTTTGGCTTTGTTGAGAAACGCATCCTTGATCGCCTCGACCTCGCTTTCCCGCTTCTCGAACCAGTCTGAGATTGTCTTTACCGCTTGGTCGATGTGAAAGAAGTCGATGTTTGATGCGGCTTGCGTTGGCGAGGGATTGTCGAGAAAGCCGTAGAGATCAGGTCGCGTCTGATACTCCAGTCGGTAAAGCTTCTGCTGGTAGCGGACAGCGAGACGTTCATTGAAATGGCGCAAGATTAGGAGCAGTGTTGTCAGGCGTTGCTGACCATCCACCACCTCGTAGGCGCCGTCGTTGTTCGCTCGAAGGACCAGAGGCTGGAGGCAGTAGAACTCTTCTGGCCGGGGATTCTCGCGCCTGGTGAACTCTCTGATGTCGTCCAGCAGTTGCGTCACCTGCGTCGGGGTCCAACGGTAACCGCGTTGATACGCAGGAATGTGGTAACGGATGGAGTCGTCGGATTCGTCAACTCGTAGCCCATAGACCGTCTTCAAACAGATGTGGGATTCACTCATAGTGGCCTTGGCTGCCCAGGATGAATCGGTAGTATCTCTTCATGCGGTTGCTCCAATTGTTTCGGTGTCAGTAGTCACTCGTACAACCGCACCAATCTCTTCAACTCTGCTTCAATTGTTTTCTTCAAGCCCTCTGGTTTCACTACCTCGCAATCTGCCCCGTATTTGAGGATATCCATCAGCAGTTCCGGATCCTTGCTATACGGTACGCTGAGTTCGTAGGAGCCGTCGTCGAGCATTCTTCCTTCCTGCTTCGGATGCCATTTCTCCGCTGCCACCCAGCGCGCCCGTTTTGGAGAGAACCGCAAGGTCGCCCATTTCACGTCCTTCCCGGAAAATATCCCGTAACCGGAACCGAGCACTTCGTTGAGGTGTTTCTCTGCCACATCCTTGGCTTTGCTCTCCAGCAATTCGACGCGCTTGATTGCATCGACAGAGAAGCTGCGCAATTCCTCGCGCAGATGGCACCAGGCGTCGAGATACCAGTTGTCGCGGTAATGGATCAGCCGCTGTGGGGAAATCTCCCGCTCGGTGATCTTGTCGGTACCACGGGCGTGGTAACGGATGATCAGCCGTTTGCGGCGCAACAGCGCCGAGCCAATCACTTGGAAGTTGTCGAGATGAAGCTGCCGGGCGCCGACGGTCAGGATGCGGATGCGCTTGACGACTTCATCGGCCGGGTTGTCGGCTACGCCGATCAGCGCGGTTAGCCGGGAAAGCAGCGGCTTGATGTGTGGCCCAAGCAGCCCGCCGGTGTCCAGGTTCGCCAACAAGTGCTGCATGGTGAGGAGGGCATGGATTTCCTCCGCAGAAAACCATAATCCCGGCAATTCGTATTGGCCGCCAATCTGCTTGGACGTGGGGTCGAAACGATATCCGCCGGCGTCGCGATCATGAACGATCGGGGCGTTGAGCCGGTCGCGGAGATAAGCGAGATCACGCTTCAGGGTGGCCCGGGAGACTTCCAGCTCGTCCATCAACGTCTGGAAGGAAACCACGCCCCGGTCGTGGAGCATCTGGTCGATCTTGTAGAAGCGTTCCGTCTGGTTCATGCCGTACGTTGTTTTTCTTGTTCGGGAGGCAATGCAGCGCCAGTCCCCCTTCCGGACTCGATTTCGAGCCATCGTTGCGATCATAACGCCATCCCTTGGCTAAAGATATATGCGGAGACTGATAACTGTCGTGGTACGCGATCCGGCTAGTGCCGATGGTGTTGGCTAATCCGGGCGGGACGACGCAAATAGGCCGGGTAATCGAACCGCGAGAAGTCGGTGCTGGGATTGGCGAATACCAAGCGGGCGCGCCTGCGCAAAGCAGCTTCATAGCGGGCAATGCCGACCAACCGATTGATAATTCGCTGGATCAATTGCAGAGTCTGTCCCAAGGGGCACTCCTTCTTGCTTCTATTGACTTTTATCCCCGGTGCGAAGGCAGCAAAGTCTCGAGGCGTTAGAGTGGAAGCATAGAAAAGTGAAGGCTCATGGAGCGAGCCCGTAGTCACAAAGGCGCAAAAAGTTGGCATCAGTGCTTCGCTTGACCTCTCTGGCAGGCGGTCGCGCCAAACAAAGTAGTAGTCAGAACTGCAAAGCAGCCGATTGTAGGATTTGCGCAATCCAAGCTCGATTCGGGGCGAGTTGGGTCTCCAAGAAAGTACCGAAGAGAGCGTGTTAACGGCTACGTTGGTTCAAATTGGTAGTCGTCGGAATGGAAGTTTAGGGTGCAAAAAAAACGGCGGGATATGCCCGCCGCTCAAGTTACTGCTCTACGAAAGGTACTACATGAAAATCAGAAACCGATTGACTGGAACGCAGCCAAGAAGCGAGGAAGATCAGATAAAGTTGCGATGCTCAACTGCCAGCCAAATGCTGTTTGCGACTCCCCCTTGTTGATGCGCTTCGGAAATCTGGTCATATTCGCGTGAAACCGATGGCCGTCACTAACCGAATCAACACCGTCAATCGATTTCAGAACCTCCAGCTTGTGGCCGGGGTGCACCATCAGGTTGATATTGTTCAATTTAGAGGTTGTCTTAACGACATAGATCGTCTGGCCTGCGGGAGACTGAAACTCCGAGAGCTTTTTGGTCGTGTTGGTCGACCTGTAGCCAGCTCGTTCGACTTCATTCAGGATCGTTGCAATGTCAGCGTCGGTGGTCGCCGAAGTACGGGTAGTCGGTTTCACGGTGGTCGATTTCGTTGCGCTGGTTGTGGTGACCGGCGTTGCAACAACCGGAGCCGTGATCCGTCGGGTTGCTACAGGAGCCTGGTAATTCACTCCTAGCAATGCAGATGTCGAAGAGCGCATCTGCTCGTATGCGTGGTCAAGCCAGTCACAGCGATGGCGTACGGGGTTCTTCGCATCAAGCTGGTCCTTCGTCACTTCACGGAGGTAATAGCGGGTGGTGCTTCCACCGGCCGTTGAAGGATGGCAGAAAGAGCCGAGCACCTGTTCTTGCCGAAGAGCACCTTCCTTGATGCACCAATCCAGTGCCGCCTCCGGGCACGGACCAAGGGCCACGAATAATGCCTTTCCGGTGATTTCACGCACAGAAGCGACAAAGCAGTCGCGAAAGCACTTTTCAAGTAACGGAGACGCCATGATTTCGTCGAAGTCACCGTTGAACCGCTCGCCGTCTTTGAAGGCTGCATGAGGAATCACCGAAGTTGAATGAAGAAGCCCCGCGTTCGACCCCCACAACGACTCAACGTCGTCAATACCCAGCAGCTTCTCGAAACGGAAGTGCCGAAGCATCTTCAGCAAATTTGGCTTCATTGACTTCCCACCAAAGGCCCCTGTCTTCTTAATCTCAACGAGAATTTCGTCAACAGGCCGCCCGGATTTCAGCAACTCTTGTGCCGTCTGATACGCAAGATCAAGCTGATTGTTCCCTGGTGTAATCCCGACAATGACGAGCGTTGCGGCGAGGTTGACGTGCTCGAAGGGGATGTACTGGAGGCTATATTTTCCCTCCTTGCCAAGGCTGAACTCTGGCGCCCCAACTCCGTCCCGGCCCAAGCGCTTCAGGGCGGCTGAGAATCGCATAAACATGTTCCGTTCCATCTTGTTTGTCCTTGATTGATGTTCGACGGAACGAAGGTTAACAACCGGAAATAGGCGCGGGAACAAATTTCTGGAAATATTTCCTGTGGCGCGAATCGCTTCTCCTGTGGGGATTTGTCCGGAGGAATACCTGGTTATTGCGTTTCCATACGGCCGGATCTGTACCAAGTTTGCGCATCCGGCGTGCCGTTTGGAACTGTTCTCTGCTGTCCGCAAGGCTCATGTGGTGAGCCTTATTGCAGGTAGTATTCCAACCATGAAAACTCAGCCCTCGTTCCCTGTGCCAAATCCTCTTCATGCCGTCAATGCGCCTGACTCCTCCGGAGTCAGGCTTGTCGTAGCCATCTCGTCGCGCGCCCTGTTTGATCTCGATGAAAGTCATCAGGTTTTCATTGAGCAAGGGGAGGATGCGTACGGGCGGTATCAGATCGCGCACGAGAATGTTCCCCTCGCGCCCGGCGTAGCTTTCCCGATGGTTCGCAAACTGCTCGCGCTCAACGGCCAGCGCGGGAAGCGCCTGGTGGAGGTCGTGCTCGTATCGCGCAACAGCGGCGATACCGGCCTGCGCGTTTTCAATTCGATTCACCATCATGGTCTGGATATCACGCGCGCGGCGTTCACGCGCGGCGTGGCGCCCTATCGCTACGTTGGTCCCTTTGGTGCGCATCTGTTTCTTTCGGCGAGTTCGGAGGACGTGAAAAACGCCGTGGCGGCGGGCATTGCCGCCGCGACGATCCTGCCTTCCAAGGGTGACCGGAACGGGGACGCGCAGTTGCGGATCGCATTCGACGGCGACGCCGTGCTGTTTTCCGACGAAGCCGAACGCGTGTATTCGGCGGACGGGCTGGAAGCGTTCAACAGGAATGAGATCGAGGCGCGGGAAACCCCGCTTTCGGGTGGACCGTTCAAGCCCTTCCTCACGGCACTGCACTCGCTCCAGTCGGAATTCTCGCTCGATGATCCACCGATTCGTACCGCGTTGATTACGGCCCGTGGCGCCCCGGCGCACGAGCGGGTGATCAAGACGTTGCGCCACTGGAAGATCCGGATCGACGAACTGTTGTTCCTCGCCGGCAAGGAAAAGGCGGCATTCCTCCACGGCTTCGGCGCGGATATCTTTTTCGACGACCAGATGGGACATTGCGGCCCCGCCGCCGATGTCGTGGCCACCGGGCACGTGCCGTACGGCATCAAGAACCAGGCCGCCTAGTGGCGGAGCTACGCGTCTCCGGCCAGTCGCTGAAGCAGCGCCTGCGCGGAACGTTCCGAGATGACCAGGAACAGCTTCATCGTCGCCCGGGTCATGCCGACGAAGAGCTTGCGCGACACCAACTCATCGAATGTCTCGAAGTCGATTTCCGTAAAGACGATGCAAGGCGCTGACTGACCCTTGAAGCGGTAGATCGAGTCGATGAGGATGTCGCCCGAGGTGAAGACAGGGTTGCCGAAGAGATCGTATTCGCCGGTATAGGCGCGTAACGGAAACGTCCCGAGCTTGTCGTAAGGCGTCAGGGACGAGTGCTCCCGTCCTCGGTACGTGACGATCGCCATCATGTCGCGCTTGAAACCGGCACCGAGTCCACCGGTGATGGCCCGCTTGGTCTGGGTGATCAGGTCCGCGGTACCGTTGTAGGTCAGAATCTCGACGTCCGATCCGGTCAGCGGGCTGCCGGCCGAGATTTGGTATGTTTCGGACAGAAAACGGTTCAGGTGCTCGAGGACATCCTGCGGGCTGCGGTAATTGACCTCCGAGCGGAGCGTGACCCACCCGGGCAAGGTCACCGGAGGGCGCCCGTAGAGATTCTGCATCGGGTCTTCCAGCCACCAGGCCCGTCCCTCGGGACGGAGCAGGCGGAGCAGGTTGTCCTTCCAGCTCTCCTTGAAATCCTGACCTTCGTCGACGATGAGTTCGTCAAAACACCAGCGATCTCCCGGCTCAAGCGTGTCCATGAACGCTTCGAGGCGTCCGAAGGCGCCGGGTTGTGAGAAGTCAGGAACCTCTCCACGCTCGCGCAGAATCCGGTCAGCGAGTTGATGGTAGGTCGCCACCTCGCCGCCACGGGGGGCAATGCGCGCGACGTGGTCGGCCAGCGGCCGGTTGTAGCAGACATAGAGCGCCCGACGGCCCGCGGCCAGCGCATCCTGAAAGACCGCGAGGGCCAGCTGTGTCTTTCCGGAGCCGGCGGTACCGATGACGCGCAGGCGAAACGGTTCACACTCGATCTGGCGTGCCCAGGTGGTCAGGCCCCCGGAAATCCGGGTGTATAGGGTCCGTGCCTGCCCCGCAATGGCCTGGACGTCGGGCACCAGGTTGAGTTCGTCGCCCAGAAAGCGATGCAGCTTGTCGATATTGGGATGTGCCGATTCTTCGAGCGACAGGATGTTCCGGACGATGGACACCAGTTGGCCGCGCCGCGAGGCATCGACGATGCGCGCCGGATCGATGCCGGCGGATCCGGGATCCTTGACCGAATAGTCCGGGCAGAATAGTAGTGAATCGAGATGGTATTGCGCGTCCGGACAACTTTTCCCGAGCCGCTTGTGCAGGGCATCCATCGAGCGGCCGATCTGGAACGGGATGGATTTCTCCTTTGCCCCGTACATCTTGCACAGTCCCTCCGGCGTTTCCTTGAGGAACCCGCATTTCTGCTCTATCAGCAGCAGTCTCCCCGACGACGTGACGATGGCGAAATCGATTTCGCCGACCAGTGCACACCCCTGATGAATGCGGGTCCAGTGCAGTCCGTGGTAGATCGTGTAGTCGTCGGAAAGACCCTCCGCCAGCACGGTCAGCGTTTCGATTTCGCGCAACACGGCGCCGATGGCGGCCAATTCCCGCCAACCTTCCGGTACAACCTTGGCCATGAGGTAATTCCCGAGAAAACCGTATCGGGAAGAATGTTACCGCCGGTCAAGCGCTTCTTGGAAAATCCGTAGCTGATTCGCCGGAATTCCTGCCTGCCTCAATGATCGGTGGATTCGGCCTGCGCAGGAGGGAGATCGGCCAGTTCCTCGTCCTCGAAAGGCAAGAGGCCCAGTGCCATGGCCCACGAATCGACAGCCCATTTTGCTTCATGGTGCGCCAGATTGCTCTGACGAATCAGCCAGTGAATGAGTTTTGGAAGGAGAATCGACGCAATCAGGCGGTTCCGTAGGCGGAACATTTCGCTCACGATTTCGTTCTGGAGGGCGAGCACAATCAATTTTATTTCCCGGGGGCGATCCGAACACTGGGCTCCCAGGGCCTCCTGATAGGTTTCGGGAGAATCCCAAAGAGGGCAGCAATGCCCGGCCACAAGCGTTCTGAGTGCCTGCCGAACAGTCTGAAGCGACGTCATATCCATGTGTTCCCGAGAAAGCAATGACACACAGTTTCGTTCGGTCACACGACAACTCGTGTCGCATCCTCTATGAACACGCTCGGAGCGAGTGAGAGATTCCGTTGACAACGAACGGCGTAAGAACGACCGTCGTGTGTTACCCGCGAGATCAGCCTTTCCCATGGATATATCGATCGGCACACCATCTGAGGCTCATCTGGTAAGCCTGAAGCGTACTAATCTGTGTTTCTGTTCGGTTCAGCCTCGTCGCGGTAAGGAGATACTTTGACAAACAGGAATTCTGCGGAGAACGCCATGGCAGACAACCATCCGGAAACAACAGCACCTGTCATTGTTCGCGATCGAATTCGCGGCTCGTTGCTGGCGGGCGCGGTGGGCGATGCGCTTGGCGCCCCGATCGAATTCATGAGCCTTGCAGACATCCAACGACTATACGGTTCCGACGGAATCAGCGACTACGCTCCCTACCACGGCAGACTCGGTGCCATTACCGACGATACACAGATGACGCTGTTCACCGCCGAAGGATTGCTGCGCGCCTACGTGCGGGGAAACCTTCGCGGGATTTGCTGCATCACCTCGGTCGTCAGCCACGCTTATCTGCGCTGGCTCAAGACACAGGGCATCACGCCCAGCGCCTCGATCGACGAGAAACACGGATTGATCCTTCTGCGCGCACTGCATAGCCGGCGCGCCCCGGGCAACACCTGTCTTTCCGCTCTGCAGGCCATGACCGCCTTTACGGACCGAAAGGCTGATAACAACAGCAAGGGCGCCGGCGGCATCATGCGCGTCGCGCCGGTCGCGATGATGTTCCATGACCGGGCGGATCAGGCCAACTATGTGTTCCAGCTCGGCAAGGAATCGGCCTGGATTACCCACGGCCATCCCTGCGGCTATTACTCGGCCGCCGCCTTTGCGGTGATTCTTCACGCGCTTCTCTGCAACGAGCCGCTCGAGGTGGGCATCGACCGTGCAGAGCAGTTCTTGAGCGTCAATCCTGACGCCGACGAGACGAGGCGGGCGCTGGCGCGCGGCGTCGAACTGGCACGTCAGGGAACGCTGCCGCGAGAAGCCATTCCGACCATCGGCGAAGCCTGGGTCGGCGAAGAAGCGCTGGGCATCGCCCTCTACTGCGCGCTGGTGGCCTCCGATCTTGAGCACGGCATCTGCCTTGCCGTGAATCACAGCGGCGATTCGGATACGACGGGCATTCTTGTCGGCCAACTCCTTGGCGCCAAGTATGGCGAAGCAGCGATCCCCGAACGTTGGCTTGCGCCCCTTGAACTCCGGAGCGAAATTGCGCAACTGGCGGACGATCTTTTCCAGCATCGTGAATGGAACCTTGATGAATTCGATTTCGACGAAGCGATTGTTCAGCGCTATCCGGGGCGATGAAATCCCCAGTCCTCGGAGATAATGGCAGCAAGCTTTAACAAGAAGAACCAAGGGAGTTCCCATGAGAATCACACTCGGCCTGTCGTTGGACGGCCAGCGCGCCATTCGTCCCTCGAACCGGCTGGGCGACATCGACGTCGGTCCGCTGGGCCTGCTCGGTCTGCTGGAGACCTTTCTGGGGCTGGCGGCGCCGGTCGCACCGACCGCCGAACGGGTCATCCAATACCGCGACTGCCTGGCCCGGAGCTTGACGGATCATCGCTTCTATACCCGAAGCTTCCGGACTGACGAACTCGGTACCGCCGCGCTGCTTCTGGAATGGCGCGACACCTGGCGCCTGGCAGGCTGGACCGGATGTTTCCCGGCAAACTTCCCGACCCGGTTGCAGGACATGGCCGAGGTCGAAATCGAAGCCGGGCAGCGCGTCTCGCCGGGCATCGGCGATCGTTTGGCGTTCGTTTTGACGGCGCTCGAGTCCCGAAGCACCGGAATCCAGGAGATTGCCCTTCTTGACTCGCTCGACGCATTTCCGCGGATGTGGCAACGGGTCCTGGCCAAGTTGCCGCTAAAGCAAGCCATCCTGCCGGCGCTGCCGTCGACGGGTATGCTTGGCGACCTGCAGCGCGCACTGACAGCGCGTACTGTGGGCGAGTCCGTTTCTCCCATCGCTTGGAAGGATGACGGAAGCCTGGAAATCGTGCAGGCTGAAACGGTGGCGCTGGCCGCCCGCTGGGTCGCCCACAGAATGGCCGGAGTTCAGGACGTGCTGATCGTCTGCGGCGGCGAAGGCGAACGACTTGACGGCGCGCTTGCCGCCTCGGTCGGTGCCAGAGTCGGTCTGCGCGACGCCAGCGCTTTCCGTCCGGCGCTTCAGGTATTGCCGCTGGCGCTCGATCTCCTCTGGGCGCCGCTCAACTTCCAGGCGCTCGTCCAGTTCCTGACCCATCCCGTATGCCCGATCCCGAGTTTCGCCCGTCGGCGTCTGGCTGAGAAGATCGCCGGTGCGCCCGGCATCGGGGGCGCGGACTGGCAAGCGGCGCTCGACGACATCAATGCACACTATCGGAAGGAGTCCGACGAGCGTGCCGAGGGGGTTAGCGACGCCATCTCCCTGTGGATCGAACCTGTCCGCCACGACATCGCCGAAGGAGCCCCGGTCAGCGACGTGCTGGCTCGAACCATTGCCCTGACCGACTTCTTCCGCAACCGGCTTATCGACGGCGATCCCTCTCGCCGTTCGGCGTTCAACGCCGCGTTCGGTCAATGCAGCGCGGCGGTTGACGCCTTGCGCGCCTTGTCGATGCAGTGCGTCGACACCCTTTCGCCGACGCAGCTGAAGAAACTGATTACCCAAGCCACGGCCCGCGGCAGTGAGAATCCGATGCGCGTGGCCGAAGTCGGCGCCCATCGCGCCATCAGCGATCCGGCCGCCGCCATCGAAGACGCCGATCAGGTCATCTGGTGGCAGATGCAATTGCCTCTCCTGCCGAATCCCTATCCGTGGTCCAGATCGGAGCTGTCTGCCCTGGCCGACGCCGGCGTCCACCTGCCGGGAATCGACGGCGAACTGCAGCGCATCGCCGCCACGTGGTGCCGCCCGGTCAACGCGGCCCGCACGAAGCTGACACTGGTGCTGCCTCCGCCAGGAATCGACGTCCATCCGGCGTGGCAGATGATCCGCGCGCTGATTCCGGAGGCGCCGGTCCGGTCGCTGGAAACGCTGCTCAAGGAGGGGGGTGACGGGACGCAGGTCATTGTTGAAACCCCCTTGCCGGCACGCCGGCGCTGGTGGCAACTGCCGCCAGATGTCACCTTGCCGCCCCGGGAGAAAGAGTCGTTCTCGAGTCTGGAGCTGCTCCTGTTTACGCCCTTCCACTGGCTGCTCAAGTATCCGGCCAGACTCCGGTCATCGAACCTCGTCGAACTCACCAACGAGTTTCTGCTGCGCGGCAATCTGGCGCACCACCTGATCGAGCAGTACTACCGTACGCCGCGAGCGCTGGATCATGGCGATGCGGAGTTCGATCGCTGGTTCGATACGCGCTTCCCGCAACTCATCGCCGAGCAGGGAGCGACTTTCCTGATGCCTGGCCGCAGTGCCGATCTGGCAGGATTCCGCCACCGGCTGCACCGGGCCATGAGTGAACTGCGCGGCCACCTGGCGCTCGCCAAGGCACAGGCGGTCACCCCGGAACAGGAGGTTGAGGGGCTCTTTGCTGGCGGGGCGCTCGGCGGTTCCGCCGACCTCGTTATGGCGCGCGCAGATCCTTCCGGCACGGATCGGGCGATCATCGACATGAAATGGTCCGGATTCAGGAAGTACAGCAAGAAACTATCCGACAACCGGCATCTTCAGCTCGCCATTTACGCGGAGTTGCTCCGCCAGAAAACCGGTGCGTGGCCTGCCCTGGCGTATTTCATCCTCGACGAAGCCTGCCTGCTGGCATCGGACGACCGGGTGTTCGCCCAGGCGCGTCGGATCACACCGGCAACCGACGAGACGGCGGCCCATCTCTGGCAGCGATTCGTCGCGTCCTATGCGTGGCGCCGAGAACAGTTGAACGCGGGACGCATCGAAGTCGCGCTGGAAGGAGTTCCGGAAGACGAGGACAGCGTTCCTCCCGACGAGGCGATGGCCCCCGAATACCTCAACGAAGACTACAACGACTATCTCTGTCTTGCCGGCTGGGAGAACGCACAATGACACAACCGTCGCATATCACCTTCGTCAGTGCCGGCGCCGGCAGCGGCAAGACCTACACGCTGACGCAGATTCTGCGTGATGAGCTTGTGGCCGGCCGCGCGCAACCGGGCGGCGTCATTGCCACCACTTTCACGCGCAAGGCCGCGAGTGAATTGCGTGAGCGTGTGCGCGGCTTCCTGCTGGACAAGGATGAATTCGCACTGGCTACGGCCATGGGCCAGGCGCGTATCGGCACGGTCAACAGCATTTGCGGCGAACTGCTGCAGCGTTTCTGCTTCGAAGCCGGACTGTCTGCCGAACAGCAGGTGATCGAGGAGGGCACCAGCAAGCTCCTTCTGCAGCGCGCGATCGACAGCGTCCAGGATGCGTCTGATCTCGCCGATCTGCTCGTCATCGTGCGTCGTCTCGGCCTGGAAAAGGACTGGCAGGGAGATCTGGCCAAACTCGTTGGCATCGCCCGCAGCAACGATATTCCTCCTGATCGCCTGTCCGGCTTTGCCTCAAGCAGCGCCAACTCGCTGCTCGCACATTTTCCGCCGGCGGCGGCGACCGATCTTGGCGCCGAGTTGCTCTCGGCCATACGGACCGCGATCAGCACCATCGAACCGGTCAATAGCGACAAGAAGAATACCCAAGGGTACCTGAACCTGCTCAAGGACGCGGTCCGTCCGCTCAGCCAAGGCCTCCTTCCATGGTCGGCCTGGATCGAGCTGGCATCGGCCGCGCCCGAAGCGAAGCTCAAGCCGGCGGCGGAACCCGTGGCCGATGTGGCCAAACGCTACGCCGAACATCCCCAGCTGCAGGCCGACCTGCGCCATTACCTCGACCGGATCTTTGCGCTCAGCGCCGGGGCGCTCGACATCTTCTCGGCACTCAAGCGCGAGCGCGGAGCGCTCGACTTCGTCGATCAGGAGAATCTCCTCCTGACCCTGCTCGACAACCCGTACGTCTCGGAAACACTTGCCGAGGAACTCGACCTGCTGCTGGTCGATGAGTTCCAGGATACCAGTCCGATCCAGCTCGCTCTGTTCCTGAAGCTTGCCCGACTCGCCAAGCGCGTTTTCTGGGTCGGCGACATCAAGCAGGCGATCTACGGTTTCCGGGGCAGTGACAGCGAACTGATGCTCTCGATCCTCGGGTCCCTCGACAAGCTGGGGGGCGTCAAACAGGTCCTGCCGTCTTCCTGGCGTTCGCGCCCGCCGCTGGTGAAACTAATCAACGGGATTTTTGCGCCGGCATTCGCCAACACGCTGACGCCGGAAGAAGTCGTGCTCAAGCCCGAGCGCGCCGAGATTCTGGATCGGCCGGCCTTCGCCAACTGGCTACTCGCCGGCAAGAATGCCGGCCGGATCGCCAGCAGTCTCGCGCTCGGCATCCGCCGTCTTGTTGAGTCCGGCTATGCCGTTGCCGACAAGTCGGGCCAACACGTCCATCCGGTCCGATATGCCGACATCGCCGTGCTGGTCCGTACCAATGCAGAGGTCACTGCCACTGCCGCCGCGCTCCAAGTCGCCGGCATCCCGAGCGCCACGGCGCAGCCGGGTCTGCTCGCCACGCCGGAAGCCACGCTGGCGATGGCCTGCCTGCGCCGGCTCAACGATCCGAACGACACCGTAGCCACGGCGGAAATCATTTCGCTGGCAGATTGCGCCGACCCGGAAACATGGGTTGCCGACCGCTTGCGTTACCTCGCTGGCGGCGGCGATCCCGCCAGGTGGAAGGAAGAAGGAACGGAAGAACAGCCACCCCATCCCGTGCTCGCCAAGATTGCATCGTTGCGCGCCCAGCTCCCATTGCTTGCCCCCCGCGAAGCTTTGCAGGTGGTGATCGACGAATGCGATCTGCCGGGCATCGTGCTGCACTGGTCGGCAAATCCGGATGGTGCGCGGAAGCGCCTGGCCAACCTCGAAGCACTGCTGGCCGCTGCCGGAACATACGAGGATGAATGTCGCGGCGAGCAGGTGGCAGGCTCGCTGTCCGGACTGATTCTCTGGTTTGCCGATCTCGCCAACGCCGAGGAAGACCTGTGCGCCGAGGCCGCGGTCGATGCCGTTCGGGTCATGACCCAACATGCGTCAAAAGGGCTCGAATGGCCGGTTGTCGTCCTGACGGGACTGTCGAGCGACATCAAGACCCGGCTCTGGGATGTCGCTTCAGAATCCGGGGACCGCTTTGACGTTAACGCCCCGTTGGACGACCGGCGGATTCGCTACTGGCCATGGCCATTCGGAGACAAGAAAAAGGCGGCATTGGCCGAAGACATCGCCGTATCGGGGATTGGCCAGGCGGCTCACCAAGCGGCGGTGGAGGAAGGCAAGCGGCTGCTCTATGTGGCGATGACCCGCGCCCGCGATCTGTTGATCATTGCCCGGCCGGCCAAGAAGCCCTCCGGTGAATCGCTGGATAGTCTCAATGCGCCGTGGCTGCTTCCCGATTCGAGCGGCGACTCGCTGATCGGCCCAGCGGGCGATCAGGTCGAAGCAATCTATTGGGAACTCGATGCCGAAGGTGAAACCAATGTGATTTCGTCCGACTCTCCGCCCGGCATCCATGGATTCATCGCTGCCAAAGCACGCCAGGAGCGACTGCCTCTGATCTTCAACCCGTCGTCGGCCGGCCTGCGCGAGGCGAAAATCCTTGAACAGACGGTCATCGGTGAGCGCCTTGCGCTCATGCCCGGAACGGACATCACCGCGCTCGGAACGGCGATCCATGCGTGTCTTGCTCTATCGTTGGTCGATCAGAGCCGGCCAAGAACCAACGACGAGGCAGAGCGGTTGCTGCGATCCTATGGCCAGGATGGAAAGATCGCTGTCGATGGCCTGCTCCACCAAATCAGCGCATTCAGCCAATGGATCGGAGCCCGCTGGCCACGACACACCGCATATCCCGAGTATCCGGTGCAACACATGCTGCCGAACGGTCAGGTCATGAACGGACGCATCGACCTGCTGCTCGATACGCCCGACGGTTGGATATTGATCGACCACAAATCAAATCCGCAAGGTGCATCGGCGTGGGCCGATCTGGCGCAAAAATACGCCGGACAACTCGATGCCTACGCGACGGCAATCACGCAGGCGACCGGCAGGCCGGTTGTCGAGAGGTGGTTGTTCCTGCCTGTGTCGGGGCATGGAATCAAGGTATAGGGACGCCGGCGGTCCCTGTCAGGGGAACGTACGATCTTGATGTGGCGAGGAGAGGTAACGATGGTAACGAACGAGCAGTTTCTTCTTTCGGAGGAACAACTCCAGCAACTTTCGGCATGGATAGACGAGCGATCCACTGCTTGGGCCAAGGATGACGATCAGTTCTCGCTTGAGGTGACAGTATCGTTCTCGTTTTCCATTCTCGGAAGATGTGTGGTTGCGCGTTTGTCCGACAACGAATCACTCGTGATCGAGGACGCACTTTCTTAGCCCCTTCAACGGCCGGCGTCGGGGAGATGGCGTTGGTGAGGTTCGCCAAGCGACACATGGCGACTTTGCGGTTGTTCCGCGCGGATTGACACAGTTCTCGTACGACAACCATTGACCAATCGAATGTACTCGGTGGGTGTGTCTGGCGTCATCCCGTTACGTGGTAGATCGATTCACGACCTGGGGATATTGTCCGCTAAGGTTAGACGCGCAAAACTTCGATCGGGGCAGGCGTGTTTTTGTCCAGATCTCTGCACTCGCTGTAGCGGCACCAAATATGGCCCAAGCTCACTTTCCCGTCCACAATCTCCTTTAAAGGTGCTGGACCTGGACCGGTTTGTCTGAAGCCATTTTTTGACAGAATCTGGTCTTCCTCCTTCGTGACAAGGCAATAAACGGATAAGCGGAGCAAACGTAAAATCTCCTCTTCGATGCATTGGTTCTTTTGAGCATGATCTCTGCGGAAAGTCTCCCATATCGCTTGGGAAAGCATCTTTTTTGGAATGATATGCTCATGAACCAATCCCGAGTCATCCCCCCTGTCAATTTGCTCAACCGCCCGCCTGCTCATGAATTTTATGGATGGAGTGCGGCTCTTGAATTTTTCCATCTTTCCCGAGTAATCGGCCGCCCAGAGCAATGACGTGATAATGACTTGTTCCTTGATTCGTTCATGAATCTGTTCGTCTCTGAGTGTATTGGCTATCCATCGGCTGAGTTCGTTAAGAGACGGAAACCCTTTCTTTGTCTCATGTACACCTTCTATCGACGGGTATTCCATGTGAGGTTCCTCGCTGTTTTGGGTAGTGCAGAGAAGCTTGCTGATACGGTTCATAATCCTATCAGGGTGGGGGAGCGTAGATAACCTGTCCGTCTCTACGGGGAGGAGAAGACCGGCCACGTGAGATGCCGACAACATCCAGCTGTCGGCCCCATGCTTACGTTGTTGAACGCGCCTCCGCAGCATTTTCCTCTCACATCAAAACTGGTCGTCCGAATTGCCGAGCACGGAACGGCACCAACCGGCTCTCTTGGTCCCGCCCACAATGCGCACGTCGCGCACACACGTTGATCTTTTCCGAATGTTGCCATTGATTAGTATCCGGGGTGGGTGGCGGTGTGTCCTTCACTCGACCGGTTCGAGGTCTGATGCGACAGGGGTCCAAAACGCCGGTGACGAGCAAACTACACCAGTGGTTCGATAATCAGATCCAGGTAGCGCTTTACCCAGGAATAGATGCCAGGTGCTGATGATTCCCGCTTTCCGGCGATGTTCAGTACTCTGACATTGTTTCTTTCGAGGAACGCGATGATCCATTCAGGTTTGGTATCGGGATGGACATGGCGACTCGGCTTGCCGAGTTTGTCGGCGAATTCGTGAGTCTTTTTTGATCCGCCATCCAGTTCTTTCTCCATCGTAAAAATGAGCGTGGCGTCGCTATCCTCCACGTTCAGTTTCGTGCGAACCAGATAGTTCGGATCTCCGGTTTCGATCAGTTGGTACCGCACATCGATCGGTCCGTCCTCAGCCTTCCGCCCCTTTGGACACCGCCCGCCGTGGGCCACATGATGTTCGATCGCCCAATCGAGCCCGGCACGATCAGCGCCGGTCTGCCCTCCGGAAATAATTCTGAGGCCCTTCACTACGTATCGGCAATTCATTGCAGCATTCTCCTCGTACGATTCAATCTCTTGCTCCGTCCATCGCAGCGCTCATGATACTTTCGGATGCGACAAGATGAGTCGTATCCCTTCATAAGCTAACTGTGCCTGTGTACGGCAATTCGGTACGGCGAAACAGAACGAGGCGCATGGTCATGGTCAAGAATGTCTTCGCCAGGAGTTCGGAGTCGATATGACACATTTTGTCGCAAGTCTCCGGATGATGGTTCTCATCAAAAGGAGAATCCACCGTGGCCAAATTTCGTCCTCGCCCCTCTGCAAATCCGGCAAGTATCGACGCTGGTCTTGTTCTTTGGCTGTTCCGTATTCTGGTACCGCTTGGCGGTCATCGCGAGTTTGTCAAATCCGGCGGGTTCGAGAACGATGCGCTTGCTGAAGGGCTGGGGCTCGGTGATTGGATCGATACGGGCTCCGACGCGTTCGACGTGAAAGCCGTCCGGTCCGCATTGCGCCAGTTGCATTGCAAAGCGGAAAAGCAATGGACCAATGCCTCGTTGCCCGTGTGCCTGCGTAACAACGTCGACCAACTGTCTAACCTAGTAGGCCTCAGCGCCACCGATTGCCGGGTTTTGGAATTCGCGGTGACGCTCCATAACGAGCGCATACTCGATGACGCCGCAGATTGGCTTGGGCAGCTTTCGTCAGTCAAGGTGTTTCAGGTTTTGTCTGTCGTCCTGAATCTGCCTGAATCAGAGATTCGTGCCTCGTTGAGCGCTCAGGGAATCCTTGCGCGTTCCGGTCTGGTCTCGGTTGAGCGTTGCGGCAGCAGCACGCTACGCGGCAAACTGGATCTGCTCTCCGATGGCTTTGCGGATTTGATGACATCTTCGGAAGCCGACCCGATAAGCCTCCTCCGTGGAACGATATCGGCCGCCGGCCATGGGAACCTGAATCTGCAAAACTACTGCCATATTCAGCGATCGCTTGAAATCTTGCTTCCTTATCTTCGCAAAGCGAGCAAGACAGGTCGAAAAGGCGTGAACATCTTCTTGCACGGTTCGCCAGGAACGGGGAAGAGCCAGTTGGCGCGCGCCATCGCAGACGAACTGGGCTGTGAGTTATTCGAAGTGGCGAGCGAAGACGCTGACGGAGACCCAGTAAGCGGGGAGCGGCGCCTGCGTGCTTTTCGTGCAGCGCAGAGCTTTCTTTCGCAGCGTCAGGCGCTGATTGTGTTTGACGAAGTCGAGGACGTTTTCAATGATGGCGACAGTCTCTTCGGAAGAAAGAGCACTGCTCAGGTTCGCAAGGCGTGGATCAACCGCTCCCTCGAAGAAAACCCGGTTCCAACAATCTGGCTGTCAAATTCCATTTACGGTCTTGATCCCGCCTTCATCCGTCGTTTCGACATGGTGTTCGAATTGCCCGTTCCGCCGAAACTTCAGCGCGAACGCATCCTGCGTGACGCCTGTAGCGATTTGCTGGACCCAGAGCGCATCTCGCGCATCGCCGAAGCCGAAACTCTGGCGCCGGCAGTGGTGACCAAGGCCGCATCAGTCATCCGTTCCATCCAGGCCGAACTGGGACCGAAAGGAAGCGCTACGGCCTTCGAGCAACTGATCTGCAACACGCTTGAGGCCCAAGGGCACCGCCCGTTGGCGCGGACCGATCCCAGTTTGTTGTCGGATGTCTATGATCCGTGCTTCATTCGCGCTGATGCAGACTTGAAAAGTGTTGCTGACGGGCTTGTCGCGGCACGCGCCGGAAGACTCTGTCTGTATGGCCCTCCTGGTACCGGCAAGTCCGCCTACGCACGTTGGGTGGCAGAGCAACTTGATGTTCCGCTGGTGGTCAGGCGGGCTTCGGATCTGATGTCCAAGTGGCTTGGAGAGAATGAGAAAAACATCGCCCGCGCGTTCAATGAGGCAGAACAGGACGGAGCGCTGCTGCTGATCGACGAAGTGGACAGTTTTCTGCAGGATCGTCAGGGTGCTCAACGTGGATGGGAAGTGAGCCTGGTCAATGAAATGCTGACCCAGATGGAATCGTTTTCCGGCGTGTTCATTGCATCGACGAACTTGATGGAGGGGCTGGATCAAGCGGCACTGCGTCGCTTCGATCTCAAGGTGCGTTTCGATTATCTGCGGCACGATCAGGCTTGGGAGTTGCTATGCCGTTACTGTGCGAGGCTGAAGTTCCCCGAGCCTCCGGTGGATTTGATGGCACGGGTCAGGGGCCTGACCAAGCTCACGCCGGGCGACTTCGCCGCTGTCATGAGACAGCATCGATTCCGCCCAATCGAGACGTCCGCCACGCTGGTAGCGGCACTTGAGGCCGAATGTGCGGTTAAGGACGGGCGAAAGGCGAGGATTGGATTTCTCTGACCAGAGCCGCATGGGATAATTTGCGAAAGACAAGGGAGACAATAATGCGTCCGCTCTCAAAATCCAGACTGCTGGCATTCAGGCAGTGTCCGAAGCGATTGTGGCTTGAAGTTCATCGCCCCGAGTTGCGCGAAGATTCGGAGACAACCCGGGCCCGTTTCACTGTCGGGCATCAAGTCGGCGATATCGCACGGCGGTTATATGATCCTACGGGAAGAGGATTGCTTATTGATGCGCAATCTGAAGGCTTCGATGCCGCGTTCAGCCGTACTCAAGGCCTGTTGCAGTCAGAGCAGCCGATCTTTGAAGCCGGTTTTTGCGCCAAAGGGGTTCTGGCTTTTGCGGACGTGATGCAGCCGGTGAAACAGCGCGGAAAGATTGGCTGGCGCATGGTTGAGGTGAAGTCATCTACTTCCGTCAAGGATTACCATCGCGACGACGCGGCTGTGCAATCCTTCGTCGCTCGTTCCTCCGGCGTGCCGCTGACCGGGATTGCGCTGGCGCATATCGATAGCGATTGGGTGTATCCGGGCGACGACGATTACAGTGGACTCCTGCGGGAAAGTGACTTGACCGACGAGGTATTCGGCCGCGTTGAGGAGGTTCGCAGCTGGATTGCAGAGGCTCAAGAGATTGTGGCCAAAAAACGCGAGCCCAGCGTCGCTACGGGTAAGCAATGTGGCGATCCCTACGAGTGTGGTTTCCTTGCCCATTGTCAAAGCCAGGGACCGCGGGCAGAACAACCGATACACTGGCTTCCCGGACGCTTGAGCAACCGGCTGCAAGCCCATATCGAAGCGCACGGACTGACGGAGTTGCGTGATGTGCCTGATGAACTGCTCAACGACAAGCAGCAACGCGTCAAGGCCGCCACTCTGTCCGGAAAGCCCTATTTCGATCAACAGGCCGCCGTAGCGGCACTTGCCGCTCACAAACTACCGGCCTATTTCCTGGACTTCGAGACCATCCAGTTTGCCGTACCGATCTGGAAGGGCACTCGGCCGTACCAGCAAATCCCTTTCCAATTCAGTCTGCACCGCCTTTCACGCAAGGGCAAACTCGAACAGCAGGCATTTCTGGACCTCTCGGGCAAGGATCCCTCCAAGGCGTTCGCCGAAAGTTTGATTACGGTATGCGGCGAGTGCGGCCCCATCTTTGTCTACAACGCGGGCTTCGAGACAGCCCGCATCCGCGAACTGGCTGATCGCTTCCCTCGTCTGGCCGGATCGCTGTTGGCGTTAAACGAGCGCGTTGTCGATCTGTTGCCCGTGGCGCGTGACTGCTACTACCACCCCAGCCAACAGGGCAGTTGGAGTATCAAGGCGGTGCTACCTGCACTTTGCCCCGAACTGCGTTACGGCGACCTCGACGGTGTCCAGAATGGCGGAATGGCCATGGAGGCCTATCTGGAGGCGTTGGCTCCACAGACCAGTATCGAGCGCAAGGCGGAGATCGAGCGTCAACTGCTTGCGTACTGCGCACTCGATACCTTCGCTATGGTGCGCCTGTGGGCGAAGTTCTCCGGTTCTGACCTGAAGGATTGACATGGCGAAACGCTCTGACACGCTGGAAACAGTATTGCTCGCCGTTGAGTTGCTGCGGCGCATTCCGCGCGGACGCAAGGTTACCGCAGCCGAGTTGCACCGCCAGTTGAAGGACGCCGGCATCGATCGCGATCTACGCACGATCCAACGGCAACTGGAAATGCTCAGCGAGCATTTTGAGATCGAGCGCGACGACCGCAGTAAGCCTTATGGTTATCGCTGGCTGGAACAGGCCAGGTCGCTTGCGGTGCCCAACCTTACGCCTCAGGAATCGCTATTGCTCCAGCTGGCCGAAGAACACTTGAAGCACCTGCTGCCAGCCCGGCTGATGAAATCCATGGAAGGTTTTTTCAGTCAGGCCAAGCACAATCTTGGTCCGGACAGTAGTGCGCGCCTTGAGCGTGAATGGCCGCGTAAAGTACGCTTCGTCGCTACAAGCCAACCGTTGTTGCCGCCCAGACTTGTTCCTGGCGTTTTCGAAACCGTCAGCGATGCTTTGTATAGCAATCGATGGCTCGGCCTCGAGTACCGGAATTTGGCCGGGAAACGGATCAAGTCGGATGTCATGCCTCTGGGTTTGGCACAGCAAGGGGTGCGTTTCTATCTGGTGTGTCGATTCAAGGGGTACGACAACGAACGCAGCCTGGCACTCCACCGCATTCTCTCGGCCACAATGTCAACGCTGACATTCAATAGACCGAAGGACTTTGATCTCAAGAAATATGATGATGACGGTCGTTTTGGTTATGGAGAAGGAGAGCGCATCCGCCTTTCCTTCACGATTACACGGGAGGCAGGGAATCATCTTCTGGAGACCCCATTGTCGATCGATCAGGAAGTCATCGAATCAAACAATGGGACCCTGACCGTCGTAGCCACTGTGGTGGATAGCGCCATGCTGGAGTGGTGGCTGCGAGGTTTTGGTGATGCAATTTCGGAAGTGCGCCGAGATGCGATGCCATGACCAATAAGGTTCGATAGTCGAGGAACTCGGACAGATGCGACCATTTGCTTCATTTCGTGAGAACCATGAACGCACAATCCGCTAACCGCGACGGTGATATTCCTGAGACGGTGATTGAACGACTGAATGCGTCGAGGCATTTGGTCGTATTTACCGGAGCTGGGGTTTCTCAGGAAAGCGGTATCCCAACCTTCCGTGATGCCCAGACGGGTCTCTGGGAACAGTATGATCCTGAGGAATTGGCAACCCCTGGCGCTTTCGCGCGCCAGCGCGATGTGGTGTGGGGATGGTACGAGTACCGGCGCCGCATGGTCATGCTCTGCGATCCGAATCCCGCACACCGGGCCGTTGCCGCGATTGCCGACAGATTCCCACAATTTACGTTGATAACACAGAACGTGGACGACCTGCATGAGCGTGCAGGCAGCAAGGATGTGATTCATTTGCACGGAAGTCTGTTTCAACCCAGATGTCGTGGCTGCGCCGCGCCGTACACATTTGCTCCGGGGATTCCTGAAGATGCTTCGGGGCAGTGGAAATTTCTCCCGCCTCGCTGTGGCAGTTGTGGTGGTTGGATTAGGCCGGGGGTCGTTTGGTTTGGCGAGGATCTGCCAAACGATGCATGGAGCAGGGCAAGGACTGCAACCGACACCTGCGACGTGTTCATCTGTATTGGTACATCAACGCTTGTCTATCCGGCAGCGTCGTTGCCTGACGAAGCTGCACGGCATGGTGCCTGTGTCATTCAAATCAATCCCCGGCCGACAAGCCTCGATCCCATGGCCACTTACAATTTACGGGAGAGAGCGGGCGTCGTCATGGAAAGGCTGGCGGTTCGATTGCTCGAAGCAGGCAAATAGTGACTAGCGTTCGATCGACCGCGCGGGGCTAATCTCGAAACCAACTTGATAGCCGTCCAAAAACATTATGGGAGAACACCATGACAGCACGAAAACGCTTGCGCGATCAGCTCACTGATGCTTGGGAAAATACAATCAGAAAAGGCTACGATAAACGGCTTATCAACACCGAGCATGGGCTTCACGCGCTTTTTTATTCATATCTACGCGATCAATTCAATGAAGATTCTGTAGGAGATCAGAGGCATGTGTATTTCGAGCAGTCTTTTGTTGTTGGTGAACGAACTCTTCGCCCAGATTTAGTTATTTGCAATGGCAGGCAGATAATTGGGGTCGTCGAATTGAAATATGCCCCCCGGAGCCTGTTGAAGAAAGTTTCGGATGGGGTTAGCAAGGATATTGAGACCTTACGAGCTTTCTCGCGAAAGGAGGAAGTGAATCTGGTTGTTGAGCGATACCTGGGCCCAGAACCCCAAGTCAAGGAATACAGCCTAGGGAAAGATGCATTGCTGTGCTGGGCCGGTGTGTACAAGGAGCCCCACTTCCCTTTCGATGAAGTTGATCTGGGTAATCTTGTTGATCTCCATGCCGTTACAAGTGACAAAGACAAAGCCAAAATTTATCAGCGTTGCAGGTTTGAGAATTCATAAACAACAAGAACGTCGGTTCCGAATCCTGTTCCGTTACTATTTGGATAAAGAGCCTCGACCGTTATAAATGGCTGTCCCTACCGCATAGGGATTGGGATCTGCGAACGCAACAGATGCGTTGAACGCAAGGAGGGCTGTTGGTATTCTCTCCACGCGGTGAATTTAGCACAGAGACGTAGGAGGGGCCGCCCCACGAGCCATGCTTGCAGGGCTCGAAAACATTTCGACAGTGTGCAGGTTCTTCCCCTTGCCCTCGAACCCCACAGCAAAACAGGAAAGCGCGAAAGGTATGAACTGTTGGCAAGCCATTTCCAAGGTTAATTTGTTGCGACCATACTGATGACGGCGCCGAGTCCTCTAGCCGTGCACTGGCGGGCCTTCCGTGATGCTTTCCTTTTGCGGTCAGTTTCCGATCAACTCCGTGGGTTTCACGCAGGCATTCCGGCGTGCCACCTCCACGGGATTGCCGAGTCGCTTAATGTGCGGCAAGCAACGGTTTCTCGCCTCGTAGGCCTTTCTCCGTCCGCCGCAAGAAGACAGATCGCCCTTAACAGGAATCTCAGCCCGTCAGTCAGCGAACGCCTATTGCGAATCGGCGCCATAGAAAAACGCGCAGTGGCTGTGTTCGGCAGTGTAGATCTGGCCCAAGCATGGCTGCTGACGAGCAACATTGGCTTGGGGAATGTATCGCCGTTATCCCTGCTCGATACCGAGCTTGGCGCGCAAGAAGTCATTCGCATCATTAACGCTGTCGAACATGGTGGCGTGGCTTGACGTCGTGACACTCTCTTTTCGCGCCGAAGAAGTCCGGGTTGAGTCGACCCGGGCTGCGTAGACAAAACTGATCTCTTGTGTTTTCTCGATGCAACGGTCCTCACGCCAAGCAAGCTCAAGATCCGTGTGGAATAGGCGCTCAACAGACTACAGGCATCTTCGAGTTATCATGTTCCAAACAGAAAAACAGAGAGGTATATGAGTGAAAAGCGCGCTCTTTGTCGATTTCGACAACGTTTATTCGGGCCTGCGTAGGCTTGATCAGGAGACGGCCGACCACTTCGCCCGAAATCCATCAGCGTGGATGAACTGGCTGGTTCAATCCCTACCATTGCCAGAGCCCGCCAGTCCGGACGCGAAACGTCGGGTGCTGGTCCGTCGCTGCTATTTGAATCCGCAGGCGTATCAGCGTTTCCGGCCTGCGTTCAATATCGCAGGTTTCGAGATCATCGATTGCCCCGCACTGACCAGTGAGGGGAAAACCAGCACGGATATCCACATGGTTCTAGATATCGTAGACCTCCTGCAGCATGAGGCGCGCTACGACGAGTTCATTGTCTTCTCTGCAGACGCAGACTTTACCCCGGTACTTCGCAAGCTTCGTCGCTCGGACCGGCGCACGACTGTACTGGCTATTGGATTCCCGTCGGCGGCCTATCGTGCCTCCGCCGATCTATTGATTGACCAGGATGAGTTCGTGCGGAAAGCGCTCGGTGTTACCGAGTCCGGTCTACCAGGATTGGCAACGGAGGCCGATTCTTCCGGAGTGGAAGTCAGGCTGGAAGTTCGGCGACTGGTACAGCAAACCGTCAAAGAAGGATCCGGTCCTGTTTCTCTGGCCAAACTGGCTTCACTCCTGCTTGCGCAGGTTGATGGACTGGATGCCGCATCGTGGGGAGGGTTCGGCAGCTTCCGTGGACTTCTTGAATCACTTGAGATGTCGCCCTTGGTAACAACTTGGGAAAACGGCGGGACTATTCATGATCCGAAACGCCACAGACTTTCTCCGCAAAAATCCCCAGGAGCGAACGAGCCTAAAACGGGCAGCCTGATGTCAAAAGCGGCAGAAACGATCAAAGAGGAGGTCAGCAGGTCGCTGCAACCCGTACAGTGCGGTCGGCTTGCGACAAAAGTCTTGGAACTGGACAGCGCTCTTGCTGCTGATTGGGCGGGCAGGGGAACCTTCCGGAAGTTTGTCGAAGCGCTCGACCTAGGCAACATTTATCTCGACTGGAACAGTTCGGGAGGCGTAGCCTACGACCCTTCCCGCCACAACGGCCGGGTAGCGACTATGGAAGTGCCTGCGAGCGAGTGGGAAGTCCCAGAACTCTACAAAATCGCCCGTCAGATTCATGAGGCCACCGATGCGCCCCTGCTCACGCCACGGAAGTATGGCAATCTCTTTGGAATCATTGCGGCCGATGTGGCAGCATCGCCATTCCATCTCATGGAAACCGGAAAGAGAGTGCGTGATCGCTGCAGGGAGTCGGGTCATCCGGTGAGTCGCGCAGACGTGAATCAAGTGCTGCGCGGCCTGTTAATGAGCGGGTACTCGTTTGATGATGGGCCAAACGATGCAGCGACGCTAGGCCAGAAGCATGTGGACAATGTACGCGCGCTCTGTCTTCGCGAGCAGATTGTTCTCGATGAAGCGACCAATATGGCGATTCATGATTGGATCCTGGGCCGGCGAGACTAAACGCGAGACGCCTTTTCGTCATTGTTGCGCGAACGCGGTGCGATGGCGTATCCACCCCGTAATTCACCTCGCGGCAGAATACCGAGCGACGATCCTCTGCAATATGGGGCGACACAGATCCCCGTGGCTTTGCGGCGCCGGTGTAACCCCGTCGCAAAGCTACAGCGGGATGTGAGGCGACAAAGAGCCAATTGGGGCGTACAGCGTGAGCCCCACGCTGGCGAAAAGTTTCCAACATATTTTCTAAGGCTCATTGGATGAGCCTGTTTGCCGGTAATCTCTTCGCACATACCCCATCGGAGAAGTCATATGCCACACAATATTGGGCAGATGTTCTATTTCGGCGAACAGCCCTGGCACAAACTCGGCGTTCGTCTCAGCCAACCGGCGAACCTGACCACGGCCTTGCAGGCGGGGGGCCTGGACTGGGAAGTCGAGGCGGTCCCAATCGTCCCGGTCGGGGAGCCGGATTCGTCGATTCCGCATCGGGTGGCCGTGGTGCGCAAAGACCGCCGGCCGGGGGAGCCTGGCCGCGTCGTGGGCGTTGTGCACCCCGGCTTCCGTCCGTTGCAAAACCGACAAGGAGCACTGATGTTCGACGCGTTGCTTGGGCAAGGTCGCGCGGTTTATCACACCGGCGGCTTTCTCAAGAACGGGGAGGTGATTTGGTTGCTGGCCAGGATGCCGGATGATATTTGTGTCCGCGGGGATGATGTACTGGAAACGTACTTGCTGTTTAGCAATAGCCACGATGGTTCGTCTGCGATCGATATCCGTTTGACCACGGTGCGCGTGGTATGCCAGAACACGCTGTCCGTGGCGCTGCATGCGAACGGGGTTGCCAGGACCGTCTTTCGTCGCGGGCACAATGGTAGTTACGAGTTGATCGAGGCGCAGGCGAAAGAATTCTTCGAGTTTTCAGTGCGGCAATCGAAGGAGGTGGAAGCGCTTTTCGCCCGCCTTGCTGCAGTGCGCTGTACCCTGGAAGATCTTCAGTCATTCCTCAAACAGTTGGTGCCGGATCCCACGAAACCGGCAACGGCGGCACGCAATACATCCGTGAGGGCTGCTTACGAAACACGCCTTGAGACGCTACGCCATACGCGCAATGAAATCCTGGCGGTTCACCTGAACGGGATTGTCGATCGGCAGATCGCGCCGGCTGAAGAGACCTGGTGGGGTGCACTGAATTCTGTCACTGCCTGGAGCGATCACGTCCAAACGACGGAGAGTGACCGCTATGCACATTCCCTGCTTGGCAGTGGCGACCGGCTGAAATCGGCAACACTAGCGCGCATTCGGGCGTCGGTGGCATCGGGGTAAGTCAGGATCGCGGCCACCCGTCCTGTGGTTGAACGATTTCCCACCTATCTGATCGCTGTACGGAACCCCCGGAGGAGAAAGAATGACTGCGCAGATTCCAGAAAGACTTATCTACGAGGGCCAGCAACTCTCGATGTGTACCAATCCCTTGAGCCTCTATTTCGCGATGGGCGGGGATGGCCCCAACTTTGAATACAACTGCACTGCGTTGTGGCGTGGCTACGTTGGCACCTGGGAAATCGTCGACGGCCGATTGTATTTGATCGAATTGCATGGGACGCTGGAAGGCGGCGAAGAGGCTTCCGTGGCGACCATTTTTCCGGACTATCCCGATCGAGTATTCGCGCACTGGTATTCGGAAACGCTCCGGATTCCGCAAGGCAAACTGCTCAACTATGTCCACATGGGGTACGGCAGTACCTACGAGCGGGATCTGTTTCTGGAGATCGAGAGAGGTGTCATCGAGAATACCCGTGTGCGCCAGAACGGGCACGCCGAAGGTGACAGTGGCCCAGAGGGCTACGGGATCGGTGGAATGACGGTCTTCCCGCGTGGCAAGCAAGCGGTGGGGGATGCACCATGATCTATCTCTATTGGTATTTGGGCATCGGGGCGGTCGTCCTAGTCCTCATGGCGGCATTCCATAAGCTCACCAAGAAGAAGGACGACAACTCTTTGAACGATGTCTTCGGGGATCTTAGGCCAGAGCGGAAATCGCTGTGGTTTAGGCTTCTGAACGATGTACTTGGTCCCGCCCTGGTCGGAACGCTGATTGTTCCATTCTGGCCAGTACTCGTTTTCTTCAAGGTCAAGGATTTCGTGGTCGGCGAGTCCGATCGTGGCCCCATTGACGAGCCAGAGTTTGCCGTCACTCGTGGCGACCTGCAGACACAGTTGAGCGTCCAGGAGATAGAACAGCGGGAAATTGTTTTCGATCCATTGGGGGCCGCACCGCATGTGCCATTCGGACATCTGAACACGGCATGGAAGAAGTTCTGCGAGGGCATGGAGCCCTTCGATAGTCTTTGGAGTTTTACCTCCCATTGGACCAGTACGTGGGGCAGCAAGGATATTCGGCAGGGCTACGTCATCGTGCGCGGCGGAGAAATTGGGCGCCACTTCATTTCCGTCTGGAAGGACATCGAAGAGGACGCAGGCCAAGCAATAGTCAGTGGCAAGAAGACGGACGGATCCGATATTCCGGCTTGGCTTCGGAAGCAGGCGGACTGATTCGAATATGACTGCCGAGAGAGGTTGCCAGTGGTCGATTTAAATGCACTACAAGGAGCGTACATCCTCAATATCACTCCTGTGAGACGCCTCGTAGCTTGTTTCGCAACCAGATCACGCTGTAGCCACGCTGCAAGTTGGTCTTGATTGCCCACTCGGACTGTTTGTCACGCTTATCAACGAAACCGAAGTTACATGCTTCGTTGTACGTCGTGACCAAGATGCAAATGTGGCAAGCTTCCTAACCTCCATGAGCAAAGGCAACTTCTACCGGTACCGCAAGGAACTGGCGGCCATCGGGATTACCCTGCCGGATTAGGGCGATTCGGGCCGTGTCGAAGAAAATATCAGTCTTTATAAGAAAAATATCGCCATAATATCAATGGCAAAATTTGGTGGTGTCGGCAAAATGAAGGCTCCTTAACCACAGCACTAGGAGCTTGAAATGCCGAACCATAACGCCGATATCGTTAACAAGAATAAAGGAACATCCGGTACCAACAAGACGTACGACATGAATCAGGGCAACCGGGGGAAGCAGCTACAGCAACATCAGCCTAAGCCAGCCCCGGTGAAGAAAAAATGATTCATAAATAGAACCGAGAGTCGGGGCAAACCCGCCTCTTGGCAAAGGGACATGGAAGAAAACAAGAAATATCGTTACACCAAGCAACTCATCAACATGGCTTTGCGCGATGGCTGGACGCAGAAGCAAATTGCCGAAGCTTGCCGTACTCAGCAATCCATAGTGAGCAGTTGGAAAACTGGCTCGGCTCAAGCCAAGGAGAGCCAGCTATCGAAACTACTTGAGATATACGGGCCAAGACTTCGGCGACGGAGTTTTCGTGTTTATCACTCTTTGATTTGGGAAGAGGAGAGGCCAACCGGTATCCGAGTAATCAAGGTAGAGGGCGAAGTAATACTGTCCTTTCCGTATCGGAATAGAGAGTTTTGCACCAAATGCCATGCTGTCCTGAATCACTCAGATTACCATTCCTGCGGCGGAAGCCAGAAATCGAAAAAGATCATCCCGACCCGACGGTTGGTAGTCCATGCGATGGGTAAAGGCGATTTCTGCCTAATTCGGCAAGTTCGACTACTCAAAGATGAGAAGCAGATGCAATTTCCGGAGACAAACATCTTTGCAAGTGAGGTTGTTGGTCGGTTCACGTCTCATGAATTGCTTAACCGTTTCGAAACGCGCTGCAAAGAACTGAGCGATGACGAGATGAAACTGGAGGAGCATCTGATGCTCCAGATGCTTGCAAGAAAGGCTCTGCTTGAGCACGGCTATCCAGTGGAAGGGATTGAAGAGCATCTGGCAACTTGGTAGTCTCCCAACTCCAACCACATGAGCGTTACGGCCACGTCAAGGTCGGTCGCACAAGATCATGCGTGATCATTTGGCTTTTTCGGGTTTACCCAGCCTTGCGGAATTGCCTTTCGCAACCGCGGCGCCACGCAAGAAGCCACCTTCGGTGAGCCAATCGCCTGCTGGCAATGCCGGCTAGGTCTTACATCTCTTAGGTGTAACCAAAAAGCGCGTGGCTCGACAGGGTATGGGGTGGGAAGAGAGCCGGGCCACCTTGAATAAGGTCGCTCGGCTTTCACTTTCTCAAGCAATCCCTAGATTTTCCTGAACGCTTTCAAAAAGTTCGTAGGATGCTTGTGAAATCTGACGTGATCGGGCGACTTGAGCGGCCTGCGTTCTTCATCGAACGCGGGGCAGATATACCCCCACTCGCCCGGCACTGAAAAATAGACAACGTAGTCGATTTTCGCCCCATGCCACTTGTTTTCCACGACAGCAGTCTCGTCGGCAGTATTGAGACTTTTGACTTGAATGCGAAAATACCGGTTGTCGTCGGCGACTACGAGGTCCGTCTTTTTGCCGTGATCAATCACGGGAACCAACACCTCCCACCCGTCGCCCAGTAGCCAAGCGGCCAGCAGGCTTTCAAAGGACAACTGCTTGTGAGCAGCGAGGGTCGTGGGCTTGATTTCGGCATTTCGTACTGGCATGACATTACCTTTTGAGGTTAATGCCGTACGACAGCCGAATGCGGTGGCCCCCTGTATACGGTCCGAGGTGGTCTAAAAACCAACCTCCCGAAAAACATCACCTACTGCGGAAACGTCAGTAAAAGGATAGTTAAGGCTGCCAGCCTCGTGATTCGGGGTTATCCCCCACTTCTCACGCAAAAACTACCTTAGCCCTACAGGACTGTGATGCGGAATTTGTGTAATAACTTTAGCGAAGCTGAAGTTTGGCTGTCAATGACTTGAATGAAGAAATCCAATTCCTGAACCCCTTCTGGCCGGCCCAGCATCTTGTTTGGCTGTGTACGTCGTAATGGATCAACCACCGTCGGCCTACCGATTCGAGCCAGAGGAAGTGGCCACTCCGGCTCGTGTTGATCTCTTGCCTAAGGGACTGGAAGGCGATTGACCAAAAAAAAGGGTTACAGAATGTGAAGTGACCGTTGATTATCGATTCGGCGATTTCTCCAACCCTCTCGGGATCGTCTTCAATAAATAACTCTTCAAATACGTGACTTTGCATGGCGTAATAATCTCCGAACGGGTTATCGAGGAATGCTTTTCATGCAAGCAATTTTGCAGTTCCGACGGCATTGGGCGTCGCTGCGATCAAACAAACAAGCCTTCTCGCGAAGCGACACGTATTGTCGCCTCGGCAATCAACAATAACGTCGGTTGAAAAGAACTGTCGGTGAAGTTTTGCTTGGAGACACTGGGCGCTATTGAGGAGTGCCATGTCAGCCCGGTCGATTACAAACATTCAATAAGGCAACACGATGCGTTGTAACGGATTCACACATATCAATCCAATCTTGATGAATGTCGTCCAGTCAATACAGGACCGGGCTGACGGCATTCTGCTCAATGAACCTGATGCTTGGTTACATGTTCAGTCGAGCGCGTTCCGGCAAGAATTCTGTGCCCGGAATCCGATCGCCGTTGCGAGCGGACTTTCAAGTGAGATGGATAGTTTGACTGACGACTTTGGTTATCTTGCCTACGTCTTTGCTCTGCACACTGCAGGGGTAAGACGCCTGCCAGTACTGATTATTGGTAAAGGAGGTGCTCGAACGGAAATTGGCTTCCGGCTACTCTGCTTACAAGGTCAGCTACCTTTCTGGAACGTGGCAATGGGCGATCTTGATGATGATGATTGGATGCGCATGAGCCAGGCATTGGGGGTATTGCATGATGCGCCGTTGTACGTGAATGTTGATGACGGACTAACCATTGATAGTACGTGTCGACTAATCAAAAACGCCTTGATGAGTCTCTACTCAATAGGGGGTGTCGTCATTGAAAACCTGGATCGACTAATGGTATCAGAAGGAATGGAATCCTCCTCTAAGGAACGCGAAGCCATCTGGATTCGGCTTAAGTCGCTTTCACGGGATATTAATGCCCCCATTATCGGAACTCTGTGCCCGACGGGAAGCACAGCGAAGCCGTTCGGAATCCCAGAAGGGATGATTCGGCTGCATGGTTTTGACTGCCTAGGTGTTACTGCGTATCCATATTTACTACGGAATTTTTCATTAGGAACTGACCATGGGTGTACTCTGCCAGTTGTTCCATCCGACAGTTGTGTGTTTTGGCGCGACCAATATTGTGGGTGCCGACGCCAGATCGTGTGCTTGTCCGGAACGCTTTCAGCCATGATATGATGCATCATGGCTGATGTAAAAATCATCGATGAGTCCCACAAAATTTCCGACAAACGCGGGAATGGGAAGTTGCGCCGGGAGGTATGGGTTGATGAGGTCACCGGCAAAGTTACCCGGTACAACCTCGCCTACATCAATCACAGCATCCTTGCTGACGACAACGGTCGCGTCGTGGGTTACGACAATGCCCATGATGGCCATCATCGCCACTATTTCGGTGTCGTAGAACCTATCGAGTTTGTCAGTTTCGAAGATACTGAAGCGCGTTTTGAACAAGACTGGATTGCCCTGAAGGATCGCAAATGAGCAAGCTCACTATCAAGACCGGAACGGAAGAAGACTTCTTCAAACGTGGCCGTCAATTGGCCAAGGCGGCGGATCGTGGCGAACAACTACCTGATGAGCGCATTATCAGCTTTGAAGACCCCGCAGAGGTGATGAAGCTGATTACGGCGGCACGCTTGGCACTGTTCCGGGCAGTGAAAGAAATGCCGGGATCGATTACGCAGATTTCGGAGCGGCTGCATCGAGACCGCAGTGCGGTGAAACGCGATGTTGATGAACTGGAGCGTGCGGGGTTGGTGACGATCGCCGACAAGGTACTGCCTGGACATGGACGCATGAAGGAAGTCCGAGCGACGGCCAATCGATTCAGTCTTCAAGCTGAGGTGGCTTAACCGACACCGGGCAATCTCTTGTGTCCGGTTAGATCTTCCTCGCTCCACTCTTCCAACTTAGCGATATCCGCACCGAAGGTGGCTAGTTGGCGGTATTGTGGTGCCCCGGGCTTGTCGAAACATTTGACATTCCTTGTTTGCATCATGGTTAATTGAGAGTGGCTCTTGTTTCGATATGCTTTCTAAGTCAATGAATTCATTGGTCTTTGAAATTGATAACAATTATCGGTACGGCTATTGCTTCTGCTCCTCCAGGCTGACGAAGTCACGCCAGCCGTGATCTATGGAGGTCAGCCATGAAGACAAAGCTTGCTTTAATCACTGGTATGTTTTGCATGATTGTCGCGGGCAACGTATCCGCGATCACCTTCAATTCCTTCGTCACGTCGAGCGAACTATCGAGCGCCGTTGGCGGCAACGACGCCATCGGATTCGCCTATGCGGGCAACAAATTCGTTGGGTCGGTCTATTTCAACAACCAGCTATATCAAACCGACTTGGCAGGCAATAGTGTCCAGGCTTTTGGCGCACCGTTGCCGATCTCGTCGGGTAGTGCCGGCGAAATATATGTGTCGAGTTCCCTTGGTTTGGGTGGGTTTGCCTCGCGAAGCATATTTGCCGGCTCGCAAAGCTTCGGTACGGTCTGGACGTATGCCAATGGAGCAACGAACCTGACCGCGGCAACCCAATTCGTCACCGGGTTGACGGGTGGTGTTCGCAGCATCGCCTTTGACCCCTACGGCAATTACAACAATGACATGATCGTCGCAACTTCGGCAGGCAGAATTTACCGGGTGAATGCGGCCGGGGTCGCGACCGAAATAGCGAATCTTGGCCTCGATACGGAAGGGCTGGATTTTACTCCCCAGGCTTTTGGTCCGTTTGGCGCCGGAACGCTTATTGTGCTGTCCGAGGGAGATGGCCGGGTCCGTGCAGTCAGCCCCACCGGAGTCGTTACCGATCTGGGGTTGCAGTTCAATACTCCTGAAATGCTCAGTTTTGTTCCGCTGGACTTCAGCCTGACGCTGGACCCGTTGGCAGGCTTTTACGCGGCTCGGTACCCAACGGAAGTCGTAAAGGCGTCAGCAAGCGAATTTGCCAGCTATGCAGGCCAGGCGGTCATCACGGAGGAGAATACGCATGACCTGTATTCGATCTCGTGGAACGGCACCAGCTTTGCCAAGACATTCATAGGGAACTTCGGTGGCCAGCCGGAGGATGGTATTTTCGTTACGGCAGCGATAATCAATCCAGGATGCACGACTCAACCCGGAGGTTGTGGCGGCGGTACCGTTTCTGAGCCTTCCTCCATGCCGCTGGCGGCTCTTGGCCTGCTTCTGGGCGGTTTTGGGTTCCTTCGTCGTCGCACACTGCACTTGCGGCACTAGCCTGGCGCGGTGCTAATTCAGCGATAAGGGGCGACTTTATGCCGCATCGCCCCTCAGGAAAAAGCCAGGCGAGGACTCGTAACCGATCCGTACAGTCTGAATTACTCGGGAGACAGCCTGGCTGCCTTCGACACCTCCTGCAAGCATGCCATGAATAGCTGGGCCACAGGTGTAAACAGAGCGTCTTTCCGCATGACGATGCTCATATGCAATCTGGGTTTGCGGCTTTCCAGTGGGATCTTCTGCAGCCCCAGGTCGGCGATGCTGTGCACCAGATGCTCCGAGAAAAACCCCAGTGCATCGGTCCTGGAAACCAGCGCTAGCGTAACGGCAAACGATGCGCTCCGGATGATGCGGCGCGGCAGCGGCAGACCTTGCTGTTCGAACATCTGCCGGAAAGTCCCGGTGAGGTTGGTTGCCACCCACTCCTCGTCCATGAGCTCGGCGACGTGATGCGCGTTTGCCTGTCGGTGCCCTTTGCGGGCCAGCACCAGAAAGTCCGTGGCAAACAAAGGAATGCTGCGAACGTTTTCGTCCAGCATGTTTTCCGTGACATGGCAAACGACGAAATCGGTCGCCGGATCCTGCAGCAAGCCCTCTGAAACCGGATAGCGAACTTCCACGAACGATATTTCCGCGTCCGGTGCCTTGTCTCGAAAGCGCTGCATCGCGCGAGGCAGGATGGCAAGCGCAATGGTAGGCGTTACGCCAACCCTGACCTTCCCGCTCAGATTGCCCTTGATCTGATCGATTTCTTCGCGGGCCCGGCGAACCTCTTCCAGCACCCGACATCCTCGTGCCTTGAGCGCCAGGCCGTACTGGGTGAGTTCGATTCCCTGCGTGCTCCGGGTCATGAGCGTGACGCCCAATTCCGCTTCGAGTTCCTGGGCAACGCGGGTGACAGCAGGTTGCGTGAGATTCAGCTTTCGCGCGGCGGCGCGGAGACTTTTCTCCTCGGCGACGGCGTTGAATACAAGAAGCTGATGAAGTTTCATCTGGTTTTGCGCCCTGATGGTGATAAAAGATAGTTATCGCGACAAAAAATATTACATCTTTTGGCATCGCTATCGAGAAGATATATTTCACAAGATCAATGCCCGAGAAGGGGAATTCCTTGGCTGGTGTTGGGCGAGGAGTGATGGTTCGATTGAGTGATCCAAGCGGTTCCAGGCTGTTCCACATTGGGGAGAGTTCATATGTCACGAAACAACGAAAGAGTGGGCATTGGCGCGTACTTGGCGCTATTGTTCGCGGTCATCTTCTTCTCCGGGATTATGGTGAGCGATCTCGCCAAGAAGACGGTATTCGCCACACCACAGTCACAAAAGATCGCCAGCGTGCTGGATTTCAATACGCTGAACGGAAAATTCGGGACCTTGCTCAACTCGGCGACACTCGACAAGGACAACAAGACCGTCACCAAGCGCGGGAACTTTACCGGCGCCGGCGGCGACGGCGCTCGCCAGGGATTCATGTTCGCCCTGACACTTATCCCGACCGTCATGTTTGCCTTGGGCATGGTCGCTGTCGTCGAATACTTCGGCGCCTTGGAGGCAATGCGGCAGATCCTGACCGTGATCTCGCGCCCGCTGCTCGGCATTCCCGGCGAGGCCGGGTTGGCGCTGATTGCGAGTCTGCAAAGCACCGATGCCGGCGCGGCGATGACCCGGGCGCTTTCCGACGAGAAACGCATGACCGAAAGGGAAAAGGAAACCTTCGTCATGTTCCAGTTCTCGGCAGGCGCCCCGCTCAGCAACTTCCTCTCATCCGGCGCGGCACTGCTGGCCTTGTCGAGCGCAACGGGTGAAACCATACCGGTCTCGATAGGCGCGTGTCTTGCGGTCATCTTCGTGATGAAGGTCTTTGGCACGAACGTGTTCCGGGCCTATATGAGCGTGGTCAGCAGGAACGCCTGAGAGTCAATTCATCAAGCATACGCAGCAAGGGAGAATACGATGGCAAATGCAGAAAATGTCGCTGTAATTAATGAGGATGTGACGGCCGGCGCAGAACAAGTTGCCGTCAAAGAGAGAAAAATGGTAACGGATGTCTTCGTCGAAGGCGCCAGGAAGGGATGGCAGATCGCCACCAGCAGCACGGTTCCCAATGTCTTGATGGCCTTCGTCGTCATCTACGCGTTCGAGGTTACCGGGTTTCTGGATTTCCTCGGTTCGTTCTTTGGCCCGATGATGAGAGTCTTTGGGCTCCCCGGTGAGGCGGCCATGGTGCTGTTTGCTTCCTGGCTGTCGATGGGTGGTGGCGTCGGCGTGGCCTCGAGCCTGTTCGCTACGGGCAAGCTGACCGCAGCCAACGTCGCGATACTGGCGCCGGCAATGTATCTGATGGGTTCGCAGTTGCAGTATATGGGGAGGCTCCTGGGAGTGGCGGGCACCAAGGGCAAGTACTTTCCTGTCATGTTCGCGATTTGTGTCTTGAACGCGTTCATCTCCCTCTGGATCATGAACCTTGTTGTCTAGCCGAAACGGGGTACATGAGATGATCGATTCAGAGTGGATAGAAACCACGTTCCGAGCCCTTCACGCCATGCCGGAAGTCGGCTTCGAGGAGAAGAGGACTTCCGCTTTTGTTGCCGAAATGCTTGGTCGGCTCGGCTTCGAGGTTGCTACCGGTATTGCGGGGACTGGAGTGGTCGGTACGCTCAAAGGGAAGCACTCCGGTCCGGGGGTCGGTGTCCGCGCCGATATGGATGCGCTCAGCCACACCGTTGGCGGCGAGCTGCGCAATATCCACTCCTGCGGCCATGACGCGCACATGACCATGGTGCTCGGGCTGGCGAAGGTCGCCGCCAGCCGGAAGGTCGAAAAGGGCGTGCTCAAGCTGATCTTCCAGCCCGGCGAGGAAACCCTGTTCGGCGCCAGGAAGATGATCGAGCACGGTGTCATAGACGACATCGACCATCTGCTCGGCATTCACTTGCGCCCGGCACAGGAAGCCGGTCTCGGTCAGGCCACGCCAGCGCTCTACCATGGGTCGAGCTACCACCTCGAGGCGACGCTGACCGGCGTCTCCGCCCATGGGGCGCGTCCGCACCTCGGCGTGAACGTGATCGATGCAGCGGCAGCCGTGGTCAATGCGATCAATGCCATCCGGATTGATCCGACGGTGCCGCATAGCGCCAAGGTGACGCGCCTGATCGCCGGCGGCGGCGCCAACAACATCATCCCGGACAAGGCCGAGCTGGCACTGGATCTGCGCTGCCAGACCAACCCGCTGATGCGCGAACTGATCGACAAGGTCACCCGCGCCGTCGAAAGCGCTGCCTTCACCGTCGGCGCCAAGGCCTCGGTCACTATCAAGGGGGGCGTGGTCGCCGCGGAATACAGCGACGACATGATTGATCTGGCGCGCGAAGCCATCGTCGCCGTGCTCGGCGAACAGGGCTTGCTCGTCCCTATCGTCACACCCGGCGCCGACGATTTCCACTTCTACGCGCAGCATAAGCCTGCGCTCAAAGCCGGATTCGTCGGACTAGGCAGCCGCTTGCTTCCGGGCCTGCACCACCCGGAGATGGGTTTCGACCACGCCGCCATGCAGGATGGCATCGGCATCCTGTCGCGTATGGTCGAAAGGCTGGTCGGATACGGAATACCGCCTGCGTAAAGGACGCCGCCGCGACTTCGGGCCTTGGGTGCCCGGATCGCTTCCTGGCGCGCAGAAACCCTGACTTTCCCTCAGATCGGGAGTCTGAACAACCTTTCCAGGTAATCGTCGTTGGACTCGTTCGACTGCCTTGCGAAAATCGACTTCCCTCTGACCGAGCCGGCGCGCCGATCATCGACGAATCGTCTCTCGACACCATGAGTGCCAGCCTGCCTACGATCGTAGCCGGTCCTTCTCTCGAGTTGGGCATTCATCGCTGCTCTCCTCTCCAAAAAATCAGAGTTTCCCGAACGATTGATAAGACAGGCCATCGAGGGCACGAGTTCCTCATAGCCCGTCCGGAACTCGCGACCGACCCGACCAGTCTTAGCAGCATCAGGTGAACTCTGATCTCCAGAGAGGAGTGAAGCGATGCGCGCCCAACATGAAAGACGAACCGGCAAGGATCGCCGGCAATTCGACCTTGCCTCCTTGGCGCCCCGTGACATCGAGAGACGACGGGACCAAGACCAGCGATCCAACGCGCTGGACGAGACGGCAATCTACAAAACCGCAGTGGCAGAACGCGAGGATGATTACTGGGAAAGGTTGCGCAGCATCCCTTCCGAGAACTTCCATTGAACCGGTGGGACGAAAGAATCGCGAAGTGAGTTGGGGTGATCTTTTGAAGGCCTGCCGGCGCGAGTAAAAAAACCGGGTCGGGTGTGACGTAGTGCACTGACACTTAAGACGGCTCGGGATAGATTGGCGCTTTCCCGGAGGCAACCATGCACTTGACCATGCAAGACATCATTGAAAGCGACGACCTCCCGATGTGGCGCTTGTTTGCTGCCACCCTTCAGGCTGTCGCGCTTCTCGTGGCGTTCAAGTTGGCACCGGAACGTGCCGACTAGCCGTCATTCCCTTCGCTGAGCAGCTGCCGTTCCGATCGGCGCTGGTGGCTCGCGATATAGATCCCGCTGGCGATGAGGATGGCGATTCCGAGTAACGACCAGGCATCCGGAAAGTCGCCGAACGCAAGGAAACCGATCGCCGCCACCCAGATCAGTTGCGAATAGCTGAACGGAGCCAGCCGCGAGGCGGGTGCGTGGTCGTAGGCCTTGATCAGGATCAGGTGTCCGAACCCGCCCAGCGTGCCGATGCCGACGAACAGGGCGGCGTGGAGCGCCGATTGCGGTGGCGTCCAGACGCTGGGCAGCACGAACGACATCAGCGCCATACCGACCAGCCCGGCGTAGAAAATCGACGTGTAGGGACTCTCCAGACCGGCCAGGCGGCGCGTGAGAATCTGGTATGAAGCGAAGGAGATGGCGTTTCCGATGGGCAGCAGAACGGCCCACGTAAACACATTGCTGCCGGGGCGGATGATGGTGAGAACGCCGACGAATCCGCAAAACACGGCAATCCACCGCGCCAGTTCGACCTTCTCCTTGAGAAACACAACGGACATCAGCGTGACCAGCAGCGGGGCCAGGTAGGCAATGGCCGTGGTCTCCGCGAGCGGCATGTACTTCAATGCACTGACGAAAAATATCGATCCGAAGGCCAGCAACAGCCCCCGCAGCGTCTGCGCACCGAGCCGCGTGGTCCGCACCAGCGAGCGTCCATAGCGCGGGCCGAGCACGACCACGACGAGCAACAGGTGGAAGGCGAAGCGCGCCCAGACGATCAGGGCGATCGGATAGAAGCGCGTCAGGTACTTGGCCATGAGGTCGCCGACGGAGAAAATTGCCACCGCCGTCATGACCATCAATACGCCTCTGGAAACTTCGGAACTCCCAGAATGAGGCTTACTCATGGCGGCCGGGAGCGGCAGGCCGCATCCTCACAAGTGACTGGAACGGAGGGGGCGTCGGCAGATCATCGGGGTGCATAGGGGAGAGAGCGGGGCGCGCCAGTGTCGGCAACCGATATTGTAGAAGTGAATCGGCCGCTTATCCGCTCTCCGCGCTCACATTTTTCAAGCTCCGGCAATTTTTCTTGGCGACCAGCCCAGTTTTACCATCTACCTCTCGGCCCGCCGTGGTAGTGGTGGTGTCCTTCTCCATAATACCCATACGGAACTACTACCGAGACTCTGGGCTCCACATAACCGTAGCCATAACCGTCGTGGACCGGCACAACCATGCAACCGCCCGAGCCCGCGAGCGTGACCGTCGCAACAAGGGCAAACAAGGCTTTTCTCACGCTGCTCTCCAATAAGGCGATGTCCTGTAATTGATTAACGCAGGGCAGGAATGGAGGACAACATTGAAGATGTAAGGGTGTGTTTCCATGTTTACTGGTTGCCGATAGCGCCAATTGCCGGTTGCGGCGAGTAGTTCGGATGGGGTCGTACGGTTCCGGAAAACGCATTGCTGTTGAAACGGATCGGAAACAAGGAGTGTCTTCATGAAGCGACGAGCGATTCCCTACCCGTGCATCGGGTACTGCATCATCGATGCGCGTGGCTACTGCACCGCATGCGGCCGACCGCCCGACCTCGGAGCGCCGGAGAACTGCGCCATCGGCAAGGTTGGCAAGGACGAAGCGTCGCCGGAAGCTCCGAAGCAACTGGCGTCGATCAAGGAGGCAGCACATGGATAAACAGCAACTGGGGCACGGTACGTCGCTGTCGCTGCGCGAGGCGACCGAACTGCTGGCGGGCGAATCATTGTCCTTCCATGATGCGGAGGTGGCGCTGATCCACGCCGTCGAGCACGGCGAACTGAACGCCAACATCAAGCGTTGGGCAACCGAGCAATGGGACGGCAGCGGCCTGCCCGGCAACATCAATCAACAGGAGACGCTGATCGAGCGGGCGGACCTGGAAGCGTGGCGGAAGAGCAGGTCGGGGGCGGAGCGTTAAGCCGTCGTCGCACCGGCGAAAGCCGGCGCCCAGTGCGTTGATCTTGCTGAATTCCGGCGTGCGCCGGAATGACGAGCTTCTCCTGGTTCAAAACCGACTACGGCCGGATCACGAGGTTGTTGACCACGCCCTTGACGCCGCTAGTCGTCCGCGCAATCTCACCGGCGCGGTTTCTTTCCGTGGAGTTTTTCGCGAACCCCGAAAGCTGAACGACGCCCTTCAATGTCTCGACGGTGATCGACATCGCGCTGACCTGGCTGTCGTCGGCGAACTTCGCCTTGACGCGGGTGGTGATGACCGAATCGTCGATGTACTCGCCGACGGTCGACTGGTCGCGCGTCACGGCGCAGCCGGCGGCGGTGAAGGCGAGCAGGCCGGCAAGGGCGAGGGAAACGGCGGTTTGTCTCATGATGGTTCTCCTTTTTTCTATTCACGCGTGTTCGGGATGATTTGCCTAGCGACGTTCGGGATTTCCCACACGGAAGCGAGGGCGGCCGGATTCCAGAATAGGCCCGCCGATGTGCGTTAGGCAAGCGATGCGGTTATGACCGGTGTCCCAGCCTGCCAGTCCGGCAATGTTTGCCGTATCGCCGGACAACACTGTCCTATTCGCCATTTCCGACGGCCGCAGGTAGGCGGCAAGCCTTGTTTCAAGTCCCCATCGGTGCGCGCTCGCAATCTGGCGCACAAATTGCTCAATGCACATCGATGCGCCGGAAGTCCGGACATCCCATCAAGTAATTGCAGCAGGAGGCACCATGTCACCCATCGGAACCGTAAGCAGCCTATTGGGAATGCTTCAATCCGCGCGCCAGACAAATGGCGCCGGCAACTCGATGCTCTCGCTGAATCAGGGCACAGCCGGGGATTTCGCTTCGTCCTTGGCATTACGCGTGGCGAGCATCCGGTCGGAGTCGTTCAGCGCGTTGATCGGATCGCTGCTCGGCAACAACGGCGATACGTCAAACCTCGATTTCCTGAGCACGCTGAAATCCTCGTCCGCCGACAGCCAGCGCCTCTCCGCAATCGGTCGCAACGTCTCGCTGTTCGACCCGGAGTCCGCCTACCGCATGATGAGCGTCATCAACTCTAGGGACGTCACCTACAAGGCGCAGTACGCCGAGTTGAGCGAACTGGGCGCGGGCGTCAAGGCCTTGCAGGGCACGGCGGAAACGCTGGGTAGCGTCGACGGAACGATGGACGACGCGACGATCAAGGCGCAGTTGCAGGACTTCGCCGACAAGTACAACGCCTGGATCGAACGCTTCGATCCCAGCATCAGGACCAACGGCTTGCTGCACGGCACGCAAGCCGCCGAGATCTCGCTGTACGAACTCGAACAGAGCATCGAAAACATCTTCAACGGCGCAGCCAGCGGCTTTCGCGGGCTGAACGATCTCGGTTTCAGTATCGACCCATCCTCGAATCTGCTGTCCATCGACGCCGCCGAGCTCGATGCTGCCCTCGCGAAGAACCGGAGCGGTGTGATCGACACGGTGCAGCAGTTTGCGGCCAATTTCGCCAAGTCGGCCGAACTGCTCAATTCGAGCAACAACTTCATCCCCAACCGCCTGGACAATCTCGACCGCGTGATCGACTACATCACGGAAAACAGGACGTCGCTGCAGGCCGAGTTCGGTCTCGGCGACGCCGCCCGTCCCTCGGCCGAAGTCAGCAAGGCGCTGGCGGCCTACAACCGGATATACGGGATCTGAGTTGCCCGAGCGGGGACAGGCCACGATTGTTCCCGGATCAAACCAGCGAAGGCACGTGATCGCAGCTGATTCTGTTTGCGCTTGCAAGGGCAGCCAGGACTGCTTCTTCCACATTTGAAACAATCCTGGCCTATCCCCAGTACTCGGTATCAGCCGCGCTCAATCCACAAACGCCAATCCCACATAATTCTCCGCCAGCGTCGTCCTAGCGGCCAGCGAGTGCACGACATAATCCAGCTCCGCCTCCAGCGCCTTCTGATCAAACGCATGGGTATCCGGGAAGCGGTGCAGCAGCATGGTCATCCACCACGAGAAGCGCTCGGCTTTCCAGATGCGCTTGAGGCAGCGTTCCGAGTAGCTGTCGATGCCGTTTGCATCGCCGTGGTAGAAGTCGATCAGCCCGCGAGCGAGGTAGCGCACGTCCGAGGCAGCGAGGTTGAGGCCCTTGGCGCCGGTGGGCGGGACGATGTGGGCGGCGTCGCCGGCGAGGAACAGGCGGCCGAAGCGTAGCGGCTCGGCGACGAAGCTGCGCAGCGGGGCGATGCTCTTTTCGATCGACGGGCCGGTGACCAGCGTCTCGGCGGTTTGCGGGTCGAGGCGGCGGCGCAGTTCTTCCCAAAAGCGGTCGTCCGCCCAGTGCTCGACGCGTTCGGAGAGCGGGACCTGCAGGTAGTAGCGGCTGCGCGTATGCGAGCGCATGCTGCACAGGGCGAAGCCGCGTTCGTTCTTCACGTAGATCAGTTCCTCGGAAGCCGGCGGCGTGTCGGAGAGCAGGCCGAGCCAGCCGAAGGGATAGACGCGCTCGTAGTTGGTGATGGCGTTGCGCGGCACGCTGGCACGGCAGACGCCGTGGAAGCCGTCGCAGCCGGCGATGAAGTCGCATTCGATCTCGTGCGTCGTGCCGTCCTTGACGTAGCGCACGCGCGGATGGGTCGTGTCGAAGTCGTGGATGCTGACTTCCTTGGCCTCGTAGACGGTCTTCAGGCCGGCGGCCTTGCGTGCTTCCATGATGTCCTTGGTCAGCTCGGTCTGGCCGTAGATCATCACCGTCTTGCCGCCGGTCAGGCCGTGCAGGTCGATGCGGTGGCGGCGGTTCTCGATGAGCAGGTCGATGCCGCGGTGCACCAGTCCTTCGGCGTGCATGCGCGCGCCGACGCCCGCTTCGTCGAGCAGGTCGACCGCCACTTGTTCGAGCACGCCGGCGCGGATGCGCCCGAGGACGTAATCCGGTGTGTGCAGTTCGAGGATGATTGCGTCGATCCCCGCCTTGTGCAGCAGTTGTCCGAGAATCAGGCCGGCCGGGCCGGCACCGATGATGGCGACTTGTACGCGCATAGGGTTGTCCTCCTTGGTTGTCGGTGTGCCGGTGACTGTCTGATGGGGGCTTTGTCGCTCGGCGTTGTGCGGAATACCTCATCCCCTTCCCCGGCCCAATCTTTCGTCATCCCGGCGCAGGCCGGGATCCAGTTTGTGCTCCGAAAAACCGGGATTCGGGCTTTCGCCGGAATGACCGATGTGTGACGGGTATGCGGTGGCCTCTTGACTGGGATGGGCTGATTGGCCATCAGTCGATTTCATGGCTCTCAGACCGACTCCAGCACCATCAGCGCCGCGGCGGTGTTGGAGATCGGGATGTGGTAGTTGGAATGCACCTTGTTGACGCCGCCAGGCAAAGCGGCGCGCGCGGTGAGCCACATCAGCAGCTCGACGCCCTGCGTCCCGGTCAGCTCGACCAGGTCGGGGATCGAGTAGCGCGTCACCCACAGCGGGTCGTCGATCAGCTTGTCCATGAACAGCAGGTCGAACTCTTTGTTGAGGAATCCGGCGCGCTGGCCGTCGAGCTGGTGCGACAGGCCGCCGGTGCCGACGATGACCACGCGCGCGTCGTTGTCCCAAAACTCGATGGCGCGCCCGATGGCCGCGCCGAGCTTGAAGCAGCGCGCCGGCGTCGGCAGTGGGAACTGCACGGTGTTGATGCACACCGGCACGGTGCGCACCGGGCAGGGCGCCGGGCCGGGCCAGAGCAATTCCATGGGGATGGCGAAGGCGTGGTCGATCAGCATCTCCTGGCAGGTGGTGAGGTCGAATTCCTCGGCGATCAGCGACTCGATCAGGTGCCACGACAGATCGAGGTCGCCGCGGTGCGGAGGCAGGGCAGGGATGCCCCAGCCTTCGTCGGCGTTGCAGTATTCCGGCGCGGCACCGACGGCGAAGGTCGGCATCTTGTCGAGGAAGAAGTTGAGGCCGTGGTCGTTGTAGATGACGACGGCAACGTCCGGCCTGACCTTGTCAAGCCATTGGTGCGCCACGGGGAAGCCGTCGAAGAACGACGGCTTCCAGTAGGGGTCCTGCTGCTTGTTCTTGGCGATGGCGCCGCCGATGGCGGGGACGTGCGAGGTGGTGATCGCGCCGACGATGGTGGCCATGCTCATCTCCCCGCGTCGATCAGTTTGGCCTTGAACGCATCCTTGCTCATCCCGGTCTGCTGGGCGCCGACGTCCTGCATATCGAGGCCGAAGATGCCGGCGAACTTGGCGAGGTAGTAGACGTTGCCGCCGGCGGCGAGCAGTTGCAATACGTTGCGGCTGGCGATGGCGGCGCGCTGCTCGGGGGTCAGGCCGTACTTCGCGCAGTAGGCGTCCTCGTCGCGCACGAACTCGGCGCGGTTCTCCGCCGAGTTGAACGAGAAGCACATCTTGTTGAGCGCGTAACCCTTGCGCGCCTGCTCGCCGTCGAACAACACGGTGCCGGGGATTTCGCGTTTCTGTTTCGATATGACCATGGTGAGTCTCCTCGTGCCCTGCCGTTTCATCTTGCCTGCGCGGCGTCAAAGGTCTCGGTGTCGATGTCCTTCTGCGTGGCTTCGCTGTAGCGTGGGCCGGCGACGGTGTGCTGGTTGATCAGCCGATCGAGGCGGGCGACGATCTCGGGCGGAAGCGATACCGCCGCCGCGCCGACGCTCTCTTCGAGATGCCGCGGATTCCTGGTGCCGGTGATCGGCACGATGAACGGCGCCTTCGCCAGGATCCACGCCAGCGCGAGCTGCGCCATGGTGCACCCGGCTTCCTCGGCAATCCGGCGGTACGGCCCGAGCAGTTCCAGGTTCTTGCGGAAGTTCTCCGGCTGGAAGCGCGGCATGCCGAGGCGGATGTCGCCTTTCTCGAACTGCGTGCCCGGGTCGTACAGGACGCCGGTGAGGAAGCTGCGCGCCAGCGGGCTGAACGCGACGAAGGCCGTGCCGAGTTCGCGGCAGGCGTCGAAAACGGCGATTTCCGGCTCGCGCGTCCACAGCGAGTATTCGCTCTGGACGGCGGCGATCGGATGCACCGCATGCGCCCGCCGCAGCGTGGCCGCCGACATCTCGGAAATCCCGATGCTGCGGATCTTCCCGGCGCGCACCAGGCCGGCCAGAGCGCCGATGCTGTCCTCGATCGGCACGCTGCGGTCGAGGCGGTGCAGGTAATACAGGTCGATGGCGTCGGTCTGCAGGCGGCGCAGCGACTCTTCGCAGGTCCGGCGGAGCGTCTCGGGCCGGTTGTCGACCACGCGCTTGCCATCCACCCCGGTTACGCCGCACTTGCTGGCCAGCATGATCCGGTCGCGGTACGGCTTGAGCACGCGGCCGACCAGCGCCTCGTTGGTGCCGAAGCCGTACAGCGCGGCGGTGTCGAAATAGTCGATGCCGAGGTCCAAAGCGCGGTGCAGGACAGCTTCCGCAACGTCGATGGGGGGCGGCGCGCCGTAGTTCTCGCTCAGGCTCATGCAGCCCAGTCCGATGGACGAGACGCTGAAAGGGCCGATCTCGCGGCGTGGCAGGCCCATTGCGCTCACCCCGCCGCCTTGAGCTGCTGTTCGAGCTGATGCAGCACGCGATAGCAGGGCAGCACCTTGGCGACGCTGGCGTTCGGCTCGCGCCCTTCGCGGATCGCGGCGATGAATTCGCGGTCCTGCAGTTCGATGCCGTTCATCGACACATCCACCTTCGACACGTCGATCTTCTCCTCCTTGCCGTTGAACAGGTCGTCGTAGCGCGCGATGTAGGTGCCGTTGTCGCAGATGTAGCGGAAGAAGGTGCCCAGCGGCCCCTCGTTGTTGAACGACAGCGACAGCGTGCAGATCGCCCCGGTGCTGCTTTTCAGCTGGATCGACATGTCCATGGCGATGCCGAGCGTCGGGTGGATCGGCCCCTGCAGCGCGTTGGCCGCGACGATCTGGCCGCCGCTCTGGTAGGCGAACAGGTCGACGGTGTGCGCGGCGTGGTGCCACAGCAGGTGGTCGGTCCAGCTGCGCGGCTGCCCCAGCGCGTTGATGTTGGTACGGCGGAAGAAATAGGTCTGCACGTCCATCTGCTGGATGGCGAGTTCGCCGGCGACGATCTTCTTGTGCAGGTACTGGTGACTCGGGTTGAAACGTCGCGTGTGGCCGACCATGGCGACCAGACCGGCCTCCTGTTGCAGGCGGGCGACGGCTTCGGCGTCGTCCAGGCGGTCGGCGAGTGGAATTTCGACCATCACGTGCTTGCCGGCGGTCAGGCACTGCATGGCCTGCGCGGCGTGCATCTGCGTCGGCGTGCACAGGATGGCCGCCTCGACGCCGGGTTGGCTCAGGGCGTCCACGAGGTCGGTGGTGGCGTGGGCGATGCCGAAGCGGGCGGCGACTTCCTTCGTCGCGTCGAGCTTGCCACCGACTAGCGCCGCGACTTCGACGTCGTCGATCTTCTGCAGCGCTTCGAGGTGCTTGACGCCGAAGGCGCCAGCACCGGCGAGGACGAGTTTCATGGGTTCTCCAAAATGATGTGGCCGACAGCGGTGTTCGACGCCGGCACATGGTAGAAGCGGTAGATTTCTTTGGCATCGGCGGCCAGCGCGCCGCGCATGATCAGCCACATGACCAGTTCGATGCCTTCCGACCCGGCTTCACGCACGTAGTCGACGTGCGGGATACGGGTCAGCGCCAGCGGGTCGCGGGTGAGGCCGTCGAGGAAAGCGGTATCGAACTCGCGGTTGATCAGTCCGGCGCGCGGCCCCTGCAACTGGTGCGACATGCCGCCGGTGCCCCAGATCATCACCTTGAGGTCAGGGTCGAAAGATTCGACCGCCTTGCGGATGGCGCGGCCGAGGTTCCAGCAGCGGTTGCCGGTCGGCGGTGGATACTGCACGACGTTGACCGCCAGCGGAATGATCTTGCACGGCCACCGGTCCGGTTGGCCAAACATCAGCGACAGCGGCACCGTCAGCCCGTGATCGACATCCATCCGGTTGACGATCGTCATGTCGAATTCGTCGAGGATCGTCGACTGCGCGATGTGCCAGGCGAGCTCCGGATGGCCTTCTACGACCGGAACCTGGCGCGGGCCCCAGCCCTCGTCGGCGGGCGCGAAGGATTCGGCACAGCCGATGGCGAAGGTCGGGATCAATTCGAGCGAGAAGGCCGAGGCGTGGTCGTTGTAGACCAGGATGACGACGTCGGGCTTCTGCTCGGCGATCCAGCGTTTGGAGAATTCGTAGCCGGCGAACAGCGGCTGCCAGTACGGCTCCTGTGTTCTCCCCTGATCGAGCGCCACGCCGATGGCGGGCACGTGTGACGTGGCGACTCCGGCGATGATCCTGGCCATGCTATTTGCCCTCCGATTTGCTGCGGTTGCCCTCGACCGAACGGCCGCCGGCGATCATCATGGCGCGGTACGCTTCCTCCGACACGCTCGACATTTTCGACGCCAGCAGCTGGAACGAATGTCCGTCGGTGGCGCCGATCTTGGCCAGGAAATAGATGTTGCCGCCCAGCGCCAGCATGCGGTTGTAGTCGCGGGCGAGCACGGCTTGGCGTTGCCCTTCGCTCATCGGAAACTTCTTCAGGTAGGCGGCTTCGTCGGCCTTGAACTCGGCGCGGTTGGCCGCTTTCATCAGCGACATGCAGAACTGGTTGAGATGGAATCCCAGCCGGGATTGCGTCGCGTCGAAGACGACGGTCCCCGGGATATCCTTGAACGCTTCGTTGTAGTCGGTCATGAATCAGCTCCAGTACAAACGCATCGGGTTGTCGACCAGCAGCTTGCGCTGCAGTTCGGCCGTCGCCGCGATATGCGGGATGAAGTCGACGAGCAGCCCGTCGTCCGGCATGTGGTCCTTGAGGTTCGGGTGCGGCCAGTCGGTGCCCCACAGCACACGGTCGGGGAATTCCTCGACGATCTTCCGCGCGAACGGCATGACGTCGCGGTAGGCGTTGCGCTCACCGTCGAGCGCCTTCGGCCCGGTGACGGAAAGGCGCTCGGGACAGGTTACCTTCGACCAGACGTTGCCGTGCTCGCGCATCAGCTTGAGGAACAGTCCGAATTCGGGGCCGTCGACCGGCTGGCTCACGTCCGGCCGGCCCATGTGGTCGACGACGACGGTGGTCGGCAGCGTGGTGAAAAAGTCCCACAGCTCGGGCAGGTCGGCGGCCTCGAAATAGACCACGACGTGCCAGCCGAGCGGCGCGATGCGGCCGGCAATCTCCAGCAGTTCGTCCCTGGGCGTGAAGTCGACCAGCCGCTTGACGAAGTTGAAGCGCACGCCGCGCACGCCGGCGGCATGCAGTTCGAGCAGTTCCCGGTCCGTGACGCTGCGGCGCACCGTGACCACGCCGCGGGCGAGACCGTTGGCATGTTCGAGCGCATCGACCAGCGCGCGGTTGTCGGCGCCGTGGCACGTGGCTTGCACGATCACGTTGCGGGAAAAGCCGAGGTGGTCGCGCAGGGCGAATAGCTGTTCCTTGCCTGCGTCGCACGGCGTGTATTTGCGCTCCGGTGCGTAGGGAAACTCCGCGCCGGGACCGAAGACATGGCAATGCGCGTCGACCGCGCCGGGCGGCAGGCGGAATTGCGGTTTCGAAGGATTGGCGTACCAGTCCAGCCAGCCGGGGGTCTTTTCAAAGCTCATGGTTGGTCTGCCTGATCGCGACGCGTTTCAATCAACATACTTCAACCCCGCCTTCTCCAGCGACTCGCGCATCTTGTACATGTCGAGGCCGAGCTCGCCGGCGGCGAAGCGCTGGCGTTTGTCGGCCTCGTTGGTCTCGCGCGCTTCGGCGGCGTCGGCTACCTGCGGCGCAATCGCCCCCGGCACGACGACCACGCCGTCGTCATCGGCGACGATCACGTCACCCGGATTGACCAGTGCGCCGGCGCACACCACCGGGATATTCACCGACCCGAGCGTGGCCTTGACGGTGCCCTTGGCGTTGATGGCGCGCGAGAACACCGGGAACTCCATCGCCGTGAGATCCTTCACGTCGCGCACCCCGGCGTCGATGATCAAGCCGCCGCCGCCGCGGGCGCGGAACGAGGTGGCCAGCAGTTCTCCGAAGAAACCGTCCTCGCAGTCGCTGGTGCATGCGGCGACGATCACATCGCCCGGCTGCAACTGCTCGGCGGCGACGTGCATCATCCAGTTGTCACCCGGCTGCAGCAGCACCGTGACCGCCGTGCCGCAGGCGTGGGCGCCGGGGTAGATCGGGCGCATGTACGGCTTCATCAGCCCGACGCGGCCCATCGCCTCGTGGATCGTCGCCACGCCGAAGCGGGCGAGCCTGTCGACGGCGAACTTGTCGGCGCGCACGATGTTGCGCCGGACGATGCCGAGATTGTTCAGGCTCATGTTCATTTCCCCCTGGCTTTGAGCGCCGCGTCGAGCCGCGGGTAGACGCGACGGGCGTTGCCTTCGTAGATCTTGTAACGTTCCTCGGCCGTCAGGTTGGCGGCCTCGATGTAGCGCTTGGTGTCGTCGTAGTAATGCCCGGTCTCCGGGTCGATGCCGCGCACGGCGCCGATCATCTCGGAGGCGAACAGCACGTTGTCGACCGGAATCACCTTGGTGAGCAGGTCGATGCCCGGCTGGTGGTACACGCAGGTGTCGAAGAAGATGTTGTTGAGCAGGTGGTCCTTGAGCAGCGGCTTCTTCAGTTCCTGCGCGAGGCCCCGGTAGCGCCCCCAGTGGTAGGGCGCCGCGCCGCCGCCGTGCGGGATGACGAACTTGAGCGTCGGAAAGTCCTTGAACAGGTCCGAGGTCAGGCATTGCATGAAGGCCGTGGTGTCGGCGTTGATGTAGTGCGCGCCGGTGGTGTGGAAGCAGGCGTTGCAGCTGGTGCTGACATGGATCATCGCCGGGATCTCCAGTTCGACCATCTTCTCGTACAGCGGATACCAGTGCCGGTCGGAGAGCGGCGGGCTGGTCCAGTGGCCGCCCGAGGGGTCGGGATTGAGGTTGATGCCGACGAAGCCATACTCCTTGACGCACTTCTCCAGTTCCGGGATGCACGTCGCCGGATCGACGCCGGGCGATTGCGGCAGCATCGCCGCGCCGATGAAGTTGTCCGGGAACAGTTGCGACACGCGGTAGCATAGCTCGTTGCAGATCGCCGCCCACGTGGCGCTGGTGTTGAAGTGGCCAATGTGGTGCGCCATGAAGCTGGCGCGCGGCGAGAAGATCGTGAGGTCCGAGCCGCGTTCCTTCATCTTGGCCAACTGGTTGGTCTCGATGCTCTCCCACAACTCGTCGTCGCTGATCTTCAGTTCGCTGGCCCTGGGGGCGAGCGAGATGTCCTTGAGGCCAGTAATCTGCCGATTGCGCCAGTCTTCCAGCGCCTTGGGTGCCGTCGTGTAGTGGCCGTGGCAATCGATGATCATGCTGTCTTTCCTTTCCAGATCGAAGCGGGAATCGTCGCCTCGCCGCGCATCAGCAGGCGCGCGGTACGCAGCAGGGCGGCGCGGGTGACGTTCTGCGGGTTGGCCGGGTCGATGTCGAGTTCGACGGTGAATTCACCGGTCGGGTGCTCGACCGATATCGCCTTGCGGTTGCCCTGCGGCACCTTGGCGATGCCGGCGGTCACCGAACCGTCGAGCACGCACGCCGTCCCGACCGTCACCGCCGCCAGCACGCCGATGGCATCGTGGCAGACGTGCGGGATGAAGCAGCGCGTGGCGATGCTGCCGCCGTCCTTGGGCGGGGCGACCAGGCACATCTTGGGGTAGGTCTTGTTCGTTACGTCGCCCAGGCCCATCAGCACGCCCGCTTTCAGGCGCAGGGCTTCGAGCCGGCTCTTCAGCAGCGCGTCGCCATTCATTTCAGCGACGCTTTCGTAGCCGGTGCGGCCGAGGTCGATGGCGCGCATCATCACCAGCGGCATGCCGTTGTCGATACACGTGATCTGCAGTGTGCCGATGCCCTCGACGTTGACGGCGTCCAGTACGCGCCCCGTCGGCAACAGTCCGGAGCACACCGAGCCGGCGGTATCGAGAAAGCTGATGCGGATCGGCGCCGAGGTGCCGGGGACGCCGTCGATGCGCGCGTCGCCGTCGTAGCAGACCTTGCCGCCCGGTGTCTGGACCGTGATGTCGCTCTGCATGTCGGTGTTGAGCGTCAGCACGCGCAGTGTGGTCGTTTCGCCCTGGGCCTGCAGCAGCCCCGTTTCGAGCGCGAACGGCACGACGGCGGCGAGCATGTTGCCGCAGTTGGGCGTGGTGTCGACGATGGCCTGTTCGACCATCACCTGGGCGAAGAGGAAGTCCAGGTCGACCCCCGGCGTCGTGCTGCGGCGGACGATCCCGACCTTGCTGGTCAGCGGGTGCGCGCCGCCGAGGCCGTCTATCTGCCGTCGGTCGGGCGAGCCCATGACGGCGAGCAGCACGCGGTCGCGCGTTTCGACGTCCGTCGGCAGGTCGTCCTCAAGGAAGAACGGCCCTCGCGACGTGCCGCCGCGCATGAAAAGGCAGGGAATCGACGTTTGCATCCTGGCACCCGGTTGGTTGATGGTGCCATTCTGATCACGGCGAGGCGGTCGTCCAAGCCGAGGAGCGCACTACTAGCTATCGCGTTTTGATATGGGGTCGTGGTTGTCATCCCGCCTGGCGATCGAAGTCACCAGCTCCTGCAGCATCCTGAAGGCCAGGCGCCCCAGCGGGGTGGCCGGCTTGTGCGCCGACACGGCGAGATAGAACATGCTGTTCAGCGCCGGCTTGGTCAGCGGACGGAAATCGAATGCCTTGGGTCGTCCCGAGGCGCGCAGCGCCGTCTGCGACAGTACCGCGTAGCCGTATCCCGCCTCCACCAGGTCGAGGATCGACTGGACGCTCGATACCTCGAAACCGACGTCGAGCTTGAGTGCGGCCTGCGCCGCCTGGGTTTCGAGGAGCTTGCGCAGCACGTGGCTGCGTTCCGGCAGGATCAGCGGATACTTGATCAGTTCGCCGAAAGCGATGGTCGCAGGCTTGGCGCCCTTGCCGCCTATTCCCGCCTTTCCACCCTTTGCCGGGCCGACCAGCCCGAGTGGTTCGTCGAGCAGCGGCGTGACTTCGATGGCCGGATTCGGCTCCGGGTTGAGTACCAGCCCGAGGTCCACGCGGCCCGTGGCGATCCATTCGGTCAGATGCGTCGACAGGCCTTCGACGATGACCAGCCGGGCCTTCGGCAGCGTGCGCCGGAAGTTCTCCACGAGCGGCAGCGTCAGCATGCGCCCCATGCTCGGCGGCAACCCGATGACGATGCGCCCGGTCGGCACGTCGCGCGCCGCCTCGATGTCCTCGGTGGCGCGGGCGACCAGCTGCAGGATGCCGATGCTGTGGTCAAACAGGCGTTTCCCCGCCTCGGTCAGCACCACGCCGCGGCCGGTGCGCGTGAGCAGGGTAACGTGCAGATCGGTCTCCAGCAGCCGCACCTGCCGGGACAGTGCGGGCTGGGCAATATTCAGGATCAGGGCGGCCTTGCTGAAGCTCCCGAGTTCGGCAACGCGCACGAAATATTCCAGCTGCTTCAGGTTCATCGTTGTCTTCTCCCCGTGCCCTCTTCGTTCATTCTCTGTCGCGGGCTATAACAGAACACTATAGCTACTAGACGCGAAGCTGGATTGTTCCGCGATTCGAAGCGCCGCATTATGGTCGCCAAGCGGGATTGAACGGAACGGCCGCATGCCTATCCAAGCGTCCATCCCATCATAGTTCAGGCCGACTGGACAGCAAATCGGTCTGCAAATCGAGGCAAAGAGGCAATACGTCCAAGGAGGCAAACATGAAGCACCTGCAGAAGATCGTCACCGCCGCCGCCATCGCCCTGGCCATGACGGGGCTGGCGCAAGCCGCCGACCTGAAGATCGGCCTGATTGTCCCGATGAGCGGTCCATTCGCATCGCATGGCAAGCAGATCACCAACGGCATCAAACTGTATCTGGCGCAGAACGGCGATACCATCGCCGGACGCAAGGTGCAGATCATCCTCAAGGACGACTCGCCCGGAACGGCGGGCGACGCCACCAAACGCCGGGCGCAGGAACTGGTGATCCAGGACAACGTGGATATCCTCGCCGGCTTCAGCCTGACTCCGGAAGCCTTCGCCGTCGCACCGCTGGCGACCGAAGCGAAAAAGCCGATGGTCATCATGAACGCTGCCACGTCGGCCATCACCACCCGTTCCAACTACATCGTGCGCACGTCGATGACGCTGCCGCAGGTGACCGCGCCGATCGCGACATGGGCGGCGAAGAACAACATCAAGAAGGTGTTCACGCTGGTCGCCGACTACGGCCCCGGCCATGATGCCGAAGGCCAGTTCAAGAAAACCTTTACCGCCGCCGGCGGCGAGATCGTCGGCGAAGTGCGCGTGCCGGTCGGCAACCCCGATTTCGCGCCGTACCTGCAGAAGGTCAAGGACACCAAGCCGGATGCCGTCTTCCTCTTCGTGCCCAACGGCGAGATGTGCATCACCTTCATGAAGGGGTTCCAGGAGCGCGGGCTGGCACAGGCCGGGATCAAGTTGATCGCCACCGGCGACCTGCTCGACGAGGATGTGATCGACGCGATCGGCGATGCCGCGCTCGGCGTCACCAACTCCTTCCACTACTCCGAGGCGCACAAGTCGCCGGAAAACGAGGCGTTCACCAAGGCCTATTACAAGGCCTACCCGAAGGATCGCCCCAACTTCATGGCCGTCGGCGCGTATGACGGCATGCACCTGATCGCCGAGGTGCTGAAGAAGACCGGCGGCAACGCCGACGCCGACAAATTCATCGAAGCCGCCAAGGGCCTGAAGTGGATGAGCCCGCGCGGCCCGGTGATGATCGACCCGGCCACGCGCGACATCGTGCAGACGGTGTACGTGCGCAAGGTCGAAAGAGTCGACGGCAAGCTGCAGAACGTGGAATTCGACCAGGTTCCCGAGTTCAAGGATCCGGGGAAGCAGTAGTTGGTCTGGCGGAAAAAAGCACAGAACGTCACCCCGGCGAAAGCCGGGGTCCAGGAGGGGCGCCACCGCCCGTGCTGGATTCCGGCTTTCGCCGGAATGACGAGGAATCCGGACTGACCGTTGCCGTAGGAACCGTGTTCGAAGTCCACAGCGGTACAGGCAACGTGGCAATCGAAATTCTGGCGAGGGAATCCGATACATGACCATCATCTTCGACGGCCTTGCTGAAGGCATGCTGCTGTTCCTGATCAGCGTCGGTCTGTCGGTCACGCTGGGGCTGATGAATTTCGTCAATCTCGCGCACGGCGCCTTCGCCATGGTCGGCGGCTACGCCTGCGCTTTGCTGCTCTCCCGCGCCGGGATTCCTTTCCTGCTCGCCGTGCCGATCGCCGCGGCCGCGGCGGCGCTGGCCGGGGTCATCCTCGAACGTACGCTCTATCGCCGCCTCTACACAGCGTCGCACCTCGACCAGGTGCTGTTTTCCATCGGGCTCAATTTCATGGCCGTGGCCACCGCGCATTTCTTCTTCGGCGCGCAGCAGCAACCGTTCGTCTTGCCCGACTTCCTCAAGGGCCAGATCAACCTGCCGGGGCTGGACATCGGCATCTATCGCCTGTTCCTGATCGTCGTCGGCGTGATCCTGACGGTTGCCCTGCAGTGGCTGGTCGGCAGCACGCGCTTCGGCGCCCAGTTGCGGGCCGCCGTGGACAATCCCCGGGTGGCGCGCGGACTTGGCATCAACGTCGACCGGGTATTCACCCTGACGTTTGCGCTCGGTTCGGCGCTGGCCGGACTGGGCGGCGCGCTCGGCGTCGAGATGCTTGGGCTCGATCCGGGGTTCCCGCTCAAGTACATCGTCTATTTCCTGATCGTCGTGGCGGTCGGCGGCACCGGCAACATCAAGGGCTCGCTGCTGGCCGCGCTGATGCTCGGCATCTTCGACGTCGCCGGAAAGTACCTGGTGCCGCAGGTCGGTTCCTTCGTCATCTACGCGGTCATGGTAGTCATGCTGATCTTCCGGCCGCAGGGATTCTTCGGCCGTGCCACAACCCGATAACGGAGAACGCATGGTGCGAGAACCGGCATTGCACGAATCCATGATGCGACCGTTGGCGGCGCAGGCGCCCGAGAGTACCGTCGCTCCCGACCTTGCGCCGCTGCGCCGGGCGGCGGCGTGGCGGGTGCCTGAAGTCATCTTCTGGCTGATCCCGCTGATCGCCTATTTCCTGTTCCCCAAGAGCCTGTCCCTGCTCTCGCAGATCGCCATCACAGCGCTTTTTGCGCTGTCGATCGACCTCATCCTCGGCTATGCCGGCATCGTCACGCTCGGCCATGCTGCCTTCTTCGGGCTCGGCGCCTATGCGGCGGGGCTGCTGGCCAAGTATGGTTACGGCGATCCGCTGCTCGGCCTGGCGTTCGCCGCGGCGGTGGCGACGGCGGTGGGCTTCCTCACCAGCTTCCTCGTGCTGCGCGGCACGGACCTGACCCGGCTGATGGTGACCCTGGGCGTGGCGATGATGCTCTTCGAAGCCGCCAACAAGGCCACCCCGTTCACCGGCGGCGTCGACGGTCTGCAGGGCGTGGAGATGACCAGGCTGCTCGGCGTGTTCGGCTTCGACCTGTACGGCAAGACGGCCTACTGGTACAGCGTGGCGGTGCTGTTCGTGCTGTTCTGGGTGGCGCGGCGCATCGTGCATAGCCCGTTCGGCATGTCGCTGCGCGGCATCAAGCAGAACGTCGCGCGCATGCCGGCCATCGGCGCCCCGGTGCATGGCCGGCTGGTCGCCGTCTATACGCTGGGTGCCGCCTACGCGGGCGTCGCCGGCGCGCTGCTGACGCAGACCACCCAGTTCGTCTCGCTCGACGTGCTGGCCTTCACGCGCTCCGCCGAGATCATGCTGATGCTGGTGCTCGGCGGCACGGGCTGCCTGTACGGCGCGCTGATCGGCACGATCGTATTCATGACGGCGCACCACTTCCTCTCCGATCTCAATCCGCAGTACTGGCAGTTCTGGCTCGGCGCGGCGCTGGTGCTGATCGTGCTCTTCGCGCGTGACGGCATCATGGGCATCGCGCAGCGGCTGCAGGCCCGGCTGGCTAGGAGGGCAACGCCATGAGCGCCGTGCTGCAGACCCGCAACCTGGTCAAGAAATTCGGCGCTTTTGCCGCGACCAACGACGTTACCTTGAACATCGAACACGGCGCGCGCCATGCCCTGATCGGGCCGAACGGCGCCGGCAAGACGACGCTGATCAACCTGCTCACCGGCTTTCTCGAACCGACGGCGGGCGAGGTCTTCCTCAAGGGGTATAACGTTACGAAATTGGCGCAGCATCAGCGGGTAAAACGCGGGCTGGCGCGCACCTTCCAGATCAACCGCCTGTTTGCCGACATGACGGTGCTCGAATCGGTGACGATGGCCGTCTGCGAACGCCTCGGGTTCGGCTGGAACTGGTGGCGGCCGGTCGGCCGGCATGTTGCGGCCATCGACGAGGCGGCCGACTTGCTGGCATCCCTGCGTCTCATTGACGTGGCCAACGAGAAAACGCGCAATCTGGCCTACGGCAAGCAGCGCCTGATCGAGATCGCCCTGGCCCTGGCCGCGAAACCCCAGGTGCTGCTGCTCGACGAACCGGCGGCCGGCGTGCCGACCGGCGAGAGCCGCGAGCTGTTCGAGACCATCGCGCGCCTGCCGCACGACGTGACGATCCTCCTCATCGAGCACGACATGGACCTAGTCTTCCGCTTCGCCGACCGCATCTCGGTGCTGGTGAATGGCGCGTTGCTGACCGAGGACACGCCGGAGGCCATCGCCAGCGACAAGCGGGTCAAGGAAGTCTATCTGGGCGAGGCGATCCATGGCTGAACTGCTCAACATCGAAAACGTGTGGTCCGGCTACGGCGACTCGGTCGTGCTCGAGGACGTCTCGTTCTCGCTCGACGAAGGCGACAGCCTGGCGCTGCTCGGACGCAACGGCATGGGCAAGACCACCCTGCTGTCCACTCTGATGGGGGCCACGCACTTCAAGTCGGGGCGCATGGCTTTCCGGGGGTGCGACCTCGCGGCCGTGCCCGGCCACGGTCGCGCACACCTCGGGATCGGCTGGGTGCCGCAGGAGCGCGACATATTTCCCTCGCTGACCGTCGAGGAAAACCTCACTGTCGTCGCCCGGCCCGGCCCTTGGGACCTGCCGCGCGTCTACGAGATGTTCCCGCGCCTGGAGGACCGCAAGGGCAACATGGGGAACGAACTCTCCGGCGGCGAACAGCAGATGCTGGCCATCGCCCGCGCGCTGATGCTCAACCCCCGCCTGCTGCTCCTCGACGAGCCGCTGGAAGGCTTGGCGCCCCTGATCGTGCAGGACCTGCTCGGGATCATCGGGCGCATGGTCGCGTCCGGCGACGTAGCGGTGATCCTCGTCGAACAGCACGCCCACCAGATTCTCCCCCTGACCCGCCAGGCGCTGGTGCTCGAACGCGGACGCGTCGTCTATTCGGGCGAAAGCCAGGCCCTGCGCAGGGATCGCAGCCAGCTCGACCGCTGGCTCAGCGTCGGCGCCCACTGAGGCCATCCGGAACACCAAGGAGCGGCAATGAAAACCATCGACATCATCCACGACGAACACCGAGCGCTGGCCTCCGTGCTGCAGGCCCTGCGCTACATCGTCGGAGAGATACGCAACGGGAAGATGCAGCCCGACTTCCGGCTGCTGGCGGCGATGGTCGACTACATCACCCAGGTGCCGGAAAAGGTGCACCACCCGAAAGAGGACGATTACCTGTTTCCCAGGCTGCGCAGCCGCTCGGCCGAGGCCTCGGCGCTGATCGACACGCTGGAACAGCAGCACAGCGATGGCTACCGGATGACCACCGCGCTGCTGCAGGCGCTGATCCACTATCAGAGCGTCGGAGCGCCGGGCTTTGCCGCCTTCGACGATCTCGTCCGCGAGTATCTGGACTTCAACTGGAATCACCTCAACCTCGAGGAAAGCCAACTCCTGCCGCTGGCCCGCCAGGCGCTCAGCGAAGACGACTGGCGCGAACTCGACGCCGCGTTCTGTGCCAACTTCAACCCCTACACCGGCGCTGCAGGCGAGTTCGCCGAACTGTTCCGCAAGATCGTCAACCTGACCCCGGCGCCCTACGGACTGGGGTCGGCCGTCTGATCGCCGGCGCGACGGTCACGGGTTCCACGTACGTGTTCGACGTCCTTGCAAAAGCCGCGCCGCCGGACTAGCTTGAAATTGTCTCCTCTAGCCCGAATGTTTCATAAACCCGCAGCCTGATGCCAATGTGATGATATTTTGGCCATAACGGAAGTCAGCCTCCTCGGAGCGTGGCCGATGTTTTGCGTGGGACCGCCGGAATCGTTCGT
>JARKPC010000073.1 GCA_029975435.1 Propionivibrio sp. | reverse complement strand
CGGGAATGCCGGCCCCGTCGGTGGCGCCGAATAGGGAACTGGTAATTTCCCCGGATTTGAAATGCGTCTGCGTCGTCAGGTGCAATGCCCGTTCAACGGCGACGAAACCGTCGTTCTTCCTCTCGATGATCAGCGTTGCATCCTTGCCGTTAAGTGGAAAGAACAGGGTCAGCAACTGGCCGTCCGGGCCGGTTTTGGCGGTGACTGTCTTGCCCGGGCGCAATTGACGGGCAATGGCCTTGGCGTCGCGGTTCTGGTTGAGGAATGCCATGGCATCCGGGTCCGCAATGCCGAGTCGCGACATCAGGCTCGAAATGGTGTCGGAACGCTGGATGCGCTCCTCCCGCAGGAACTCGACCGCGCCAGAGTCGACCGGCATGACGGTGGGTGCGGCCAGTTGTTCGAGCACCGTCTGGATGGGGGCAGGAGCGTCCTGCCCGTGCGGCGCGATAGCCGAGGCGGTGACCATCCCGAGCAGAGCGACGCCACTTACGCCAGCCAGAGCCCAGGGATGGCGCAGCAGCCTGTTCAATGCGTGGCGCGGACCTGCCTGCGCCGTTGTCTTTTGCCTGTCCATGAGCGAATACCGAAAAAAACTTCCGGGAGTGTAACAAATAATCGGGTTGGCTTGAACCCGGCTTTTCGAACTTCGGATGAGTCACACCAGATTGGGCCGCGACAGTGCGGACCGAAAGGCCCGCAGGGCGTGCAGCAGCCGTTGTTTCCCTCGATTTCGGTTGGCGGGCCAACTAGAATGTTTTGAGTTCTTCCCGCGCCGTGCCTGAGCCATGGTCTGCGCCTTTTCCTGAATCCCCGCAAGGAGTAACGCATGAATATCGGTCAATCGCTTCGCTTTCTGGCCTCTGCGGCGCTTGTTTTCACGCTGTCACCGTTCTGCTCCAGCAATCCGCAGGCCGCGTCGCTGCCGGCTGTCGAGGCCAGGAACGGCATGGTGGTGACCTCGCAGCACCTGGCCTCCAAGGTCGGCGTCGAAATTCTTAAGATGGGTGGAAACGCCGTCGATGCGGCCGTTGCGGTGGGGTATGCGCAGGCGGTGGTGAATCCGTGTTGCGGCAATATCGGCGGTGGCGGATTCATGACCATCCACCTCGCCGACGGGCGCGACGTGTTTCTCAACTTCCGCGAGAAGGCGCCCAACGCGGCGTCTGCCGACATGTATCTCGATTCCGCCGGCAACGTCGTCAAGAACGCCAGCCTGCAGGGCTACCTGGCCGTGGGCGTGCCGGGCACGGTGCTCGGACTCGACACCGCGTTGCAGAAGTACGGCAAGCTGAGCCGCGCCAAGGTGATGGCGCCGGCAATTAAACTGGCGCGCGAGGGCTTCATCCTCAACCGAGGCGATACGGACATCCTCGACACCACCGTTGAACTGATCAGGAAGGATCCGGAAGCCGCGCGCATCTTCCTGCGCAAGGATGGCACGCCGCTGCAGCCGGGGGACCGGTTGGTGCAGAAGGACCTGGCAAAGACCCTGGAAGCCATCGCCAAGCGCGGTCCGGATGCCTTCTACAAGGGCAGGATACCTCAGGCCGTCGAGGCTGCGGCCAAGATGGGAGGCGGCATCCTGACCGAAGCTGATTTTGCCGATTACGCGATCAGCGAGAGCAAGCCGGTGACCTGTGACTACCGCGGCTACGTCTTCCTCTCGGCGCCGCCGCCCAGTTCCGGCGGCACGACGATGTGCCAGATCCTTAACACGCTGGAGGGCTATGACCTGAAGGCGATGGGCTTCAACTCGGCGGCGACGGTGCACGTGATGGCCGAGGCGATGCGCCATGCCTTCATGGACCGCAATACCTTCCTCGGCGACCCGGCCTTCGTCAAGAATCCGCTCGACCGTCTGCTCTCGAAGGAGTACGCCGCAGCGATTCGCGAGAAGATCACCGACAAGGCAACGCCCTCATCCGAAGTGCAGCCGGGCAATGCGCCGCACGAATCGAGCGAGACCACGCACTACTCGATCGTCGACAAGGACGGCAACGCGGTATCGACGACCTACACGGTCAATGGCCGCTTCGGCGCCGTGGTCATCGCGCCGGGAACGGGCTTCTTCCTCAACAACGAGATGGACGATTTCACCATCAAGCAGGGCACCAAGAACCTCTACGGCCTGGTGCAGGGCGCAACCAACGCCATCGCGCCGAAGAAGCAACCGCTGTCGTCGATGTCACCGACGCTGATCACCAAGGACGGCAAGACTTTCATGGTGCTCGGCTCGCCGGGCGGCTCGCGCATCATCAGCATCACGCTGCAGACCGCGCTCAACGTCATCGACCACGGCATGGCTCCGCAGGAAGCCGTAGACGCGCCGCGCATCCACCAGCAGTGGTTGCCCGACGAGGTGTTCTACGAGACGCGCGGCCTCTCGGCGGACACATTGAAGGCGCTCAAGGAGATGGGCTACAAGATGACCGAGCAGACCCCCTGGGGCGCCGCTGAGGTGATCCTCTTCGGCCTGCCCGGCGCCGCCGGCGTGGCGTCGGCGAGTTCCGGCAACGACGGGGCGGTCTCAGGCAAGGTGCGCCCCGGCCTTATCTACGGCGCCAACGACCCGCGCCGGCCGGCGGGGTCGGCGGTCGGGTACTGACCTTTGGCGTCTGCTTTACTCACTCAAAGCCATCAGGATGTCGGCGTACCAGGCGCAGTTCAGTCCGAGCGCCTCGTCGACCTTCTGGTCGCGGCTGCCGACATCGAGCCTGGCCGAATGAATGCCGAGTAGTATCCATGGCAGCTCAACCTGGAGGGCGTCGCCGCCGGCTTTGCGCATGACCACCGGGGCGCCGCTTGTGCCTCGGTGGGTGCGCGCGTCGGTGAGGAAATAGCCTTGCCCCTGGAAGCGCAGCCCGAAAGACGAGGCGATCACGGCCTGACGCACCACCGGCAGATGGTGCAGGGTATCGTGGAATCCAAGTGGAAAGCCGACCACCAGCAGCGAGGTTCCCACCTCGATACGTTCGAAGGATTCCGGCAGATGCTGCGGGGTGAGGGCACAATAAACCGCGTGCGGCGGGAGCGCCCCGCGCTCGATTTCGATGATCGCTACATCCACCGGGCCGGCCGAGTCATGCGCTTCGCGCCACAGGCTCAGGCCGTCGCGATAGAGTGGGATCGAGAATCCGGTCGATTGGCCGAAATCGTCGGCGCGGGTATGCAACTCGATCTCGATCTGGTCGGGTTCGTGCCGGCTTTCCTTGTCGAAGACGACATGGCGGCTGGTGACCAGGAATAGACGTTCGTCGCGCTGGAAGAAAAAACCGCTGGCATTGGTCAGGGGCGATCCTCCCTGAAGCGTCGAAATGCGAACAGTCGTCAGAAGGATCGATTCGATCATGTGCATGCCTTGATGGATTTGTGGCGGCCGGACAGAGAATCAATGTAACACGTTGCCTTTCCTTGGGCTGGAACGGCGTTGCTCCACGCGAAACCCGGGTTTTTTAGCAAAGATCAAAGTTTCAACCTATCCTGACGGGTAGATTGCCTGATCATCGTGTGCTCTCGTGAATCATGGATCTGTCCCGTCGCCGCTTCTTTGGCAGTCGCCTGCCGCGCATTGCGCCTTTTCGGCCGCCCTGGAGCCTGCCGGAAGCGCGCTTCGTCGACATCTGCAGCCGTTGCGACGATTGCGTCAAAGCCTGCCCGACAGGTCTGCTGAAACGGGGGGACGGTGGTTTCCCCTCGGCTGATTTCAGCGCTGCGGCCTGCACTTTCTGCGGGGATTGCGCGAAAGTCTGCACGACCGGGGCGATAGCATCGGATACCCGCCTGGAGCCCTGGCAATTCACCATCCGCATCGACGAAGGGTGCCTCGCGCATCAGCGCGTCGAGTGCCGCGTGTGCGGTGAGATTTGCGACGCACGTGCCATCCGCTTTCCATTGGTGGCGGGCGGCGTGGCCCGACCTGAAATCGACAGCGGCGCCTGTACCGGTTGCGGCGCCTGCCTGGCGCCATGCCCGGTGAATGCCATCGGGCGCGTGGCGCGGGAAGCTCCGACATCAAGCCGTCCTCAATCCTCTCTTTCCGTGGAGCTGCCATGAACATCGCCAGTCTGGTGCTGCGCATCCGTCCGGAGACTCGCCGCGAAGCCGAGGCCGAGTTGCTGGCGTTGCCCGGCGTCGAATGCCACCACATGAGCGACGACGGCAAGCTCATCGTCACCGTGGAGGACACGCCCGGTGCCGCCATGTCCGACACGCTGATCGCCATTCATCGCGTGCCGCAGGTGCTGGCTGCAACGCTGGCCTATGAACACACCGACAACTCCCTTTCGTCAACCCCGATCCCGACACACCGGAATTCCCCCTGCCAGGAGGTTCAGCCATGAAAATCAACCGTCGTGAATTCGTCAAGACCCAGGCCATCGCCGCCGCAGCCGCCAGCGCAGGCATCGCGTTGCCGGCCGTGGCGCAGCAGAAGGCGGCGGCGCCGAGTGCCGCCGTGCGCTGGGACAAGGGTGTGTGCCGTTTCTGCGGCACCGGCTGCGCCGTGCTGGTCGGTGTACAGAACGGGCGCGTGGTGGCTACTCAGGGGGATCCGGATTCCGAGGTGAACCGTGGCCTCAACTGCATCAAGGGCTATTTCCTGTCGAAGATCATGTACGGGGAGGATCGCCTGACCCAGCCGCTGTTGCGCATGAAGAACGGCAAATACGACAAGAACGGCGACTTCACCCCGGTGTCATGGGATCAGGCGTTCGACGTCATGGCCGAGAAATGGAAAGCAGCGCTCAAGTCCGATGGCCCAGCCGGCGTCGGCATGTTCGGCTCGGGACAATGGACGATCTGGGAAGGCTACGCCGCAGCCAAGCTGTTCAAGGCCGGCTTCCGTTCCAACAACATCGATCCGAATGCCCGTCACTGCATGGCTTCGGCGGTGGCCGGCTTCATGCGTACTTTCGGTATCGACGAGCCGATGGGGTGCTACGACGACATCGAGCAGTCCGACGCCTTCGTGCTGTGGGGGTCGAACATGGCCGAAATGCACCCGATCCTGTGGACGCGCATCACCGACCGCCGCCTGACCAAGACCGACGTGCAGGTGCATGTGTTGTCGACCTTCGAGCACCGCAGTTTCGAGTTGTCGGATAACGGCATGATCTTCGTGCCGAACACCGATCTGGCCATTCTCAACTACATCTGCAATCACATTATCCAGAGCGGCAAGGTTAACGAGGAGTTCGTCAAGAGGAACGTCAACTTCAAGGTCGGCGAGACGGACATCGGTTTCGGATTGCGTCCGGCGCACGCGCTGGAGAAGGATGCCAAGTTCAATGGCTACCCCGGCGCCGACGGCAAGCCGAAGAACAATCCGAACGATGCGAAACCGAGCAGCTTCGAGGAGTTCAAGAAATTCGTCAGCGAATACACGCTGGAAAAGGTCTCCAAGCTTTCGGGCGTGCCTCAGGACAAGCTGAAACGGCTGGCCGAGTTGTACGCCGACCCGAAGAAGAAGGTCGTCAGCTACTGGACCATGGGCTTCAACCAGCACACGCGCGGTACCTGGGTGAACAACATGATCTATAACGTGCACCTGCTGGTCGGCAAGATTTCCGAACCGGGCAACGGGCCGTTCTCTCTGACCGGCCAACCCTCCGCGTGCGGCACGGCGCGGGAAGTGGGCACCTTTGCCCACCGCCTGCCGGCGGATATGGTGGTGACCAACCCGGAACATCGCAAGCATACCGAGGAACTCTGGCAGCTTCCGGAGGGCACGCTCAACGACAAGATCGGCCTGCACGCCGTGGCACAGAGTCGCGCGCTCAAGGACGGCAAACTCAAGTGCTACTGGACGACGACGACCAACAACATGCAGGCGGGGCCGAACGTCAACCAGGAAATCTACCCAGGCTGGCGCAACCCGGAAACCTTCGTCGTCGTCTCGGAAGCCTACCCGACCGTTTCGGCATTGGCCGCGGACCTGGTGTTGCCTTCGGCGATGTGGATGGAGAAGGAAGGCGCCTTCGGCAATGCCGAGCGGCGCACCCAGTTCTGGCGGCAACAGGTCAAGGCGCCGGGCGAGGCCAGATCGGACCTCTGGCAGTACATCGAGTTCTCCAAGCGCTTCAAGATGGAAGATGTCTGGCCGGCCGCGCTGCTCGACAAGAAGCCGGAATACAAGGGCAAGACGCTGTATGACGTGCTCTACGCCAACAAGGTGGTCAACAAGTTCCCGAAGAGCGAGCCGGCCAAGGTCAACGAGCACGCCATCAAGGGCTATACCAACGACGAGTCCGAGGCCTTCGGCTTCTACGTGCAGAAGGGGCTGTTCGAGGAATATGCCCAGTTCGGGCGCGGCCATGCGCACGACCTCGCACCGTTCGATCTCTATCACAAGGCACGTGGCCTGCGCTGGCCGGTGGTCGACGGCAAGGAAACGTTGTGGCGCTTCCGCGAGGGTTACGATCCATACGTGAAGGCCGGCGAGGGCATCAAGTTCTACGGCCACAAGGACGGCAAGGCGGTGATCTTTGCGCTGCCCTACCAGGATCCGCCCGAGATGCCGGACAAGGAATACGACTTGTGGCTGTGCACCGGCCGCGTGCTCGAGCACTGGCATACCGGGTCGATGACCCGCCGCGTGCCCGAATTGCACAAGGCGGTGCCCGAGGCGCAGGTGTTCATGCACCCGGACGACGCCAAGAAGCGCGGCCTGCAGCGCGGCATGGTGGTCAAGGTCCAGTCGCGCCGTGGCGAAATGACCGCGCGCATCGAGACCAAGGGCCGCAACAAGCCGCCGGTCGGCCTGATCTTCGTGCCGTTCTTCGATGAGTCGCGGCTGGTGAACAAACTGGTGCTCGACGCTACCTGCCCGATTTCAAAAGAGACGGATTTCAAGAAATGCGCGGTGAAGGTAACCCGTGCGTAGCGCGGGCCATCCCGGCGAAGGGTTGAACGAGAGTTCGTGAGTCAGGAAGCGTGAGTCCGGTCAAGAAGAACGCCGACCAAACCAGCAACGCCGCATCGCCGGCGTCGCTGGCTCGGCGCAAGTTCATCAACAGCGTTGCCGCCGCTGCCGGTGGCGGCTGCCTGCTGGCGCTCGGGGCCGGGCTGTACGCGCGGCAAGCCTCGGCATTGCCGGCACAGGCTGTCCGGCCGCCGGGTGCGTTGACGGAGCACGATTTCCTGGCCGCCTGCGTACGCTGCGGGCTGTGCGTGCGCGACTGTCCCTACGGCACGCTGAAACTCTCCGATCTCGGCGATCCAGTGGCGACCGGCACCCCGTACTTCACGGCGCGCGATGTGCCGTGCGAGATGTGCGAGGACATTCCCTGCGTCAAGGCGTGCCCGACCGGCGCGCTGGACCGCCAATTGACCGATATCACGCAATCGCGCATGGGCCTTGCCGCGCTGGTCGATCAGGAAAACTGCCTGAACTTCCTGGGACTGCGTTGCGACGTGTGCTACCGGGTCTGTCCGGTGATCGACAAAGCGATCACGCTGGAGCTGAGGCACAATCCGCGTTCCGACCGGCATGCGCTGCTGCTGCCCACCGTGCATTCGGACGCCTGCACCGGATGCGGCAAATGCGAGAAATCCTGCGTCCTGCCCGAAGCGGCAATCAAGGTCTTCCCCCGCAAATTGGCGCAGGGAGCCTTGCCGGCGCACTACCGCAAGGGCTGGGAGGAAAAGGCGCGGCAAGGGGAATCGCTGATCGGCGAGCAGGTCAGGTTGCCGGTACGCGGCTTCGAAGGCACGACGGCGGGCCGTTCGGCGACCGAAACGGTTGTCGCGCCGGTAACACCCGCACCAGCTGTGCCGGATGCGCCGGTGCCGGCTCCGGGCAAGGCCGGTAGCCTCAATTCGCGATGGAAGCCATGAGCGCGCCGTCGAGTCAGTCGTCCAACCGATCCTGGCTTGTCCGCCAGCGCTGGCTGCTGCTGCGGCGCATGAGTCAACTCGCGATCCTGGCGCTGTTCCTGGCGGGGCCGTGGTTCGGCGTGTGGGTGCTGAAGGGAAATCTTTCGGCTTCGCTGATTCTCGACACTGTTCCCCTGGCCGATCCGCTGCTCGCCTTGCAGACGATGGTGGCCGGCCACTGGCCGCACTCCACGGCACTGACGGGCGCGGCGATCATGCTGGCGTTTTACCTGCTGGTCGGCGGACGGGTTTTCTGCAGTTGGGTCTGCCCGGTCAACATGGTGACGGATGCGGCAGCGTGGCTGCGCCGCCGGCTGGGCATCAAGACCGGCCATGCGCCGGATTCCAATACCCGCCTCTGGCTGCTCGGCGGCGTGCTGCTGGCAACCGCCGTCTCCGGCGTGCTCGTGTGGGAATGGGTGAACCCCGTTTCGTTGTTGCACCGCTCGCTGATCTTCGGGTTGTGGGGGGCATCATTGTTGATTGCCGGCATCTTCTTCTATGACCTGTTGATCGCCAGCCGCGGCTGGTGCGGCCATCTGTGCCCGGTCGGTGCCTTCTATGGCCTGCTCGGACGGACCGCGCTGGTCCGGGTGTCGGCGGCGAAACGCAGCGCTTGCGACGATTGCATGGATTGTTTTGTTGTTTGTCCCGAACCGCAGGTGATCCGGCCGGCGCTAAAGCAGGTCGGGCAGACCCACCCGCTGATTCTCTCCGGAGATTGCACCAATTGCGGCCGTTGCATCGACGTATGCGACCGCCAGGTTTTCAAGATGACCCACCGATTCGACCAGAGGAGCGCGTGATGAACCAGCCGACCTTCCGCTTTGCCCGCACTTTCGCCTTTTTTTGGGCCATCGCCATGAGCCTGATCCTGTCCCTTTCCGCGCCGGTATCGGCCGCTGAGGCGTTTGCCCCGGTCAAGCTGCAGACCTTGCGTAGCGTTGACATCACGGCCAGCGATCCGGCCGGCGACGGAACGCGCTATGCGCCCGACACGTCGCCGCTGCCGCGCGATTTCGTGCAACAGCCGCCGCTGATCCCGCACACCATCGAGGGATACATCGTCAGCAAGGAATTCAACAAGTGCATGGATTGCCATGCGTGGTCGCGCGCCGGCGCGGCGAAGGCGACGAAGATATCGATCACGCATTTCAAGTCGCGCGAAGGCGCCGAGATGTCCAGCGTGTCGCCTAACCGCTATTTCTGCAACCAGTGCCACGTCTCGCAGACCGATTCCAAACCGCTGGTGGGCAATACGTTCAAGCCCGGCGCAGGTTTGCGCTGAGCCGCGCGAGGGAGAGCGAACATGACCATTGAAAAGATCAAGAGCGTGGCGACCGGCGTGTTGCGGCGCATCCATGCGTCCGGATGGATTGGTGTCGGCGTGCTGTTCGTTGCCGGCATCTTCTCGTGGATCGGTTTCAATCACGCGCTGGAAACGACAAACACCGAGGAGTTCTGCATCTCCTGCCATGAAATGAAGGTCAATTCCTACGAGGAGTACCGCCTGACCACGCATGCGTCCAGCCGTACCGGCGTGCGTGCCTCCTGTCCGGACTGCCACGTGCCGAAGTCGTTCGGGCCGAAGATGTACGCCAAGATCCGGGCCTCCAAGGACGTCTATCACAACATCCTCGGCACCATCGACACGCCCGAGAAGTTCAACGCGTACCGCCTCAAGATGGCTGAAGCGGTATGGACACGGATGAAGGAAACGGATTCGCGCGAATGCCGCGGCTGTCATGACGGTCAGAGTTTCGACTACGCCAAGCAGAGCCGCCGCGCGGCCGAGGTGCATCAGGAAGGACTCAATGCCGGGCAGACCTGCATCGACTGCCACAAGGGCAGTGCCCACCGCCTGCCGAACGTCGAGCAGTCGATCGGCGCGGAGAAGGGCGGGGCGACCCAGGAGATCTTCCACCCGGCGCCGCTGGTGACGGACACGGCGAAGGGCAAGTAGGGAACAGCCGGCGGGCTGGCCGGTCAATT
>JARKPC010000066.1 GCA_029975435.1 Propionivibrio sp. | reverse complement strand
CGCGCACTACAACCTGGCGGTCGGCGCCTCGATCCTGGCCACCCACTACCGCGATGCCGGCGACTGGATGGTCGCAGCAGGCCGCTATCACCATCCGACCGATACCGCGCGCGCCGCCGCCTATGCGAAGGCCGTTTTCCGGCGCATTCCGATGCTACGGGAGGCTGCATGAAATACGGCGTCACCGAGGCCATGCTGCGCCCGCCCGTCGAGCTCTACTCAGCAGCGACGGCCGGTTCGATCGGCATCATTGCCGCGACCGCACCTTGGGCGTTGATGCTGTCGCCGGGGATTGGCCTGGCCGCCGCCGGCGTTGCCACAGGCTTCGCCTTTTATCGGGGTACTCAGGGCCTCCAGGTGCTGCGCTACACCGTCGGCCTGACCAAGTTCAAGATCACTTCCGTTGCGCCGCACAAGCTGCCGCGCATCCCTGAGCGCCTGTACATGGGTCAGGGCTTTGAATGGACGCAACGGCACACTCAGCGCCTCACCGATGCCCGCCGGCCGGACGCTCGCGATTTTCTGGCGCCGAGCCCCTTGGGGACGCTAACTGCCAAGGCCTGCAGGAAGTTGGTCAAGCGCGCCGCCCGGGCGCCACTGCCCGGGTTTGACCGCATATGCAATGCACTGGTCGCGCCACGCTGGTGGAATCCGATCGCTGACATTCCCGATCTGGGCGGCTCGCCCCTGCTCCACGGTGTTGAACCGGACGAAGTGCCGGTGTCGTTGTCGCAAAAACACCGTGTCGGCCATATGCTGGTGATCGGCACGACACGGGTCGGCAAGACGCGGCTGATGGAACTCCTGGTGACTCAGGATATCCGCGATGGGCATTGCGTCATCGTCATTGACCCGAAGGGCGATGCCGACCTGATGATGCGCGTTTATGCCGAAGCAGCGCGTGCCGGCCGCCTCGACCAGCTCTACATTTTTCATTTGGGTTACCCGGAATTGTCGGCGCGCTACAACGGCATCGGCAATTTTGCCCGCATCACCGAAGTGGCCAACCGGGCAACCAATGCCCTGCCCTCCGGCGGCAACTCGGCGGCCTTCAAGGAATTCGCCTGGCGCTTCACCAACCTGATCGCACAGGCTCAGGTGGCGCTCGGCATGGTTCCGACCTACGAACTGCTGCTGCGCGACATTACCGACATCGAGCCGCTGTTCGTGCGCTACTCCGAGCATGTCCTGGCCAAGATCGGCCCGGAAGGCTGGTTGAAGAAAATCGAGCAAATTGAAGCAGCCATCCAGCAGAAGAAATACGCTGTGCCACGCGCCCTGCAGGACCGCACCCCACGCTTGATTGCCCTGGTCCATGTGCTGAAAGAACTGCAATTGCCCGAGCCCGTGGTCCAGGGGTTGGCGTCCGCCGTGCGCTACGAGCGCACCTTTTTCGAGAAGATCGTGGCCAGCCTTGGCCCCTTCCTCGAAAAGCTGACCACCGGTGCCGTCGGCAAGCTGATTTCGCCGGACTATTTCGACACCGAGGACAAGCGGCCGATCTTCGACTGGATGAGCATCATCCGCCAGAAGGGCATCGTCTACGTGGGTCTGGATGCCCTCTCCGATCCGGTCGTGGCCAGCGCCGTCGGTAACTCGATGCTGGCCGACCTGGTGTCGGTCGGCGGCAAGCTCTACAAGACTGGCCTCGATCCCCATCATCCGGAAGGCAAGATCGTTCTGCCCACCGTTGATTGCCATTTCGATGAGGTCAATGAGCTCATGGGGCCGGAGTTCGTGCCCATGGTGAACAAAATGGGCGGTTCCGGCTTCCGGATCCATGCATACACCCAGACCATCCCCGACATCGAGGCGCGGCTTGGCGATTCCGCCAAGGCCAAACAGGTGCTCGGCAACTTCAATCACCTGGTCATGCTGCGGGTCAAATCGGCCGAGACGGCAGAGTTCTTCACCAGTCAATTACCGAAGGTCGACATCACCAGCCTGACGTCGGTTTCGGGTGTCACCGATAGCGCGGCCAACCAGGGGCCGGTCGACTTCGTGTCACGCAACGAAGATCGGGTCAGTACGACGCAGACAGAAATGCTGACGCCGGCCGACATCATGGCGCAGCCGCAGGGCCAAGCCTTCGCGCTGCTCGAAGGCAATCGCCTGTATCACATCCGGATGCCCTTGCCGGTATCGGCGAAGGATGATGAGTTCCTACCGGAGTCGCTACGCGCGATCGGCGATGCGATGCGCGCTCGCTACCACACCTCCGAAGGCTGGGCATCGGAAAACGACTGGCTCAAGGATATGCCGATCGGCCTGGCCGGCTCGCCGGCCTTGGTCGACCGTGGCGACTTCTCCCTGGCGCCGGCGCTGGATGCTGCTGACCCGGCTGTCCCGGATTCGCCGAACGATGGCGTCGATGCCGATGAAGAAGGGGTCGCCTGATGGCTGCGAACACCGCGACGTCGAGCTCCGCATCAGCGCAACGCCCCGTTGGCACCCCAAAGCCGCGTGGCCCAGTCAGCGTCATCGTTGCCGCGCTGATCGGCTTTATCGCCTCCATCATCACCTCGTTGTTCATTGGCGTCGCCATCGAGGTCATCGGCGATCACACCTGGTGGAAGGGCAAGGCCATCGAGCACGCGAAGGCGCAGGTCATTGAAGATCTCGGCTACATCGAGTTGTTCCCCAAATCCGTTCTTGTGCCCGACACGGTTGCGTTTGCCAAAAACATGGTGCGCCTGGCGTCGAAACCGTGGGACGTGCTCAATGCGCCGGCATTTTTCGAGCGCACAAAGAATGCGAATCCGACGGCACCGGCAAAGCCGATGCAGCGGATTCTGCAGCGGCTGCTCGCCGAGATTGCCCGCATCCTGGAGCTGCTGCTCTACGTGACCCAAGACACCGCCGTTCGCCTCTGCGTGGCCTTCTTTGCGCTCCCCGCATTTGCCATGGCCTGCCTGCTCGGGCTGGTCGATGGCCTGGTCAAACGGGACTTGCGCAAATGGTCCGGCGGCCGCGAGTCGAGCTTCGTCTACCACCACAGCAAGCACTACACCGCCTGGTTTCTGACGGCGGGGTTCTCGCTGTACCTGGCCTGGCCGATCGGCGGCTTCAACCCGGCCTGGATGGTTCTCGCTTTTGCCGCACTGGTCGCGATATCGCTATCCATCACCGTCGCCTCGTTCAAGAAATACCTTTAAGGAGAAAGTCGATGCCCAATTGTTTCCCGAACCACCGTCATACGCCGCTGGCCTTGCTGATGATGCTCGCGCTGATTGGCCCAGTGCACGCCGATAGCGATTTCATCGGGCTTGATGGTGTCGCGGCATATGCCAATCGTCCGGAGCCGGCGCCTCGGGCCGAGCGCGTGCGTGCCGAATCCGAAGTGCGCGTACAGGACCGGGTTGATGTCGAGCGCGAGCGCTTGGCCAACCTGACGCAGGAGATCACCTACCTGCGTCGCCAGGTGACCGATGCCGCCAAGCAGGCGCCGGGTGCTGCCCGGGTGCAGTTCCGCTACGACTGGTTGGACCGCGACCTGGAATTGATCCAACAAGGCATCCAAGAGCATCTGGATGCCCCGCGTCAGCCCCGGCCGGCCCCGCCGCTCAAAGGCAACTACCGTCGCTGAGAGATCGCCATGAACAGCGCGCAAACCACAGCTTTCAAGAATGCGGTCGGTGGCATATCGGGCGGCTACCTGCCGGGCGATTTCGCGCTGCTGCTCGGGCTGATTGCTGCCACCGCGTTGCTGTTGTGGGCTGCCTACATCGTATTCCGGTTGGGCGATGAATTCCTGGCTGGCCGGATACCGGCACCCAAGCTGTTCGCCTACAAGGTGCGCGTCCTGGTGCTCGTTCTGCTCGTCGTCTCAATCCTCAATGTTTGATTTTCTGGCCGACGCCTTCCCGCACGGTATCGGCCTACCTCAAGTAACGCGGGATCACGTCCTTACTGGAGCAATCACCATGCATAACCCACTGACCACGCTTCTGAAGCTGTACCAATCCACGCGGACGCGTCTGCAGGCTCGTCTTGCGGCTCTCGTTGTCGCCACGCTTGCCGCAACCATGACGAACCCCGTCCTGGCCGCACTGCCAACCGCTGTCACGCCGGCAACGGGGACCGCGACCGGGGATTACATCTCGATCGCCAAGGAATACTTCAAGAACGGCTTCCTCTTCCTCGGCCTCCTGATCGCCGCCTATGCGCTGATCAACGTCGCCGGTGGCGCGATCGGCAAGTTCAACGAGTTCCGGGTCGGCCGGGCCGAACTCAGTGATGTCGCAGTCTACGCCGTGGTCGGCGTCGTCATTCTGGTCATCATCGTCTACCTGCTGACCGAAGCGGCGGCTGTCCTGTAATCGGATGTCCCAGATGAGCGAAAACCACCCGCTATCCGATATCGACGTGCATGCCGCGCCCGAGATCGATCGCGTCAACGTCGAGCCGGTGATTCTTCTCGGTCTCTCAAACAGCGAGGCGCTGTGGGTGATCGGGCTGGCGTTCGCCATCTGGGTGCCGGTTGCTGCGCTGGTCATGCTGCTGAAACCGAGTTTGCCTCTTTTCATCCTCCTGGCGACGGTCGGACCCTTGGCATCGGTGTGGCTGGTCGCCAAGAAGATGG
>JARKPC010000055.1 GCA_029975435.1 Propionivibrio sp. | reverse complement strand
CGCCTGATGCGTCTGCCGACCATCGCCGACAAGACCTTCCTGATCTCCATCGGCGACCGTTCCGTCGGCGGCATGACCGCGCGCGACCAGATGGTCGGCCCGTGGCAGGTGCCGGTGGCCGACGTTGCGGTGACTACGATGGGCTTCAATACGCTGCGCGGCGAAGCCTTCGCCATGGGCGAACGCACGCCGGTGGCGATCCTCGACGCGCCGGCCTCGGGCCGCCTGGCCGTCGGCGAGGCGCTGACCAACATCGCCGCGGCGCGCATCGCCAAGCTTGGCGACGTCAAGCTGTCGGCCAACTGGATGGCGCCGGCCGGCGTGCCGGGGGAGGATGCCCGCCTGTTCGACACGGTGCGCGCGGTGTCCGACCTGTGCCAGAAGATCGGTGTGTCGATCCCGGTCGGCAAGGATTCGCTGTCGATGCGCACGGCGTGGGAAGAGAACGGCGAGAAGAAGCAGGTCGTGGCGCCGCTGTCACTGATCGTCAGTTCGTTTGCTCCGGTGCAGGATGCGCGGCGGACGCTGACGCCGCAGTTGCAACTCGACGCCGGGGATACCGACTTGCTCCTGATCGATCTGGGCGCGGGGAAAAACCGTCTCGGGGGTTCGGCGCTGGCGCAGGTGTTCAATGCCACGGGGTCGGATGTGCCGGACGTCGACGTTGCGGAAAAGCTGGTCGCGTTCTTCGCTACCGTGCAGAAGCTCGCAGCCGACGGGATGCTGCTGGCGTACCATGACCGCTCGGACGGAGGCCTGTTTGCCTGCCTTGCCGAAATGCTATTTGCATCGCGCTGCGGCGCGACCATCGACCTCGACGAACTGTGCGATGGTTCCAGGGGCGGCCAGGTGCGCGCGTTGTTCAACGAGGAACTCGGCGCCGTGGTGCAGATTTCCCGCGCGGTGCGCAACACGGTGCTGTCCACGCTGCAGATGGCCGGTCTTGGTGCCAGCGTGATCGGGGCGCCTAACCGCCATGGCGAGTTGCGCGTCTTATGCAAGACGGAAGCGGTGTTCTGCGAAAAGCGCGTCGATCTGCACCGCGCCTGGTCGGAAACCAGCTTCCGCATGCAGTCGCTGCGCGACAACCCGGAATGCGCGCAGCAGGAATACGACCGTCTTCTCGACGGGAACGACGCCGGCCTCTCGGTGGCACTCCGCTATGATCCGGCCGAGGACATCGCCGCGCCGTTCATCGCCACTGGCGCGCGACCGAAGATGGCCATCCTGCGCGAGCAGGGCGTCAACAGCCAGATCGAAATGGCCGCCGCTTTCGACCGCGCCGGCTTTGCCTCGGTCGACGTGCACATGAGCGACATCCTTTCCGGCCGTGTTTCATTGGCTGGCTTCAAGGGCGCAGTGGCGTGCGGCGGCTTCTCCTACGGCGATGTGCTCGGCGCCGGCAAGGGCTGGGCGCGGACGATCCTGTTCAACCCGCGCGCGCGCGATGAGTTCTCGGCCTTCTTCGGGCGCGGCGACACCTTCGCGCTCGGCGTGTGCAACGGCTGCCAGATGATGAGCGCGCTGAAAGACCTGATTCCCGGCGCTGAAGCCTGGCCGCGCTTCGAGCGCAACCGCGTCGAGCAGTTCGAGGCACGCTTCACGATGGTCGAGATCCCGGATTCGCCGTCGCTGTTCTTTGCCGGCATGGCCGGCAGCCGCATGCCGATCGTCGTCTCGCACGGCGAGGGGCGCGCCGATTTCGACTCGGCAGCGCAGCAGGCGGAGGCGTTGGTGGCCATGCGCTACCTCGACAACGCCGGCAATGCCACCGAGGTCTATCCATACAACCCGAACGGCTCGCCGGTCGGCATCACCGGCGTGACCACGGCGGACGGCCGCTTCACCATCATGATGCCGCACCCCGAGCGCGTCTTCCGCACCGTGCAGATGTCCTGGCACCCGGAGACCCTCGGCGAGGACTCGCCGTGGATGCGCATGTTCCGCAATGCGCGGAAGTGGGTGGGGTAGTCGGAGACGACGCGCGGAGGCGCGATACGGGATGAGACGCGAACGGGCGCCAGGGCGCCCGTTCTTTTTTTGTTTCGTCGCTTGCGCCGGTCGGTTGCCGTCGCGAGGAATGCGGTGCGTTATACTCAAAGCGGGAGCACGGCTGCAATGGCTAATTCTGTTTCGCGAGAGAAGGGTGGATATCCCGATGTGGAAGAACGGCTCTAACTGGGTGGCGGCGATATTTCTGTGTGTCTGTGCAGCCTCTGGGCAGGCCGCGGCGCAGGTCAGGATGCTCGGTTTTGACGACAATTCGTGCCAGGCCTGGACAAAATCCAAAGAGGATCCGGATGTGCGCAGGGAGTACGTTTCCTGGGCGCGCGGCTTTCTGAGCGGCCACAACTACGCCAGTCAGAAACAGCAGGTTTCGGATGTTTCGCGCAGCACCGTTGAGTTGTATATCGAGCGCTTTTGCCGGGACAAGCCGACGGCGCCATTCACTGAAGCCGTCTATCGCATGAGCGATCAGTACTCGGGTCGCAGCACGCCGATTACCAAATAGACTTTGTTTCCCCCGAGGTTTCGTGAAGTTGTCGTTTCGGCGCGATGCGTGCCGGAGCCTCCGCTTGCGCGACCATGGGTGGCTTCCCGCGCCTCATCCCCGAACGCCTTTCTCGACCGTCCATCGCTGCCGCTTAGGTTGCGGATTTCCGCAGGCGCCCGTTCGTGGACGAAATGTCGCGGCGGGTGATTTTTTTGGCGATGCACGCCGATTCGCTGAAGAAGGCGACACGTTCGCAGCAGGATGGCCGATGTGGTCGAAGCGTTTGTTTTTATTTAACAAACGCCACATTAATTTTTAATTTCTTTATGTTGGATTATATTTGATCATGTTGCGTTGAGAAGCTCGACAGGCTTCGCAGATGTTATGCATTCGGATTGAAATTACGGGAAGGACAGGATCGATAGGGACGGCGGCGAGGAGCGTTTTTCGATACGTCGGCTGACAGAATATTTACGAGTTGAGGAGGGGGCATGAGTCACTGCGTTTATGGGGTTTGGGACGGTGTCGTCTACGACGCGCGGCGGGGTCCGGGCAAGAAGGATGTGCCGGGCCTGTCGGGCCTGGAAGACATTGCGCCAAGCACGGCGACCAAGGCATTCATTTCCGATCGCGGTTTCCTGGTTCTTGATGAGAGCACCTGCCTTGCCGAAGCTTTCGCACAGTATCTGACGCAGGCAGCCAACGAATCGTGCGGCCGATGCACACCGTGCCGCGTCGGCACGCAGCGTCTGCGCGATCTGCTCAAGGGCATTTCCGCCGGGACTGCCGCATCCGAGTCGCTCGACGAGGCTCAAACACTCGCCTGGCAGGTTACCCAGACCTCCCTCTGTGGCATGGGGCAGAACTGCGCGCGCAGCCTGCTCGAGGCGTTGCGGCATTTCCGAACCGAATTCAAGGCCATGACGCCGGCCCAGGCCGTGTTTCAGCACAGTTTTGTCTATACCACCGCGCCGTGCATCGAAGCCTGTCCGTCCAAGATCGACGTCCCGCGCTACATCGACGGCGTCAAGGGCGGCAAGTTCGATTTCGCTCTCGGCGTGGTCCTCGACAAGTATTCCATGGCGGCCACCTGCGGCCGGGTCTGCGTCCGCTTCTGCGAGGATGCCTGCCGGCGCAACGCGGCAGAAGGGGCCGTCGGCATTCGCATGTTGAAGCGCTATGCCGCGGACCAGGCGCTGAAGCAGGGGCGGCTCAAGTTCACGCCCAGCGCCGAGCAGCACGACAAGCGCGTGGCGGTGATCGGCGCCGGGCCAGCCGGCATCACCTGCGCCTACAAGCTCCTGCTTGGCGGCATTCAGGTCGACGTCTTCGACGCCAATCGGGCCGCTGGCGGCATGGCCTCGGTCGGGATTCCCAGCTACCGCCTGCCCAAGGACGTGCTCAAGGCGGAGAGCGAGGACATCATCCGCCAGCTCGGGGGGCACTTCTACTACGGCAAGATGCTCGGCCGCGACTTCTCGATCGACGACCTGCTGGGCAAGGGGTACGACGCGGTTTTCCTCGCTTACGGCGCGAGCAAGGAGGCGCAACTCGGCGTCCAGAACGAAGAGCTGGTGCCGCAGGGTTACTCGTCGGGAATCGACTTTCTGCTCAACGTGCATAAGCGCGTCGAATATGGCGAGCCGTTCGAGTTCGGGGGCGATGTGGTCGTCGTTGGCGGCGGCAACGTCGCGATGGATTGCGTCCGCTCGGCGCGGCGGCTGGGTGCGAAGTCGGTGCATCTGGTGTATCGCCGGACGCTCAAGGACATGCCGGCCGACCGCGAGGAGGTCCACGCCGCCGAACACGAAGGGATCATCTTCCATTGCCTGACCAATCCGTCGGAACTCGTCATCGAGGACGACCGGCTGATCGGCGTCAAGTTGGTGAGCATGCGCCAGACGGAAGTCGACGCGCGCGGCCGGCGTAGCGTCGAGCCGATTCCGGATTCCGAGTCATTCATGCCCTGTGACTGGCTCATCGCGGCGATTGGCCAGGTGGTCGACGAAAACGTGCTCTCTCCGGACGACGGCATCGAACTCGACCGTTGGAACTGCGTCAAGGCCGACCCGGATACGCTCGAGACCTCGCGTCCGGGAGTGTTCGCGGGCGGCGATTGCGTGCTCGGCCCGCTGACGCTGGTCAATGCGCTGGACCACGGCGAGCGGGCGGCGGCGAGCATTCGCGAATACCTGCTGGACGGCCGGATTCACGACAAACCGGCCCTGCGGATGCAGAAATTCCTGGCCCGCAACAAGCTGCTGGCGAACGAGTGCCTGACGCATCCGCCGATCAACAAGCTGCGCGCGAAAGTCCCCGAACTGGAAGCGGAGCAGCGTATTCGCAGCTTCGACGAGGTCGATGGCGTGATTCCCAAGGAAGCGGCCTACGAAGAAGCCAGCCGCTGCCTGCGCTGTTATCGCCTCTACTCGGTGATTACGGAAAAATCGCTGCGCAGCGGCCACGCTGCCGTCAAACCATCAACCATTGCAGGGTGATCGATCATGTACGCCACGATCAACGGACAAGACTACGCATTCGAAGCGAACGAAACCATTCTGGATGTGGCCCGCCGCCATGGCATCCACATTCCGACCCTTTGCGAGCTGAACGACATCGACCACGCGCCGGGCACCTGTCGCGTCTGCGTCGTCGAGGTGCGGCGGCCGGGCGGTGCCGGGCCGGAATACGTGACCGCCTGCGATACCCCGCTCGCCGAGGGCTGGCAGGTCATGACACGGACGCCGGTCGTGCAGGAGATGCGCCAGTTGCAGATGGAAATGATCATGGCCGATCACCATCAGGATTGCTCCACCTGCCCGCGCAACGGCAACTGCGAGTTGCTGCCCGTGGCCAATTCGGTGGGCCTGAAGCAGATCCGCTTCCGCTATACCGAGGGCTGGAAGGATCTGGCGCCCGATACGGGCACCCAACCGGTCGTCTATGACCGCAGCCGCTGTATCCGCTGCCAGCGCTGCGTGGCTGTGTGCCGTACCGTTCAGGGCGTCGATGCGCTGGAGATGACCGGCTGGGGACGGACGGCTGGCGTGGCGCTGAAGGGCGGTTCGGTCGACGTGTCTCCCTGCGTGACCTGCGGTCAGTGCGTCATGGTCTGTCCGACGGGAGCGCTCTCAGAGCGGGATCAGACGCAGGACGTGCTCGACTATCTCGCCGATCCGGAGATCATCACCGTCTTCCAGATGGCTCCGGCCATCCGTGTCGGCTTTGGCGAAGAATTCGGCCTGCCGGCCGGGACCAACGTCGAGGGGCAGATCATCGCCGCGTTGCGCAACATTGGCGCCGACGTCATTCTGGATACAAACTTCGGCGCCGACGTGGTGATCATGGAGGAAGGCACCGAACTGCTCGGCAAGCTGGCCGAGAAAAAACGTCCGGTCTTTACGTCCTGTTGCCCGGCGTGGATCAACTTCGCCGAGAAGCATTACCCGGACGTGCTGCCGCTGCTGTCCTCGACCCGCTCGCCGCAGGCGGTGGTCGGCAAGATCGCCAAGACGTATCTGGCGGAGAAACGCGGCTTCGATCCCGAGAAAATGCGCGTGGTCTCGATCATGCCCTGCACTGCCAAGAAGGAAGAGGCAGCCCGCCCGGCGTTGCGCAACAACGGCTATCCGGACGTGGACGTCGTCCTGACGATGCGCGAGTTCGCGCGCCTGTTGCGCCGCGAGGGCATCGATCTGAAGAATCTGGAGCCTTCTTCCTACGACGACCCGTTGATGAGCGAATACTCCGGCGCCGGCGCCATCTTCGGCACCACCGGCGGGGTCATGGAAGCGGCGGTGCGCACCATGTACTACGTGCTCAACGGCAAGGAACTGGAGCACATCGAAGTCTCGCAGCTGCGCGGTTTCGACAACGTGCGCTCGGCTACCGTCGATCTCGGGCGCCAGTATGGCGAGATCAAGGTGGCCATGTGCCATGGCCTCAAGGGAACACGGCGCCTGGTCGAAGCCGTGCTGGCCGGAAAGGCCGATTTCGACTTCATCGAGATCATGGCCTGTCCCGGCGGTTGCGTCGACGGCGGCGGCACGCTGCGTTCCAAGAAGGCCTACATCCCGCATGCCATGCGGCGGCGCGAGACGATCTTCAATATCGACCGCAAGGCCAAGGTGCGCCAGTCGCACAACAACACGCAGGTCAAGAAGCTGTATGCCGAGTTCCTCGGCGCGCCGCATTCCGAGAAGGCGCACCATATGTTGCACACGCACTATGGTCCGCGGCCGTGCGGCGTCGATGCGAATATCCGCGAGGAGTGGAAGGAGTTGCGCGAACAGGAAGGGCGCGGGGAATGATCGGAAGTTCACGGCGACAGGGAATGGCGCATGGATAGGCACTTCTGTCCGGCCTCCGAGTGGCTGCATCCCGCCGATGCGGAGGACATCCTGCGTGCTTCCGCGCCCGACGTCGGGCGCGTGCGCGAGGTCCTGGCCAAGGCACGTGAGCTGAAGGGACTGGATGCGGCCGAGGTGGCCGCGCTGTGTGGCATCGCCACGCCGGATCTGGCGGAGGAACTGTTCGTCACGGCGCGGCAGGTCAAGGAAGAAATCTACGGCCGGCGCATGGTGCTGTTCGCGCCGTTGTACATTTCCAACGTCTGCGGCAACGACTGCACCTACTGCGCCTTTCGTTCGGCCAACAAGGCCTTGCCGCGCACGGCGCTTTCCATGGACGGCATCCGCTCCGACGTGCGCGAACTGGTAAAACAAGGCCACAAGCGCCTGCTGATGGTCGCCGGCGAGGGGTATGCGGCGTCGCGCGGTGGCTTCGACTACGTGCTCGACGCGATCCGGGCGGTGTATGACGTGACCGAGGCGCACGGCCATATCCGCCGGCTCAACGTAAACCTTGCGCCGCTGACGGTCGAGGAATTCGCGCAATTGAAAAAGGCCGAGATCGGTACCTACCAGCTGTTCCAGGAGACCTACCACCGCGACACCTACGCGGCGGTGCACCTCTCCGGCAGGAAGCGTGACTTCGACTGGCGCGCCACCGCCCTCGACCGCGCCATGCAGGCCGGCATCGACGACGTCGGCATGGGGGTGCTGTTCGGCCTCGCTGACTGGCGATTCGAAATCCTCAGCCTGATGCAGCACATCGCGCACCTGGAGGATGCGTTCGGCGTCGGCTGCCACACCATCAGCGTGCCGCGCATGGAGCCGGCGGACGGCTCCGACGTGTCGATCAATCCGCCGGCCCCGGTGTCGGACGATGATTTCCGCAAGATCATCGCCATCCTCCGCCTTGCCGTGCCCTATACCGGAATCATCCTGTCGACGCGCGAATCGGCGGCGATCCGCCGAGAGTGCTACGCGCTCGGCGTGTCGCAGATATCCGCCGGCAGCCGCACCAACCCCGGCGGTTACAGCGAGGGCGAAACGACTTCGGGACAGTTCCAACTCGGCGACCATCGCTCGCTCGACGAGGTCATCGCCGAACTCGCGGCGATGGGCTTCATCCCTTCGTTCTGCACCGCCTGCTACCGGCTCGGGCGCACCGGACAGGACTTCATGGATCTTGCCAAGCCCGGCCTGATCAAGCAGAAGTGCGACCCCAACGCGGTGACCACCTTCCTCGAATACCTGACCGACTATGGTTCGGACAGCGCCCGCTGCGTCGGCGAAGCGGCGATCGCCTGCGAACTCGACAAGATGGGCGCCAGGACGCGACGCAACGCCGAGAAGATGCTGGCGCACATCCGCGCCGGCAAGCGGGACGTGTTCTGCTGAGGCGAGGGAGCAGCCGCCGATGCCGACACGCACCGAAACCGACTCCCTCGGCGAATTCGCCGTCCCCGCCGACGCCCTCTACGGCATCCACACGGCGCGGGCGCTCATCAATTTTCCGCTGACCGGGCGGCCGTGCGCGCCGTCGTTGGTGCGCGGCATGGCGCTCGTCAAGCTCGCCTGCGCGCAGACCAACACCGCGCTCGGCTATCTGGACAAGGAGGTCGGCGCGGCCATTGCCGATGCCTGCCGCGAACTGGCCGAAGGAAACGCCGCATTGACCGCCGCCGTCGTCGTCGACGCCCTGCAGGGCGGCGCCGGCACCTCGCTCAACATGAACGTCAACGAGGTGATCGCCAACCGCGCCGAGGAAGCGCTTGGCGGCCGGCGCGGCGAGTACCGGCGCGTGCATCCGCTGCATCATGTCAACCTGCACCAGTCGACCAACGACGTTTTTCCGACGGCGCTCAAGGTGGCGGCGACCGATGGCCTGCGCCGCCTGGAGAAAGCCATCGCCGCGCTGCAGACGGCGTTCCAGGCCAGGGAACGCGACTTCGCGCACATCGTCAAGGTCGGGCGCACGCAGTTGCAGGACGCCTGCCCGATGACGCTCGGCGCGGAATTTTCGGCGTGGGCCGAAGCCTTCGGCCGCGACCGCTGGCGCGTGTTCAAGTGCGAGGAGCGAATCCGCGTGGTCAACCTTGGCGGCACGGCGATCGGCACCGGCCTCACCGCGCCGCGCGAGTACATCTTCCGCGTCACCGACGCGCTGCGCGAGGTGACGAAGATGAACCTGGCGCGCGCCGAGAACCTCGTCGACGCCACGCAGAATGCCGACGCCTTCGTCGAAGTCTCCGGCATCCTCAAGGCGCACGCGGTCAATCTGTTCAAGATTTCCTCCGACCTGCGCCTCCTGGCCTCGGGCCCGCACGCCGGGATCGGCGAACTGCGCCTGCCGGCCGTGCAGGTCGGCTCCAGCGTCATGCCGGGCAAGGTCAACCCGGTGATCTGCGAAGCCGTCGGCCAGGCCGCGCTGCAGGCCATCGCGCAGGATCAGGCGGTGACCCTTGCCGCCCAGTCCGGCCAGTTGGAGCTCAACGCCTTCCTGCCGCTGGTGGCGCACGCGCTGCTCGGCAACCTGGACCTGCTGGAGCGCGCCGACACGCTGTTCCGCACCCACTGCATCGAGGGGCTTGAGGCCGACGCCGAACGCTGCGCCGACCTGCTCGAACATTCGCACGCGCAGGTCACCGCGCTGGTGCCGGCGCTCGGCTATGAACTCGCCGCCGACGTGGCCAGGGAAGCGCAACGCGAAAAACGCACGATCCGCGAAGTCGTTCTCGCCCGCGGCCTGCTTGCGCCGGAAGTGCTCGACCGCCTGCTGTCGGTGGACGCGATGACGGCGCTCGGGTACAGAAAGTGAACAACGGACTAACCACAATGTTTCGGAGCTCAGACGACGGCGTGACGGCCCCTCCCCTGACAAGGGGAGGTCGGGAGGGGTTTGCAGCGTTTGGTGGGGCCACGGAACCGTTGTTCAACCCCCCTTGTTCCCCCCTTGTCAGTGGGGAGACGGAGCTACATCCGCGTAGCCCTCATATGAATTCCAAGGACTGACCATGCAAGACACCCCCAAGGGCCTGCGCCTGCACATCGGCCTCTTCGGCAAGCGCAACAGCGGCAAGTCGACGCTGATGAACGCGCTGATCGGGCAGTCGGTGTCGATCGTCTCGGCGCATCCGGGAACGACCACCGACCCGGTGGAGAAAGCCTACGAACTCGCGCCGCTCGGCGCCGTGGTGTTCGTGGATACGGCCGGTCTCGACGACGAGGGCGAACTCGGCGCGTTGCGTGTGCAGAAAACCCGTGCCGTGCTGGAGTGCGTCGATCTCGCGCTGATCGTCGTTGATGACGGGCGGGTCGGGTCGCTCGAACAGGAATTGATCGTCACGCTGCGCGAACGGAAAACGCCGTTCGTCGTCGTCTTCAACAAGTCCGACCTCGCGGAGCCGGGCAAGGCGCAGCTGATGGATCTGGCCGCCGACAACGTCGAGTCGGTCGTCGTCAGCGCTGGCCAGGGTCAGGGCATCGACTCGCTCAAGGAAGCGATGTTCCGCCAGGCGCCGGAGGGCGGCCTGGAGGACGCGCGCCTGATCGGCGATCTGATCGGGCCGGGCGACGTCGTCGTCCTCGTCGTGCCGATCGACCTCGGCGCGCCGAAGGGGCGGCTGATCCTGCCGCAGGTGCAGACCCTGCGCGACATCCTCGACAGCGATGCGACCGGCATGATGGTCAAGGAGCGCGAACTGCCCGATGCGCTGGCACGCCTCGCCACGCCGCCGAAGCTCGTCGTCTGCGACTCGCAGGTGGTGCTCAAGGTCGCCGCCGACACGCCGCGCGACATTCCGCTCACCACTTTCTCGATCCTGATGGCCCGCTTCAAGGGCGACATGATCGGGCTGGCCGAGGGCGCCGGCGCCCTCTCGCGCCTGCGGCCGGGCGACCGGGTGCTGATCTCGGAAGCCTGTTCGCACCACGCGCTGGCCGACGACATCGGGCGGGTGAAGATCCCGCGCTGGCTGCGCCAGTTCGCCGGCGGCAACCTGGAGATCGACGTGAAATCCGGTCGCGATTTTCCCGACGACCTCACGCCGTACGCGCTGATCGTGCAGTGCGGCGGCTGCACCGTGACGTGCCGGCAGATGCTCGCGCGCCAGTACCGCGCGGCCCGGCAGGGCGTGCCGATGACCAACTACGGCATGGCCATCTCGGTGGTGCAGGGCGTGCTCGACCGCTCGCTGCAATGCTTCCCCGCTGCCCTGGACGCCTACCGCCGCGCGCTCGAAGGGGCCGCCGCGTGAGCCAGACGGCCCGGATCGTCTGGCACCATCGCGCGGCGCCGCCCGGCGCCGGCGCGTACGAGCTTGCCGACCTGCTGGACAGCGACTGGCAGCGCGGCGACGCGACTGACGTGCTACGCCGCATCCTTACCGCCGCCGACCCGGACGAGGTCGAAGTCATCCGCGCCGCCGCCGAGAAGGTAATGCTCGCCCACTGCGGCGACACCGTGCGCCTGCGCGGCCTCGTCGAGTTCTCCAACCGCTGCGTGCTCGACTGCCACTACTGCGGCATCCGTCGCGGCAACCGCACCGTGAAGCGCTACAGCCTGACACTTGACGACGTCGTCGCCTGCGCGCGCTGGTGCGCCGACAAGGGCTACGGCTCGCTCGTACTGCAATCCGGCGAACGGCGCGATGCTGCCTTCGTGCGCCGCGTCGAGGCGATGATCCGTGCGATCAAGGACGCCACCCGCACCGAAGCACAGCCCGAGGGTCTGGGCATCACCCTGTGCGTCGGCGAGCAGGCGCCGGAGACGTACGCGCGCTGGTTCGCCGCCGGCGCGCACCGCTATCTGCTGCGTATCGAGAGCTCGTCCCCCGAACTCTTTGCCCGGCTCCACCCGGAAAGCCAACGTCTGGAGACGCGCGTCGCCTGCCTGAAGAGTCTGCGCGAGATCGGCTACCAGGTCGGCACCGGCGTGATGATCGGCCTGCCGGGACAGACCGTCGACCACCTGATCGGCGACCTCTTGTTCTTCCGCGACATGGACGTCGACATGATCGGCATGGGACCGTACATTCCGCACGCCCAGGCCGTGCTGCCCGGCGCACCGGAGATTCCTCCGGCCGACGAGCGCCTGCGCCTCGGCCTGCGCATGATCGCCGCCGCGCGATTGTTGCTGCGCGACGTCAACATCGCTGCCACCACCGCGCTGCAGGCGATGGCCGACGACGGCCGCGAACAGGGGCTTCGCTTTGGTGCCAATGTCATCATGCCGCAGGTCACGCCGCCGGCCGTACGCAAGATGTACACCCTCTACGACGGCAAGCCCTGCCTCGACGATTCCGCCGAGCAGTGCGCAGTCTGTCTGGAAAACCGTATCGCTTCGGTCGGGCGGCGGATCGAGAAGAATCAGTGGGGGGATTCAACACATTTCGCCCAGCGCCCTGGGCGAATTGTCTGAGCGTGGATATCTCGCCTATAGTGAAGGCGTAGTCTCCACGGTTGGCTGGTTCAGCCGAAAGGGTCTCAGGTTGCATCAACGCTTGATGCGGAGAGTGATCATGACCGAACATACGTCACCCCAGACAGTGCAGGGCGGTTCGCAAGGAACCGTAGAGCAGGGTTCGGAACAGTTGTTGCAGAAGAAGTCACGGGATCCGCTCGCCCAAACGCTCCGAATGTACCTCGTGCGCTATCCGAAAACACTGGTAGTCATGTGGGGTCTGGTTGCTGCGTTGTTCGTGCTGCTTCTGCCAATCGCCTATTATTCGTGGTACGACCTGCCGCAGCGGCTATGGGATTTTGCCAATGAGGAGAAGTGGCGATGGATACCGTCCTTCTTCGGATTTTTCTTCCTGTTCGCCGCGCCATTCTGGGCAACCGGCCTGGTACTTGGAGTGGCCGGTTTCGTCGCTGATATCTCCTTCGAGATCCAGGATACGGCTATTGAACGGGTCAAGGAGAGCGTGCGCGAAACCGAGCAGGATGCAATCGATCGGCTGGAACAGAGCGATGCCGCCGGGTTGCTCCCGCTACTTCGCTACAGCCGCGCGCAACTCGACGCTTACTACGAAATCGGGCTCAAACAGACGCGGGGCAGTTTCTTCAATGCCGTGCTGGCGATGTGGCTCGGCTTCTTGCTGCTGCTGATCGGCATTGCTCTCTATGTCGGTCCTGTGGAGAGATTCAACCTCACGCGGCCGCCGCAGGACTTCAATATCCTGATACTGAGCGGCGCGGCAATCGTCGAATTCATCTCCGCTCTGTTCCTGTGGGTCTATCGCAGCACGATCGCTCAATTGACCTACTACTACCGTCTGCAAATGCACAACCACACATCGATTCTCTGTTTCAGGATGGCTTCAACAATGGCTCAGCCGGACGAGACGAAGCGCCTGATTATCGAGAAGATCCTGGAGTGGAGCACCTTGCCCGAACGGCTGCCGTTGACCGGAGCCAAGGGTTTCAGGACGTTGCTGCAACCTCGGGGCACAAGGAACTCTGAGTCGGGAGAATAGGTGAAGGCCGCCCATTTGAAGACTGTGGCATGCCTCAAGGTCGCAGTAGCCAGCGCCGAGGTGCCTGTCTCGGCGCCTGGGAGATGCCGGGGAGCATAAATCGCGGTGTGCTTGCCGTTGCGACTGACCGGATGGTCTTTTGCCTCCAAAAATTTCCATGGCTTCTTGTCCTTTTCATGACAAAAACGGAAATGCACAAAACATTCTTGACAGGTTCTACAAAAAGATCCAATTCGTCCGGACACCGTCCTCCCGGCGAAGGCCGGGACCCAGTCGGCGCTCCAAAACCCGGGATTCCGGCTTTCGCCGGAATGACGATGCAGGACTTTTACTGTCGTCTGTAATTCCAAAGACATCCATGCAATTGCCGTGATGTTCTTGCACTCGACGACGATGAATTCGCCGCCGGTCATGCTGACTTCGTCTGGACGGAGCAAACCGTCGAAGATATCCAGTTTTCCAGACGCGGCAATTGCGCCGTGTGGCGACCACGCTGACGCTCGACAATGTCGTCGCTTGCGCGCTCTGGTGTGCCGGGAAGCGCTACCGGTGGCTCGTTCGGCAATCCGGCGAACGGCGCTACGCCGCGTGTGTGGGCAAACGAGGTAACGACACGAACGTGTACTCGTCGATTCCTGCTGGGGCGCTGCGCGTTAAAACTCCCGGGAAAATCGCTCGAAATCCTCAATGGGCAACGGACGGCTGAAGAAATAGCCCTGATACGCGTGACAGCCCACGCTGGAGAGGTAGTCGCGCTGCGCTTCGGTTTCCACACCTTCGGCGATGACGTCGAGTTCGAAGCTCTGAGCCAGGGCGATGATCGTCGTGGCAATCGCCGCGTCGTTCTCATCGGCCAGAATGTCACGCACGAACGGTTGGGCGATCTTGAGTTGATCCAAAGGCAATCGTTTCAAATAGGACAGCGAGGAATAGCCGGTGCCGAAGTCGTCGAGCGAAAAACCAACCCCCCTGGCTTTCAGGGAGAACATCTTGTCGATCACTTCATCGACATTGGACAGCAACATGCTTTCCGTGACTTCGAGCTTCAGGCGAAACGGGTTTGCACCGGTTTTGTCGAGAACACTTGAAACTTGCTCAACGAAATCCTTTTGGCGAAACTGATTCGCGCTGACATTGACCGAAACCGTGAGATGACTCATGTCAGCTCGCTCTCCCCAGGTTGCCAATTGAGCGCAGGCCGTTTCCAGGACCCAGTGTCCCAAGGAAAGAATGAGTCCGGTTTCTTCGGCCAGCGGAATGAATTCATTGGGAGAAACCAGACCACGTACCGGGTGCTGCCAGCGCACCAGGACTTCGGCGCCGATCAACTGCGCCTCCGAGACCTGCGCCTGATAATAAAGAACCAACTGCTCTTGATTGATCGCTTCGCGCAGCCCTTTCTCCAAGGCGGCGCGTTCGATGACCACGGCCTCCATGCCAGAATCGAAGAATCTCAAGGCATTGCCGCCATCCTTCTTTGCCCGGTACATGGCGATGTCGGCCTGTTTCAGCAGCGTGTCTGTATCGGCTCGCTGGCCGACGAACAGGTTCGCGCCGATGCTCGGGGAGCAGTAATACGTATGGTCGTTGAGTTGGTAAACCTGATTGAGGGTGGAAACGATCTTCTCGCCAATCCCTTCGGTCTGCTTGGCCGCATCACGTTCGCTGGCGCTCAGGTTCGACAGGACAACCACGAACTCATCGCCTCCCAGGCGTGCCACGGTATCTTCGGACCGGACGCAGGCGACCAGGCGCTGGGCGACCTGTTTCAGCAGCAGGTCGCCCATATCGTGGCCGAGCACATCGTTGAGCGTCTTGAAGTTATCCAGGTCAATGAGTAACAATGCCCCGTATTGGCCGCTCCTGGAACTGGCGGCCATCGACTGTTTCAGCCGATCGAGGAGCAGCGTGCGGTTGGGCAGGCGCGTCAGCTGGTCGAAAAAGGCCAGTTCGTTGATTTTTGCGTCGTCCTGTTTGCGTTTGGTGATATCGCGCGTCACCGAGTGGACGCAGGGGATGCCACCGAGCTGGACAATCGATGCGGTAGCGGATACCCAGATCAGGTCCCCGTTCTTCGTCCTGTAAGGGGTTTCAAATCCCTGGCATCGGGAATCCCGCTGGAGTATTTCGAGAAAGCGCTTTCGATCGTCCGGATTGGCCCAGAGGCCCAGCTCTTTCGAGGTATGACCGATCATTTCGTCGCGTTCGTAGCCCAGGGCATTGAGGAAGGGCTGGTTGACGTCGAGAAACACCCAGTCGCTCAACCGGTTGATCGTGATGAAATCCTGGCTCGCCTGGTAGATCGCGCGATAGTGCTCCTCGCTATCTCTCAGCGCAGCTTCCGCTTCTTTTCGGCCGGTGATGTCAAAGAAAGCGGCGACGAAGTGATCCGGCTTGTACCGGTATCCGACGCAGTCATACCAATGCCCGTTGTATTCCAGGAATCGCTCGATGCGGATATCCTCTCCCGTTCGGACCACGTGAGCGAACGCGGATATCCAGTCAAACGTATCCTTTTCAATCCCCGGAAACGCCTCGAGGACCGTTTTGCCGCGCGGGTCAATGCCGGTCAGTTCCCGGTACGCCCGGTTTGCATCGATGAAGCGGTAATCAATCGGTTTGCCTGCCGCGTCATAGATCATTTCGTGGTAAGCCACGCCGATGGGGCCTTTCTCGAACAGGGCCCGGAATTTCCACTTCATCTCCTGCAGCGCCGTGTCGCGATCCTCCAGCGTTTGCAGAAGATGGTTGAAGGCACCGACCAGTTGACCGATTTCGTCCTGCCGCACAATGGGCAGGGACTGCAAGGACTGACCCGTATCCGACATGGTCGTCAGTGCTTTTACCGTATCCAGCATGGGAGAGAGCTGTCGCCGCAGTACCCACCAGGTTGTTGCTCCCGCTAGAAAGGTCAAGAGCACCGTGACGATCAGCATGCGTTGCTGCACTTCCCGAATCGGGGCGAAGGCTTCGTCGGTAGGCAAGGCGGCGGCCAGGTACCATCCGGCCCAGGGGATCTGCTTGACGGATTGCAAGACTTCCTTGCCCTGAGGGTTAACGTAGACTAGCGACCCCTCGTAGCCATCGAGAAAACGGTCGATCGCCGGAATCTCGCCGCGTGGCGGACTGGGTTCCATGATCCGGGCCTTATCGGTTGCCGTAATAATCATCCGGTGCTTTGCTGAAACCAGCAGGAAGCCTCCTGTCTTGCCGTAATGGTTTTCCGTAAGATGACCAAGGAAGTTCGCTCGCTGGAGGTACAGTACTCCCGATAAAGCGCCGATCACGTCGCCCTGACTGTCACGAACGGGCACAGTCATGAGAAAAATCGGGGCACGCAGCGTTTTTCCTATGACGGGCCGACTGACTGATGATTTTCCTTCCTTGATTGCGGCGACCACCGATTCCCTGTCCGAGTAGTCAGTTCCGACTTGTCCCAGCACGGGCACGCCGGCAGTGCCCTTGTAATCAGGGCCGTAAACGATGAGACCGCCGTTGAACAAGCTGGGGAGCGCCGTTTGTCGTTCCAGCGCGGCTTGCAGGGCCTCGCCGTTGCGCATGTGGTCAGCCAGGACTGGTGCCGTCCTGTCCAGTGCTTCATAACGAAGCGCCAGATCGGACTGGATCGAGGCCGCCATGGTGGATACCGTCGAAAACTGCTGTTCGCCCAGCATCCGCTCCATGTCCGCACGCAACATCTGGCTGGCAAGAATGGATAGGGTCCACAGGCTCAGCAGGAAAACACCCAGTACCCCTAGCGTGATCCTGGATTTAAGCGAGCGAGAAAAAGTCACCGTCGAGGACATTCGATGTCTCTGTTTGTCTGTTCAGACAACAGCAAGGAGCTTAACGGGAGGCTCATGCCGATTCAATGCCAATATAGACGTTTCGCCAGTCCAGGCAAACAGACCGGCACCGAATTGCCTCAGAAAGAAAGCGAACGAAGGGATGCATGCTGGCGATCGGGCAGCGGGCTTTCAGTCCGCAGGGGACGTCAATGCCGCATTCGGGATTGCCATGAAAAAGCGCCGGGAGGCTTGAGCCGTCCCGGCGCTTTCTATTTTTGGTGCCGTTTTCCGGTTACTCGACCTTGGCCTTGGCGCGCAGGCTATCGACCATCTTGGTGATCTGCTGCGTCTGCGCCTGTTGCAGCAGGCGCGGCTTGACTTCGTCGAATGACGGGAAGGACGTAGCGCGGGTGTCGTCAAGCATGATGACGTGATAGCCGAAATCGGACTTTACCGGGGTTTCGGTGTACTTTCCCTTGCCCAGGGCAGTGAGGGCGTCGGCGAAAGGCTTGACGTAGTTGCTCGGCGCAGCCCAGTCGAGTTCGCCGCCGTTCTCCTTGGAGCCCGGGTCGATCGATTGCTTTGCCAGTTCCTCGAACTTGACGCCTTTCTTCAGGTTCTCGATGACGGTCTTGGCTTCGGCCTCTTCCTTGACCAGGATGTGGCGGGCCTTGTATTCGGTGCTGCCGACCTGGGCCTTGATCTTGTCGTAGTCGGACTGCAGTTGCTCGTCCTTGATCGGGTGCTTATTGACGTAGTCCTGCACGTAGCTGCGGATCAGGATCGCCTGCTTGGCAGCTTCGGCCTGGGCGGCGATGTCCGGCTTCTTGTCCAGGCCGGATTTCTTGGCTTCCTGCAGCAGGAGTTCGCGGCGGATCAGTTCTTCACGTATGGCGTTGCGCAGTTCAGGCGAATCCGGCGCGCCTTTGGCCTTTTGTTCGGCGATGAAGGCGTCGGCGAGGTTCTGTGAAACGGACGCTCCGTTGACCTTGACAAATGCCTTGTCGGCGGCGAGGGCGGAAACGGAGATCGAGGCGCCGATAGCCAGGGCTGCGGCGATTTGCGTGAGTTTTTGCATGTGGCGTGTTCCTGATGAGTTGGTGGTCGAGTTCTGCGACCGGAAAAAACCAAGTGGGTCGTTCAAGGCTTTGTTTCGTCGGGCGTCAATGAACGGATGCTCAGTGCATGTATTCTACTACGCATCAGATCGCCCAACGCGTCGTAGATGATTCGGTGCCGCTGCAACGTCGATTTGCCGGAAAATTGGCGCGAGACGATCAGCAGGCGGTAGTGCCCGCCCTCGCGTGCACCGGCGTGGCCGGCATGCTCTGCGGAATCGTCGACAAGTTCCAGTTGCAGCGGGGACAGAAAGGCGAGTCGTTCCCGCAGCAGCGATTCGATGCCGCTCACGCCGGAAAGGCCTTCCTGAACGGCTTGATCGTGACCTCGGCGTAGACTCCGGCAGCAATGTAGGGGTCGGCGTCGGCCCAAGCCTTGGCGTCGGCCAGCGATGGGAACTCGGCGATGATGACGCTGCCGGTGAAGCCGGCCGGTCCGGGGTCCGGGCTGTCGATGGCCGGACAGGGGCCGGCGACGATAAGGCGGCCTTCGTCCTGCAGCGCCTTGAGGCGTTCGACGTGCGCGGGCCGTGCGGCAAGCCGCTGGTCGAGCGAGTTGGGGACGTCTTCCCCGATGATGGCGTAGAGCATTACTTCTTTTCCTCGATGTATTTCGACAGCATCAATCCCTGGATGACGGCAAAGACGAGCATCAGGCCGATACCGCCGAACAGTTTGAAATTGACCCAGGTTTCGGTCGACAAGTTCAGGGCGAAGGCCACGACCAGGTTGGCTATGCCCATGAAAACGAAGAAGCCGATCCACGACCAGTTGAGCCGCCGCCAGACGAACTCCGGAGCATCGACCTGCTCGGCGAGCAGGGTGCGGATCAGGTTCTTGCGGAAGAACAACGAGCTGCCGGCGAGTCCGGCTGCCAAGGCCCAGTAGAGTACCGTCGGTTTCCACTTGATGAAGGTTTCATCGTGGAAGATAAGGGTCATGCCGCCGAAAACGGTGATGATGCCCAGGCTGACCCAGAGCATCGTGTCGACCTTGCGGTGCCGCAGCCACACCCAGCCGATCTGGGCGAAGGTGGCGGCGATGGCGACGCCTGTGGCGATGAAGATGTCGCCGAGCTTGAAGGCAGCAAAAAACAGGATGACGGGGAACAGGTCGAAAAGAAATTTCATGGCTAAACCGGCTAGAATGGCCCGGAATTATTGCCGATTTGAAGCGGCACTGTCTATGTCAGGGCATCGACTACAGGGGGAGATATAAATGCAGACCGTTCAGGCGATCCTCGGCACTGCCGCAGACGTGCAGGCCACGCTGTCACCCTTAATCGATCTGAACCCCGACCTCGTCCTTGCTTTCGGACCGTCGGAGGCCTTGTGCAACCTGGCGCCCGCTCTGGCCGAATGCTTCCCCGGCGCGCGGCGTATCGGTTGTTCCGCCGCTTTTGCCATATCCACGGCGGGGGTGGAGCAGGCAAGTTGCGTGGTGACAGCCGTGCGTTTCGAGAACTCATCGATCGTCGAAGCCACCGTGCGACTGGAGGGCAGGGAAAAATCGTACGATGCCGGCAAACGTCTTGGCGACTCGCTGCCCAGGGAAGGGCTGCGTGCCGTGTTGCTGTTGTGTCAGGGGGTGGGTATTCGCGGCAGCGCGCTGCTCGCCGGAATCAACGCGGCCCTCGGGGCTGCGGTGCCGGTCGTCGGCGGTCTGGCAAGCAGGAAAGAAGGTTACTACCAGACCTGGGTTCTCGATGATTCGGGGTGCGGGAGCGAAACCATCGTCGCTCTCGGCTTGTATGGCAGCGCCCTGCGCTTCGGATTCGGTGTGCATGGCGGCTGGGCGCCTTTCGGCCCGGTGCGCAAGGTGACACGTTGCGAGGGCAACGTGCTGTACGAACTCGACGGGGAACCGGCACTCGACGTGTACCGGCGCTATCTCGGCGACTACGCGCGTGATCTGCCTACCGTTGGCCATTTTTTCCCCTTCGCGATACTGGACAGAAACCATGACGAGATCGGCCTGATACGTTCCATGCTCTCGGTGGAAGAGAAGACGGGTGGCCTGCGCTTCGGCGACGAGGTCAAACCCGACAGCTATTTGCGCATGATGCACGCCAGCACCGACAAGCTTGTCGGCGGCGTCGAAACAGCGGCCGAATCAGCACGGCGGATGCTCAACGGCGGGAATGCGTCTTGTGGACTGATCTTCATGGTCAGTTGCGTGGGCCGCGAACTGGTCATGGGCGAGCGCGTCGAGGAAGAGGTGGAGGTGGCTGCCGATGCTTTTGGTGGCGGGGTTGCCGTCGCCGGTTTCTATTCCTTCGGGGAAATCAGCCCTGTCGGAGCGGATCCTGCGTGCAAACTGCATAACCAGACGGTGATGGTGGCCTGCCTTGACGAAATCTCAGAATCGGCAGGCTGACATGTCATCGTGCGTCATTCGCGCCTTGGGCCTCCTGTAATCATGCACAAGCTGCTTGCTCGACAGATACGACGCGCTCTTGGGGGCGACGAGACCCGGTTGTCCTCGGTTCTCGATGAGCTGCGAGCGCTCTCGGAGCAATCCGGATTGTCGACCGAAGCGGCGCATTTTCTGGCCGGGGCAGGAGACTTCCTCGGCCGGGTCGACGCCGCGTATGCTCAGGGCGACCGCGATCTGGAACTCGTGACGCGTGGGCTCGATCTCAGTTCGCAGGAACTGCAGCAGGCCAACAACCGCCTGCGTGACGAGCTGGCGATAAGCCGTCGCGCCATGGATTCCCTGCGTGAAACGGCCAACGGCCTGATCCGTTCGGGCGAAAGCCGGCACGGTTTGCCTGAAGCGGACAGCCTGGAATCCCTCACGGTGATGCTGGCCCAACTGGTTCGGGAACGCGAGATCAGCCAGCGCGAGTTGCAGGACGCCCTGATCGACCTTGCCAACCAGAAATTCGCGCTCGACCAGCATGCGATTGTCAGCATCACCGACGTGGACGGCAATATCACCTATGCCAACGATCGTTTTTGCCGCATCAGCGGGTATTCGCGTGCGGAACTGCTGGGGAAGAATCACCGCATCGTCAAGTCGGGTGTGCATTCTCCCGAGTTCTACGAAACGATGTGGCAGACGATTAGGGCGGGTGAGGTGTGGCATGGCGAGGTGTGCAACCGTTCAAGGAACGGCGAGGAGTATTGGGTCAATGCCACCATCGTTCCGCTTTTCGACAAGGACGGGATGCCAGGGCAATACATTTCCATCCTGACCGACATCACCGCGCGCAAGCGCGCCGAAGCGCTGCTACAGGACCAGTTGCATTTCCTGCGCGAGCTGATCGAGGTGGTGCCGATCCCGATCTATCTGAAGGACGTCTTGGGCCGGTACCAGCAACTCAACAAGGCGTTTGCCGATTTTCACGGCATTGAGCGCGATGCCTGGATCGGCAAGACGGCATTTGACCTGATGACCGCTGATGAAGCGATCGTCCACGATTCGCTGGATCGCCTGCTTCTGGAACATCCGGGTCTGCAGACATATGACCGAAGAGTATTGACGCATTCCGGCGTCGAACGGGACTGCATCCTGCGCAAGGCCACGCTGACCAGGAGTGATGGAAGCGTCGCCGGCGTGGTGGGGGCCATTCTGGATATTACCGAGACCAAGGCGCAGCAGGCCATGCTCGCGGCGGCCGAGGCGCGCCTTCGCCACATCACCGACACCGTTCCCGGGGTGGTTTTCCAGGTCGAAGTCGGGCAGGGGAAGCTCCGCTATACCTTCATCAGCGAGCGGGTCAGAGAGATACGCGGGCTGGATCGCGAGGCATTGTTTGCCGATTCCACGCTGGCCGTACGGCAGATTGTCGAAGAGGATCGCGAGCGGATCAGGCGGCGGTTCATGGCCGCTGCGGAGAATCAGCAGGCCTGGCGGGACGAGTACAGGGTCGACATGCCCGACGGGTCGATCCGCTGGATTCGCGGCGAGATCAATCCGGAACGCGAGCGTGCCGCTAGTGGGGATGCCGTGTTTACGGGTATCTGGCAGGATGTGACAGAGCTCAAGGAAGCCGATGCCCGCCTGCGCGAAGTGACTGACAATATTCCGGTGGCAGTTTTTCAGTACATTCGACCGGTGGGGGGCGTCCCGCACTTCTCCTTTTTCAGCCGCGGTCTCGAACGGATTTGCGGCGTTTCCACGGAAATGGTCATTGCCGATGCCGACCAGTTGCGCACGCTGGTTTTCCCGGACGACAGGCAACGTCTGGCGGACTCGATTGCTGCATCGATCGCGCATGAAGCACTGTGGTCCCTGGACTGCCGGTTCGTGCATCGACAAACAGGCGCTATCGTCTGGGTCCATGGAGAGGCTCAACCGAAGCGCCTGCCGGATGGAAGCATGCGATGGAACGGGTACTTTGCGGATATCACCGAAGCCAAGCGTGCCTCCGAGGATTTGCGCCGGGCCAAGGAGGGCGCCGAGGCAGCCAACCGCGCGAAATCGGAATTCCTGGCCAACATGAGCCACGAGATCCGCACGCCGATGAACGGCATCATCGGCATGACCGATCTGGTTCTCGACAGCGACCTCGACGACGAGCAGCGCGAATACCTGCAGATCGTCAAATCCTCGTCGGAGTCCTTGCTCGCCGTTCTCAACGATGTTCTCGATTTCTCGAAGATCGAGGCCGGAAAGCTGCTGATCGAGCGCATTCCCTTCAACCTCTGGCGCACGGTGGGTGATGCCTTGAGGACAATGTCGCTCGAGGCGCACGAAAAGCGTCTGGAACTGGTGTGCGACATCGCCCGGGATGTTCCGGCGAACGTCATTGGCGATCCGGGAAGATTGCGCCAGATCCTGGTCAATCTGGTCGGCAATGCCGTCAAGTTCACCGAAAAGGGCGAAGTCATCGTGCGCGCCGTGGGCGAGCGCTGCGACGAACACAACGCGTGCATCCACTTCTCGATAACCGATAGCGGCATCGGCATCCAGGCCGAAAAGCTCAGTGCCATTTTCGAAGCCTTTACGCAGGAAGATAGCTCGATCACGCGACGCTACGGAGGGACCGGGCTTGGCCTGGCGATTTGCCGGCGTCTGGCGGAGGCGCTGGATGGACGCTTGTGGGCGGAAAGCGTCGTTGGCCGCGGCAGTACCTTCCATTTCACCGTCTGTCTTGGCGTCGACGCCGAACCGGGCGATATGCAGACAGATCTCCCGGATCTTTCCGGAACGCGGATCCTGGCGGTCGATGATCATGAGCCGAGCCGGCGGGTGATCGCGCGAACGCTGGCGGATGCCGGGGCGTTGGTCAGCGAGGCGGACTCGGGAGAAAGCGCGCTGCGCCGGGTACGCGAATGCGAGGATGGCAAGAGTTTCGACCTCGTGCTGCTCGATTCCTCGATGCCTGGCATGGACGGTTTTGCCACAGGTGAGCGAATCCTGGCCATGCCGGGGTGCAACAACCTGCGGTTGGTCATGCTTTCCGCGGGCGGCGTTCGGGGCGACGGGCAGCGGTGCCGGGATATCGGTTTTGCCGCGTATCTGCCCAAGCCGATTACCGGGGACGAACTGCTGGAGGCTCTGGCGCGCCTTCTCACCGATCGCGCATGGCCTGAGCGCCGGCCGTTGCTGACCCGGCACGCCATGCGCGACGACGACAACAATCCGCTGCAGATCCTGCTGGTCGAGGATTACGAGATCAACCGGAAATTCGTGTCAAGCCTGCTGGAGCGCTGGGGGCACGGCGTGACCCTGGCGGAAAATGGTGCCGAGGCCATTGCTGCGATTGCCGAGGGGCACTTTGACGTCGTGCTGATGGACATGATGATGCCGCTGATGGACGGATTGGAGACAACCCGGCGGATTCGCGCGCGCGAAGCGCGAGAAGGCCTGCCGCGGCTGCCCATCGTAGCCATGACGGCCAACGCCATGGATAGCGATCGCGAGGCCTGTCTGGTTGCGGGAATGGACGAGTACATCGCCAAGCCCGCCAGGCGGCAGGAGTTGCAGCGGTTGTTGTGGAGTCTCGGCAAGACGGAGCGCGGCGAACGTCGTTCCGGGGGGGCATCCTTCGATCCTCAGCCGACACCGGGGTTCGACTACGCCGCGGCGCTGCGAGCGGCCGACCGGGAGTCGATAGAGATTATCGCCGGGGCATTTTTGAGGCATTATCCGGAAGATCTCGAAAAACTGCGCGCCGGATATGCTGTTGGCAATCTTAGGTCGGTGCTTTTCGTCGCGCACGCGCTGCGCGGAACGCTGATCATGTTCCGCGCGCAGCCTGCCGTACGGTTGGCGCAAGATATCGAACGCCTCGCCGGGCGTGGTGATGCGTCGGGGATGGGAGAGCTGATCGAACGCCTGTCCGGGGAGTTGGAAAAACTGTCGACTGCGCTCCGAGCCGTGGCCGGTCCGGCGGAAGAGGCTCGAGAATAAAGCCGGATCGGAAAGCTGCATTCGCTGCTGCAATTGTTGCACGAGGTCATGAGGAGAAGGTATGAACCGTATTGCCATCGTCGATGATAGCGACATCAACCTCACGCTGCTGAGTGCGCTGGTCAGAAGACTCGGCGATTGCGAACCGCTGCTGTTCCAGGAATCGCCCAAGGGGCTGGCATGGTGCACGGAGAACCTGCCCGATCTGGTCGTCGTCGACTACATGATGCCCGACCTCGATGGTATCGAGTTCGTTTCCCGCCTGCGCCGAATCGCGGGGCGCGAGGATGTGCCGATCCTGATGATCACCGCCAACGACGACAAGGAGGTGCGCTACGAGGCTTTGCAGCGAGGAGCCACCGACTTCCTGAACAAGCCGGTGGACCGTATCGAGTTCTCGGCGCGCGTGCGCAACATGCTGGCCCTGGGAGCCAGCCGCAAGAAGCTCGCCGACAAGGCCGCCTGGCTGGCCGACGAGGTGAAGAAGGCCACCGCGGCAATTCATGCGCGGGAACAGGAACTGCTGTTCCGCATGTCGCGCGCGGCGGAATTCCGGGATCCGGAAACGGGGGCACACATCCAGCGCATGGCGCACTATTCGCGGTTGATCGCCGGAAAGATGGGGTTTCCCACCGACGAACTGGAACTCATCCTGCAGGCCGCTCCAATGCATGACGTGGGGAAAATAGGGATTCCCGATTACATCCTGCTCAAGCCGGGCAAACTGACCCCGGAAGAGTATGACGAAATGAAGCGCCATACGGTGATCGGGCACGAGTTGCTGAGCGGCAGCGAGTCCCGGGTGTTCCAGACGGCGGCGGTCATTGCCGTCGCACACCATGAGAAGTTCGACGGATCAGGCTACCCGTATGGCCTCGCCGGCGAAGCCATCCCGTTGCTGGGGCGGATCGTTGCGGTAGCGGACGTGTTCGACGCCCTGACTTCGGTGCGTCCCTACAAGGATGCCTGGACGCTGGAAAAAGCGGAAGCCTACCTGCGCGATAATTGCGGGAGCCATTTTGATCCGGTGTGCGTCGAGTCGTTCTTCGCAGCGTGGGATGAGGTGCTGGATATTCATGCCCGTTACCAGGATGCGGTGGTCGCGGGAACGTGACCTGAGAGGGGATGACAGATGCCGTGCATCGATGAATTACTGTACGACAGAGAGAGGGCAATCGAGCAACTGGCCGGAGACGGAGCCCTTTTCGCGGCAATCGCCGGGGCCTTCGTCGCCGAAATCGGCAGCTATTGCACGGCGCTCGAAGCGGCGCTGGCCTCGGGCAACCTCGAAGAACTGCGGCGCGAGGCGCATACCGTGAAGAGCATGTTGGCCAGCTTTGCCTGCGAAGGTGGTCGGTCGCTCGCGCAGCAGCTCGAAAGTCTCGCTGCCGCCGGCCGTCTTGACGGCGCTCGGGAAATGACGGCCGAACTGGTGTCGGTCATGAAGCGCCTGGCTGCTGCGCTGGAGAAAGAGGCGGAGTGAATCCGCAGGTCGGGTTGGCGCAGCTTAACCCGAACTGCGCTTGCTGTTCAGTTACGGAATCCGCAATCCAGAGGCCGCCGTTTCCGGGGTGCTGGCGGGCGGGATGATGCCGAGCAGCGGGGCGTCGATCCGTTGGCGCAACGCGGCCAGATTTTCGTCGAAACGCGACATCGCCGGATCAATGCGGTTGGCGATCCACCCGGCCAGTGTCAAGCCGCGGGCGGCGATAGCCTGGCAGGTCAACAGCGCATGGTTGATGCAGCCAAGCCGCATGCCGACGACCAGGATGACCGGCAATGCCAGTTTTTCGGCCAGATCCGCCGTGTCGCAGTCATGTCCGAGCGGAACGCAGAATCCTCCGACTCCCTCCACCAGAACGGCGTCCGCCTTGCGGCGAAGTTCTTCGAACGCGGCCACGATGTGCCCGATATCGATGACTTGGCCGGCCTCCGCGGCGGCGATATGCGGGGCGATCGCCGGTTGGAAAAGGTACGGGTTGATCAGGTCGCGTGGTGCGTCGACGCCGGAAGCGGCGATCAGACGCTCGACGTCGTCGTTCCTGCCGTTCTCGTCCGTACCGGCGGCGACCGGTTTCATGCCGATCGCCTGAATCCCAAGATTGCGCAATGCCAGGAGCAAGGCACAGGTGGCGAAAGTCTTGCCGACTTCGGTGTCGGTGCCGGTGACGAACCAGGCCCGATCAGGTTGTATTGAAAGATCGTTGGAACTCATTTTCTGGCATATCCCAGGAGGACGTCGTAGCTTGCCGGCAGTCCGGCCTGAGTGCGGAATCGTTCGTAGGCGGCTTCGACCTTCTGCCAGGCGGCACGGCCCATCATGCCGCTGCGTCCGCCTTCGCCGACGTTTTGTGCTCCGATCGCCTTGATCGAGCGCAGCAGCGATTTCAACTCAGGGTAGTAGATCGTGTGCCGTTCGCGAATCAGGCGGATATCACGGAGGCCGGCGCCGGCCAACGCGGCGTTGATGGCGTCCGGTTCGTCGAAAGGGAGCGTGTGCCGATGCTGGTCGACTCCCGCGAACGCCGCGCGGAGTTCGGCAAAGGTATCCGGGCACAAGGTGCTGAAGGCAATCTGCCCGCCCGGGCGCAGAACGCGAACCGCTTCGCTGAAGACCGCTGCGGCGTTGCACCACTGGATGGACAGGCTGGACCACCAGAGGTCGAAGCAGGCTTCCGCAAACGGCAGCTTTTCGATGTCCGCGGCCTGGCAGCAGTCGGTCTCTTTTCTGGCCAACGCCAGCATGGACGGGGCAAAGTCGATGCCGGTGATGTGTGCCGCCGGCCAGCGCTTGCGCAACTGCCCCGACCCATAGCCGGTTCCGCAGCCGGCATCGAGAACCCGCGCCGGGAAAGGTTCCTGCTCGGCAAGTTCCTGCAGCAGGCGGTCGCATACGCGGCGCTGCACGACGGCGGCACCGTCGTAGGTGACCGCCGCCTTGTCGAAGGACTCGCGGACGCGCTGCTTAATCGAGACGGTGTGCATGGATGAATCTGCCGACGAGAGTTGCGAAATGATCGGGATCGTTGAGGAAAGGCGCGTGCGCCGCCCCGCTGAGTACTTCGAGTTGCGATTGCGGCAAGTGTTCCGCCAGCCAGCGGGCGGCCGGCAAGGGCATCAGCGGGTCGTTTTCACCGTGGATCAGCAGAACCGGGCAGCACAGGGCGGACACCTGCGCCCGCAAATCGATGTCCCGCAACCAGTCAAGCCCCTTGAGCAGCGTTGCAACTGGCGGGAGCGAGGATGACAGGATTCCCTGGTTGATTTCACGGCCGATGGCCCGCGCTTTGGTATCGCCCTGGTTGAACAGGGCCACGAAGCGTTGCAGTGTGACGCGGTCGTTGCTGGCTACCGCCTCGGCGAAGCCGGCAAGCACGGATGGGGACTGCGCCGGGATCCAGTCGTCGCGTTGCGCGAAACTCGGGGTGCTGCCGACGAGAATCAGCCGGGCAACGCGTTCCGGCGCCAGCAGCGCCGCCTGCATGGCGAGCAGGCCGCCGAGCGACCAGCCGCAAAGGGTCACGCCATCGGGCAAGGTTTCGAGTGCCGATCGGGCGGCCTCGACGAAGGTCTCGCCACGGTCGGGCGTATCCCCGTATCCGGGAAGCGTGATGCGGTGAATCCGGGCGACGCTGTCCAACCTTTCGGCGCAAGGCTGCCAGACGCCCGGACCCAGCCCCCAGCCGTGGATCAGCGCCAGATCGGGCAGGGTCATGCCAGTTCCCGCAAAGCGTCCACCAGCAACTGCACATGCGCTTCGCTGTGTGCGGCACTGAGCGAAACACGCAGGCGGGCGGTGCCCTTGGGCACGGTGGGCGGGCGGATGGCCGGCACCCACAGGCCGCGCCCGAAGAGGGCCAGCGCGACCTGCAGCGTTTCATGGTTGTCGCCGATGATTACCGGTTGGATGGCGGTCGGAGAGCGCATGAGTTGCCAGCGCGTGCCGGACAGACCGTTCTGCAGGCGGAGCGTCAGCCGGCGCAGTTGACGGCGCCGCTCGTCGCCCTCGCGGATCAGCGTCAGGCTGGCCAGCAGGGCGCAGGAAATGACCGGGCTCGATCCGGTGGTGAAGATGTAGGTGCGCGCGCGCTGCAGCAGCCATTCGACGACCGTGTCCGATGCGGCGACGAATGCGCCCGCCGCGCCGGCGGCCTTGCCGAGCGTGCCCATGTAAAGGATGCGCGGATTGGCGGGAATGTCGAAATGGCTGAGGCTGCCGCAGCCGTGCTCACCCAGCACGCCGAATCCGTGCGCGTCGTCGATGACCAGCCAGGCGTCGAAGCGTTCTGCCAGTTGCAGGAGTTCGGGCAGCGGCGCGAGGTCGCCGTCCATGCTGAACACGGCATCGGTCAGGATCAGCTTGCGTTTGGCCTTGCTGGCGGCGAGCAGGCGTTCCAGGGCGTCGAGGTCGCCGTGCGGGTAGCGTTCGTGGTCGGCGCGGGAAAGCTGGACCGCGTCGATCAGCGAGGCGTGGTTGAGCTTGTCCGCGAACACGGCATCGCCGCGACCGACCAGCGCCACGATGATGCCCAGGTTGGCCATGTAGCCGGTTGAAAACAGCAGGGCGCGGGGAAAGCCTGTAAATGTGGCGAGTTCCTGTTCCAGTTCCTCGTGTGGCGAGAGATGGCCGCTGACGAGATGCGAAGCACCGCTGCCGACGCCCCATTTCTTCGCCCCGGCGCAGGCGGCTTCGATCAGTTTGGGGTCGTTGGCCAGCCCGAGATAGTCGTTGCTGCAGAAGCTGATCAGGTCGCGCCCGTCGACGCGCGCCAATGGACCGCAGGGGGCTTCGAGCGTGCGGCGAACGCGCTTGAGGCCCTCGCGTTCGAGGTCGGTCAGCCCGTTTTCGAGTTCGTTCCAGATCATGGGTGAAGTGCTGCCTCGAGGGCGCCGGCAACAGCCTGGCCGAGGTGGCTGATTTCATCGTCGCTGACGATGTACGGTGGCATCAGGTAAACAGTGTGGCCGATCGGACGGGTGAGGGTTTCGCGTTCCAGGGCGGCGCGATAGAAACGGCGCGAGAACCTGGCATCCTCGGTGTCGACGTCGAGGGCGATGATCATGCCACGCTGGCGCAGGTGGCGAACCCGGGGGTGGCCGGCCAGCGGGGCGAGTGCGGCCGCCAGCTTCCGGGCACGGAAGACGTTGGCGTCCAGCACCTTGTCTTCCTCGAAGATGTCGAGCGTGGCCAGCGCCGCGCGGCAGGCCAGTGCGTTGCCGGTGTAGGAGTGCGAATGCAGGAAGCCACGCACCGTCGAGTCGTCGTAGAACGCCTGATACACCGCGTCGGTGGTGAGAACGATCGACAGCGGCAGGTAGCCGCCGGAGATGCCTTTCGAGACGCACAGGAAATCCGGCTTGATGTTCGCCTGCTCGTGGGCGAAGAAGGTGCCGGTACGGCCGCAGCCGACAGCGATCTCGTCGCAGATCAGATGGACGTCGTAGCGGTCGCACAGGGCGCGCGCCAGTCTCAGATACTCCGGGTCGTACATGGCCATGCCGCTGGCGCACTGGATCAGCGGTTCGACGATGAACGCGGCAATGTTCTCGTGGTGCGCCTCGAGATGGCGTTCAAGCGCCCCGGCAGCCCGACGGGCCACTTCGGCCGGCGTTTCTCCGTCCAGCGCCTGGCGCGCGTCCGGTGTCGGCACCGTCGCCGCAGCACGTATCAGTGGAGCGTAGGCGTCCTTGAAGATCGCCACGTCGGTGACGGCCAGCGCGCCGACGGTTTCGCCGTGGTAGCTCCCCTCCAGGCAGAGGAAGTCGCGCTTCTTGTCCAAGCCGCGGTTGCGCCAGCTGTGGAACGACATCTTGAGCGCGATCTCGGTCGCCGAGGCGCCGTCGGAGGCATAGAAGCAATGCCCGAGCGCATTTCCGGTCAGCGCGGAAAGACGCTCGGAGAGTTCGACTACCGGGCGGTGCGTGAAACCGGCGAGGATGACGTGTTCCAGTTCGTCCAGTTGCGTGCGCAGGGCGGCGTTGATGCGCGGGTTGGCATGGCCGAAGAGATTGACCCACCACGAGCTGATGCCGTCGAGATAGCGCTTGCCGTCGAAATCATGGAGCCAGACACCCTGGCCGCGGGCAATCGGGATCATCGGCAGCTCGCTGCCGTTGCCGACATGCTGCTTCATTTGCGTGCAGGGGTGCCAGACGGCAGCCAGGCTTCGCTGCAACAGATCGTGGTTGTTCATGAGGTCAGTGCAATGTCTGTGAGTTCGTGTTGCCGAGATCGGGCATTTCGGCATGTACCGTTTCACCTTCGGCGTTCGGGTACAGCGGTGCGCCGCAGTCGTCGCAGAACTCGAACGGGAATTGCTGGTTGTGGACGATTACTTCCTTGATTCCCGATTCGCGCAGGATGCTCTCGACTTCGCCGATCACGTCGGTCGTTTCGTCCTCGCTGCCGAGCAGCGGCCATACGATGCCATGGTAAATGGCCTCGTCGTTGCGCGGGCCGAATCCGATCCGGTACTCCTCCAGCCGTTTGTCGTGGAATCCGCCAACGACGGCGCGCAGCGACTCGGCGGGCTTGCCGAGAGTGGTCTGCAGGAAGGAGACCGAGGCGCGTAGCGAGTAGGGACGGGACGCCATGTCGGCAAGACGGCAGGCGGCGTGGTAGGCATCGGCGAGCAGCGGCTGGAAGGCGCACCCGGCCAGCAGGGGTTCGAGCGATGGGCCGCCCTGCTTGACCCATTCCTTGAGCGCCGATTCGCGGGTTACGTCGTCGGCCTCGTTCCAGCGGAAGATCGGCATGCCGCGCGGCACGGCGACGGCGCCGATCAGGTAGCGGGTATCGGAAAGAAACTGGTTGGTCTCCGGCATGGCGGAAATATCCAGCTTCGGCGCCTTGCCGCACAGCGCCGCGCCGCCGAGGTCGCGCATCAGCTGCCAGGTGTCCACGAAGCTGCGCGGCAGCTGGTCGGGACTGTAGAGGTAGTCGACGAGGGAAATCTGCGACGCTCCCGAGAAGACATGCGCGCCGAGCTGCACCTTGAGCGTTTGCAGGGTGGCGGCAGGGATCGTTCCGGCCGGGATCGAGAAGCGCGACCAGGCAAGCAGTGGAACGTTGAAAAGCAGGATGTCGTAATCCTGCGCTTGATGCGTCATCACGCAGGACTCGGCGCGCGCCTCGATGGCGTCCGCCAGGCAGTCGTGCGCCTCCGCGTGGGAATCGAAGAGGCGGTCGAGAGCCGCATTCAGGTCTTCTTCCACCCCTTCCTGCAGGATGCGGTCGATCAGTTCGACGAGCTGGTTTTCCCAGAAGCTGCGCTCCAGTTTGCCTCCCGATTCTGCCAGGCCGATGGCCAGCCTTCCCAGTTCGGTGGCATCGGAAGACATGCGTTTGCGCGAGGAGAGACGGTTGCGTTTCATGATGGGGTTTTCCGCAGGTCGGATAATCCGTTATTGTACCAAGCGCCGGCGGCTCGCCGTCTTTGTGGAAAACCGCTTGCAGGATCGTTCCGGCGGTTTTCGTCGCTCTCAATCAAGAACTCAAGACCACAGGTTTTCATGATCATCCTGCTTTCCCCTGCCAAGTCCCTCGACTTCGACTCGCCGCCGACCGTGGTCAAGGCCACCCGCCCGGATTTCCTCGGCCAGTCAGAAATCCTGGTAGAGCGGCTACGCGAGTTTTCTCCGGCAAAGCTGGCTTCGCTGATGGAAATCAGCGACCCGCTGGCGGTATTGAACGTGGCCCGGTACGCCGAGTGGCAAAATCCTTACCCTCGCGGGAAAGGCAAACAGGCGGTGCTGGCTTTCAATGGCGATGTCTACGAAGGGCTCGATGCCAGGTCGCTTTCGGCCGACGATCTGCTTTTCGCCCAGGATCACCTGCGTATTCTCTCCGGCCTGTACGGGATGTTGCGACCGCTCGACAAGATCCTGCCGTACCGGCTGGAGATGGGCCTCCGCCTGGATAATCGGCGCGGCGCGGATCTCTACGCTTTCTGGGGCGACCGGATTACGGAGGCACTGGAGCATGTCTTGCGCAGGATGAAGTCCTCGGCGGTGATCAATCTGGCGTCGGCGGAATACTTCAGGTCGGTCAAGGCAAAGAAGTTGTCCGTTCCGGTGATCGAGCCGGTTTTCGAGGACTGGAGCGCCGGCAAGTACAAGGTGGTCAGCTTCTACGCCAAGCGCGCGCGGGGATTGATGGCCCGCTTTGCGGTCACTCGGCGCATCGTCGAGCCGTTGGAACTGAAGTCCTTCGCCGTTGAGGGGTATGTCTTCGACGAGGCCGTGTCAGAAGACACTCGCTGGGTGTTCCGCAGGAAACTCAAGTAGTGTCGCCGCCTTTTCAGCGGTGACGATGGCGAAAGGCAGAGGTTTGTGCCGATGCCGATCCAATCGCAGCAATTGCTTGTCGCGTGTGATAAGCAGGTCGGCCTTGCAGCGGGCCGCCAGTTCCAGAAATTTCTGATCGTCCGCATCCCGGCAGCGGGGCAGGGCAGCGGTGCTCTCTTCGGCAGCATCGTATCGGGTGACGAAATCAAGGTAAGCGCCCAGTAATTTTTCCTGGCGCGCGTCGTCAAGACCGAATTCCGGATAGGCGGCGACGCGTCCCAATTCGCCGAGGCAGTCGGCATCGCTGAAACAGAGCACCTGGCGCCGGGCGATGGCGCTTTTCAGCCAGTCCGTGCGGGTGTCCCGGAAATGCAGCATGTCCATGACGATATTGGTGTCGAGGACCAGGCGCAAAGGGGTTGTCGAAACACGGAAAGGCATATGCGAAAGAAGTTGTGGGAAGGGGTGAACACACATAGAATTCGCAGGATTATCACATGCCTGCGGGTTTTCCCGGCAGGGCCCCTGAAGGAATGCCGGAGCGTGCTGTCCTTGCTGCGCAATATCGAGTCGATTTCATCCTGCCGTGACCGCGGCAAACTGCCTTCCACTCTGCTTGGGGCGGTGGATGCGCTATTCGGCGGGAGTGCGCACGTCGGAATTTTTTCGCGCGATCCACAAGGAGAGGGTCCTTTGCGTCTCGCGACAGGGACAACCGCCGCACACGTGCCGGGATCGTTCTGGGGGGAATGGCTTAAAAACCTGCGGCGGGACGGCTCGTTGGCGACCTCGCAGTGCTCGGGGCTGCATTGCGGGGCGCTGGTGCTCGACTGGTCGGAGTTGAGCAGTGAAGAGTTGATCCTGATTTTCTCTACCGATCAACCGTTGTGCAACGAACGCTCGGGATCGGTTGAAACGCTGGCCCGGATTTTCGGCAACCAGATCAGGCTGCTCGACTACAGTGAACTGGATTCGCTGACGCGGTTGCTCAATCGCAAGACCTTCGATGAAACCTTCGATCGTTTGCTTTCCTCGTCGTCGGCCAAGCCGAATGAGGAAGCGACGCGCGAGCGCCGCGCCTGCGATGAGGAAGATTGCCCTGCCTGGCTCGGCGTCATCGATATCGACCATTTCAAACGCGTTAACGATTCCTTTGGCCATCTCTTCGGCGATGAAGTGCTGTTGCGCATGGGTGAATTGATGCGCAAGACGTTTCGGGGAGGTGACCGCCTGTTTCGCTTTGGCGGAGAAGAGTTCGTCGCGATTCTCAACGCGCCGGACGAAAACCTCGCGGCGGCGGGATTCGAACGCTTTCGCTGTTCGGTGGAGACGCACGAGTTCCCGCAAGTCGGCAAAGTGACCTGCTCAATCGGTTTCACCGCCGTATCCCGGCAGGACGTGCCCACCGACGTGGTAGGGCGGGGCGATGAGGCCCTGTATTACGCCAAGAAAAACGGCCGTAACCGGGTGTGCAGCTATGAGCGGCTGCTGGCGGATGGCGCGATCGCCAAACCCGAACCCGTCACGGCGAAAATTGCCGATGACTTTGATATCGACGCGCTTTTCGGTTAAGTTCCGTCTCCATTTTCTTTTTTGTGGTCAAGCACCTCTGCCATGAGCAAGGTATTTCTGGCGCCCATGGATGGGCTCGTCGACAGTCTGCTGCGTGATCTGCTGACCCGGGTTGGCGGCTACGACGGCGCCGTGTCAGAGTTTCTCCGGGTTTCCGGCACGCCGTTGCCATTGCGCTCTTTCCGGCGCGTCTGCCCGGAACTCGATAATCGAGGCAGAACGCGGTCCGGAACGCCGGTCGTCGTGCAATTGCTGGGCAGTCATCCGGAGCGCATGGCCGAGACGGCGTCCCGCTTGGCGAAGCTTGCCCCGGTGGGCATCGATCTCAACTTCGGGTGCCCGGCGCCGACGGTCAACCGCCATGGCGGCGGCGCGATGCTCCTGGACGACCCCGAGCTCATGCGGCGGATTGCCCGGAGTGTCCGCGACGCCGTGCCGCACACCATTCCCGTGACGGCCAAGATGCGGCTAGGAGTGCGCGATACCGGCAAGACGCTGGAGTGCGCCCGGGCCCTGGAGTCTGGCGGAGTCGCTTCCCTGGTCGTGCATGCGCGCACCAAGATCGACGCTTACAGGCCGCCGGCACACTGGGAGTGGATCGCGCGGGTGCGGGAAACGGTGACTGTGCCGGTGATTGCCAATGGTGAAATCTGGTCGGTGGCTGATTATGAGCGTTGCCGCGAAGTGACTGGATGCAAGGATGTGATGATCGGGCGCGGCGCGGTGGCCGATCCGTTTCTGGCGAGGCGCATCCGCGCGTCGCTGGATGGGGGCTTGCGCGAAGAAACACTGGACGCAGAGTGGGGTGAGTTACTCCCCCTGGTGAGCGAGTTCTGGATGCGGGTGCAGCAGCGCGTCACGCCGCGGCACGCGCCGGGCCGGCTGAAGCTCTGGCTCAACTCGCTGCGCCGCCGCTATCCGCAGGCCGAAAGCCTGTATCACCGGCTTCGGCCTGTGATCGACATACAGGAGGTTGGTTCGGTACTGGCGGTGCCGGGCGACTTCGCGGATTGATCCCATGCGCGCCAATTCCCGCGTTCCGACAAGTGCCCAGACAGGGGTTCATGAACATCTGGCCCTCCTGCTCGAACGCCATCGCTCGGCGCCATTCCGCAAGCCCTATGCGGACTACAACCGGGCCGCGTTCGAGGCGAGCCTTGCGCGCCGCGAACGCGAGGCGCCACGCGCGCCATTGATCCTCGATGCCTGTTGCGGTGTCGGCGAGAGTTCGATCGCCCTGGCGCGGGCATTCCCGGATCATTACGTGATCGGCGTCGACCAGTCCGAGGTGCGCCTCGGCCGGTTCGATCCCGCCAGCCTGCCGCCGAATCTCGATCTGGTACGCGCCGATCTGGTCGACTACTGGCGGCTGATGCACGATGCCGGCGTCCGTTTGGCGCGGCACTACCTGCTCTACCCTAACCCCTGGCCGAAGATCGGGCACTTGTCGCGTCGCTGGCACGGGCACCCGGTTTTTCCTGCCATGCTCGAACTGGGCGGCGTGCTCGAATGCCGCAGCAACTGGCGCATCTACGTCGAGGAGTTCTGCCTGGCGGTCAATGCCCTGACCTCGTGCCGGATGGCTTG
>JARKPC010000053.1 GCA_029975435.1 Propionivibrio sp. | reverse complement strand
GGAACTCGCCGAGGCGTGCTGACGGCGGTCCCAAGAAAATGAAGGGCCGTCCCGAGTTCTCATGACCCTCTCGGGGGGTGGAAACGGCATGGCCGTTTCCCTGGGGGCGCTCAGTTGCCGCGCATCAGCGTGCTCTTGCCGAACAGGCTCTCGATCAGATCGACGGCCAGGTCGGCGGTGCGGTTCCGCACGTCGAGCGCGGGATTGAGTTCGACCACGTCGAGCGAGGCCAGCCGGCCGGTGTCGGCGATCATTTCCATGCACAGCTGCGCCTCGCGGTAGGTCGGGCCGCCGCGCACCGTGGTGCCCACGCCCGGCGCGATGTCGGGGTCGAGAAAATCGACATCAAGGCTGACATGCAGGTGCGTGTCGGGTCCGATCAGCGCCAGGACCAGTTCCATCGTGTGGCGCATGCCCATCTCGTCGATGAAGCGCATGTCGTAGACTTCGATGCCGGCGTCGTGCACCAGCCGCTTTTCCCCGGCATCGACGCTGCGGATGCCGATCTGGCGGATGTCCTTCGGGTTCAGGGCCGGAACGAAACCGGCCATTTCCACCAGTTCGCGCGGACCGTGGCCGCACAGGCTGGCGACCGGCATTCCATGCAGATTTCCGCTGGGGGTCAGCGCCGCCGTATTGAAATCGGCGTGCGCGTCGAACCACAGCACGCGCAGTTTCTTGTGCTCTTCCCGGCAGTGGCGGGCGACGGCGCTGATCGACCCGATGGCCAGCGAATGGTCGCCGCCCAGCAGCACCGGCAGTCTTCCCATGGCGAGTTCCGCATGAACGGCATCATGCACTGCCCGGTTCCAGGCAATGACTTCGGGAAGGTGGCGAAAACCCTCTACCGCCGGTTGCCAGGGATTGGCCGGCCCGACGACATTGCCGCAGTCGCGTACCGTGATGCCGAACTGTTCTATGGCGCCGCCCAGTCCCGCCACGCGCAGCGCTTCCGGGCCCATGCGCGCGCCGAGCATGCCGGCACCAATATCGGTTGGTGCGCCGATCAGGCTCACACAGATGTTGTTCATGCCTTCTCCACCAAACAGGCTATCCACGGGAAAAGCTGGCGCAAGCGCCAGCTTTTCGTACACTAGCAGTTCCACCGTGGTTTTTGCCTTGGAGAACAGACTGCCATGACCCGGACCTTCATTTACGTTTCCTGCGCCGGAAGCCGCGAGATCGACGTTTTCGCTCTCGACTCCCGTACCGGGGAGGCTTCCCCGCGTCAGCGCGTGCCGATATCCGGCAGCCCTTTGCCGATGAAGATCAGCCCGGATGGAAGGCTTCTCCTGGTCGGCGCAAAGGCTGAAAACACGCTCCTGACGTGCTCGATCAACCCGGCAAGTGGCGAGCTTGCCCTGCTCGGCAGCGTTCCCTGCCCCGGCGGGCCGACTTACGTGAACTTTAGCCGGGCGATGCGGACCGCATTCGTGGCTTCCTACGGCGACAATCTGCTGGCGGCCTTCCCACTTGAATCGAACGGCCGTCCATTGCCCGTCGGGCAGGTGGAACGGGATCTGACGCGTGCGCACGCGGCGGTGGTCGATGCCTCCGATGGCTGGCTGCTGGTGCCGACCCTCGGAGCGGACGCGATTCGGATATACCGGCTGGCCGACGACGGTCGTCTGGAACCGAACGTGCCGGCGCAGGTGTCCGTCCGCCCCGGCAGCGGCCCGCGCCATCTGGTGTTCTCGCCGGATAACCGGCATGTGCATTGCCTCAACGAGCTCGACGGCAGCATCGACGCGTTCGCGTTCGACGCGGAAAAGGGAACGCTGCAACTCACGAGTTCAATAAGCATGATGCCGCACGGCTTCAGGGGTCAGCCCTGGGCGGCCGAACTGCGCAGGACGCCCGGCGGCGGATTCCTCTACGCCACCGATCGACGTTCCTCGACTCTGGCGGTGTTCTCGGTCGATTCCCAGAACGGTCAACTCGCGCTGTTCGGCCACTATCCGACGGAGGCCCAGCCGCGCGGCATGGCTATCGACCCGTCCGGGCGCTGGCTGGCGGTCGCCGGGCAGCTTTCCCACCACCTGTCGATCTACGAGATCGATGCGGAAACGGGCTGTCCGCGCCAGCGCTTCCGGCGTGCGACCGGTGAGGATCCGATCTGTGTCGAAATCGTCGCCTTGCCGTGACTCCGTGACATACTTGCGCACTTTTTGAAACAGGGAGAAGACAAGATGGCCCAGTCCGCCCGCGACGGATTCACCAGCACCTTCGGCGTGCTCCTGGCAACGCTCGGCTCGGCCGTCGGCCTCGGCAACAACTGGAAGTTTCCCTCGCTGACCGGCATGAACGGCGGCGCGGGCTTCCTGCTGGTCTACCTCCTGGCCACCCTTCTCGTCGGCCTGCCGGTGATGATCGTCGAAACGATGCTCGGGCGCGCCGCGCGCGCCAACGCGATCAGCACCTTCGAGAATGTCGCGCCGCGTGGGCAGTGGTGGTGGAAGATCATCGGCTGGATGGGTTTCCTCGCTGCGCTGCTGATCATGGCCTTCTATTCCGGCGTGGCCGGCTGGGTGTACGCCTACGTCATCAAGGCAGCCATGGGCGAAATTTCGACGACCGACCCGAAGGCAGCCGGTGCGGCGTTCGGCGCTCTCGTCTCGAATCCCGTCTCGTCACTGCTCTGGCAGTGGGTGGTGCTCGGCGTGACCGGCAGCATCATCATGCTCGGGGTGTCCAGGGGCATCGAGGCCGTGGCGCGCAAGCTGATGCCGCTGCTGTTCATCCTCCTGCTGGTGCTCTGCGTGCGCAGCCTGACGCTGCCCGGCGGCGCCGTTCCCGGCCTGGCTTTCCTGTTCAGCCCGGACCTGGCGAAAATCACTCCCACCGTGGTGCTTACCGCGCTCGGGCTGGCCTTCTTCAAACTGTCGATCGGCATGGGCACCATGCTGACCTACGGCAGCTACTTCCGCGACGACCAGAACATCCCGGCCACAACGACACGCGTGATGCTCGCCGACCTGTCCGTATCGCTGCTCGCCGGCATCGCCATCTTCCCCGCCGTATTCGCCTTCGGCTTCGAGCCGGCCGCCGGCCCCTCGCTGGTGTTCATGACCATCCCGGCGGTGTTCACGTCGATGCCCGGCGGTACGGTGTTCATGACCATCTTCTTCCTGCTTACGGCGATCGCCAGCGTCGGCGCGATCCTCTCGCTGCTGGAAGTGCCGGTGGCGATTCTCTCCGAGCGCTTCGGCTACGGACGCAAGCGGGCGTCGCTATACACCATTCTGGCCATCGCCCTGCTCGGCGTCCCGGCCACGCTGTCGCAGAGCGTGATGGCGGAGACAAAGGTGTTCGGGATGAACGCCTTCGACCTGTACGACTTCCTCAGCTCCAACGTGATGCTGCCGTTGGGCGGGATCCTGATCTGCCTGTTCGTCGGCTGGGTCTACGGCCTGCCGCAGCTGGAGAAGCAGCTCGGCAACAAAGGCAGCCTGCCCAACGCGGGCCTGGTGCGGACGGTCTTCTTCCTGGTGCGCTATGTCACGCCGCTGCTCATCGCCCTCGTGCTGTTGCACGGGTTGAAAGTCTTCTGACCGCTCACGCGCGGTAAAGGCCGCGCAACAGCGCGATTTCCTTGGCGAAGCCGGGCAGTTCGTTGGGCGTTTCGAGCAGGAACGGCAGGTCGCGTAGCGCCGGGTGATTGATGACGCGGGTGATCGCCTCCAGCCCGAGATGGCCGTGGCCGATTCGCTCGTGGCGGTCCTTGCGGCTGCCCAGCGGATTCATGCTGTCGTTGAGGTGGATGGCGTGCAGGCGGTCGAGGCCGATCACCCGGTCGAAGCGTTCCAGCACGCCGTCGAGGTCGTTGACCAGATCGTACCCGGCGTCGTTCAGGTGGCAGGTGTCGAGGCAGACCCCCATTTTCTCCTGCAACACCACTCCGTCGAGAATGCGGCGGATTTCCTCGAAGGTGCGTCCGACCTCGCTGCCCTTGCCGGCCATCGTTTCAAGCAGCACGGTGGTCTGCAGGGCTGGTGTCAGTACTTCATTCAATTGCGCGACAATCAGCGCGATGCCGGCTTCCTCTCCCTGCCCGACGTGGCTGCCGGGGTGAAAATTGTAGAGGTTGCCGGGTACCTGTTCCATGCGGGCCAGATCATCCCGCATCATTTCGAGAGCGAAACCTCGCGTCTGCGCATCGGCCGAGCAGGGGTTGAGCGTGTACGGCGCATGCGCCAGCAGCTTGCCGAAGCCGTGTTCGGCGGCCAGTGCGAGAAAGGCGTTGATGTCGGCCGGGTCGAGATCCTTGGCTTTGCCGCCGCGCGGATTGCGGGTGAAGAACTGGAAGGTGTTGGCGCCGATCGACAGCGCGTCGTGGCCTATGCCGAGGAAGCCCTTGGCCGTGGACAGGTGGCAGCCGATGTTGAACATCACGCGACTCCCGCGCTGTGCGCCTGCACGTCGGCCCAGTAGGAGGAACGCACCATCGGTCCGCAGGCGGCACCGGAAAAGCCCATCTTCTTCGCTTCCTCCTCGAACATCTTGAAGGTGTCGGGATGCACGTAGCGGGTCACCGGGAGGTGGTGCGTCGAGGGGGACAGGTACTGCCCGATGGTCAGCATCTCGACGCCGTGGGCGCGCAGGTCGCGCATGACCTGCAGGATTTCCTCGTCGGTCTCGCCGAGGCCGACCATCAGCCCGGACTTGGTCGGCACCTGCGGGTAGCGCTGCTTGAATTGGCGCAGGAATTCCAGCGAATGCGCGTAGTCGGCACCTGGGCGCGCCTGTTTGTACAGACGCGGGACGGTCTCCAGGTTGTGGTTGAGCACGTCGGGCAGCGCGCGGCCGAGCACGTCGATGGCGATCTCCATGCGCCCGCGGAAATCGGGCACCAGCGTTTCGATGGTGGTGGCCGGCGACTTGTCGCGCACGGCGCGGATTACGTCGGCGAAATGGCCGGCGCCGCCGTCGCGCAGGTCGTCGCGGTCGACGCTGGTGATCACCACGTAACGCAGTTTCAGGTGAGCGACGCTGTCGGCGAGGCTCGCCGGTTCTTCGGGATCGGGCGGCAGCGGCTTGCCGTGACCGACGTCGCAGAACGGGCAGCGCCGTGTGCAGATGTCGCCAAGAATCATGAAGGTCGCGGTGCCGCGCCCGAAGCATTCGCCGATGTTCGGGCAGGCGGCTTCCTCGCAGACGGTGTGCAGCTTCTGCTCACGCAGCATCTTCTTGATCTCGCCGAAGCGTCCGACTTCGTTGCCGGCCTTGACGCGGATCCACGCCGGCTTGCGCAGCGGCTCGTCGACCGGAACGATCTTGATCGGAATGCGCGCCGTTTTCAGTTCGCCTTTTTGCTTGACGCCGGCGACTTTAGCGGCGGGCTTGGCAATGGTGTCGTTCATGGGGTTTCCAGGGGGTTTTCCAGTAATCGGATCAGATGTCGGGTAATCGCTTCAGCAGCCTGCGCGGGCGTCAGCGCGACGCCGAGGTCGCGCGTCTGCGTGACCGGCATGCCGGCGTAGCCGCAGGGGTTGATCGCGGAAAAAGGCGCGAGTTCCATATCCACGTTGAGAGAGAGGCCGTGGTAGCTGCAGCCGCGCCGGATGCGCAGGCCGAGCGCGGCAATCTTGGCCGGGTAGCCGACCGGCCCGGCCTCGCCCACGTAAACGCCCGGTGCCTTGTCCAGACGGCCGGCCGCGACGCCATGTTCGGCGAGCAGGTCGATGATGGCCTGTTCCATGCAGGTGACCAGTTCGCGCACCTTGAGACCGCGGCGGTTGAGGTCGACCAGCAGGTAGATGACGACCTGCCCGGGACCGTGGTAGGTGATCTGCCCGCCGCGATCGATCTTCACCAGCGGGATGCCGTTGTCGGCGAGCAGGTGTTCCGGCTTGCCTGCCTGGCCGAGGGTGTACACCGGCGGGTGTTCGCAGATCCACAATTCGTCGGGGGTGGCCTCGGTACGGCTGGCGGTGAAGTCGATCATCGCCCGCCAGGTCGGTTCGTAGGCGACCCGGCCCAGTGGGCGGACGACGATCGTGGTGGCGGACATCCGTTCCTAAAGCACGACCTTGACCAGCGGATGCCCGCTCAATTCGCGGTACAGGGCATCGAGCTGGGCCTTGGAAGTGGCGTTGATCGTGCAGGTCAGGCTGACGTACTTGCCGCCCGAGGAAGCGCGCATTTCCATCGTCGCACCGTCGAAACCGGGCGCGTGGCGCTGCACGATCTCGAGCACGGTCTGCGCCAGTGCGTCGCCGGCCAAGCCCATGATCTTCAGCGGAAAGGCGCAGGGGAATTCGAGCAGCGTTTCATTCTGCTCAGTCATGGCCACGCCTCATCACGTTTTCGCGGAAGGCGCAGAACCATTCGTGCATGCGCCGCGTCACCGGTCCGGGCTTGCCGGCCGCTTCGCCGTGGCCGACCGGGTGGCCGTCGAGCGTGACGACACCGAGAACCTCCTTGGTCGAGGAGGTGATCCATATCTCGTCCGCGTCGCGCACCTCCGCCTCGCTCACCGGCCGGACTTCGAGCGGCGCCTTGTGGGTATCTGCCAACTCCAGGACGACGTTGCAGGTGATGCCGGGCAGGATCAGGTTGTCCTGCGGCGGGGTGAGGATCATGCCGTTCTTCACCACGAAAACATTGGTCGACGAACCCTCGGTGAGGTAGCCGTTGCGGATCATGATCGTCTCGGCGCAACCGGCGTCGGCGGCCAGTTGTCGGGTCAGCACGTTGGGCAGCAAGGCCACGGCCTTCAGATCGCAGCGCGACCAGCGGATGTCCGGGGCGGTGATCGCCGCGACGCCCTGCTCGCGCAACGCGGCGGTGGGGCCGACCAGCGGTGCGGTGAACAGGAATACCGTCTGCGGCACGCCCTTGGGAAAACACGGGTCGCGTTTGCTGTCCGCGCCGCGGGTCACCTGGATGTACAGCAGTTGATCGTCGTATTCGGTCTCGGCGATCAGGCGCAGGATGATCGTCCGCCATTCCTCGTTGGTGTGCGGGTTGGGCAGGCGGATGCCGTCGAGCGAATGCTGCAGGCGGGAAAGGTGCTCGTCGATGCGGAACGGAAAGCGGGAATACACCGGAATGACTTCATACACCCCGTCGGCGTACAGGAAGCCCCGGTCCAGCGGCGAGATGCGCGCTTCCGAAAGCGGCAGGAATTGTCCGTTCAGAAAGGCGGTCATGCGGGGCTCCTAGTTGAACCACAGGCGAATGGTGTCGATGGCCCGTCCGAAGATGCCGGCGACGGGCACGGCTTCGACGGCCACCACCGGATAGTCTCCGTACGGCTTGCCGTCGAGCGAAACCTTCAGCGTGGCAACGACCTGCCCGGCGGCGACCGGGGCCAGGAGCGGTTGTTGCGAGAGCAGTTCGGTCTTCAGGCGCGGGGCGAAACCCTTGGGAATGGAAAGGACGAAATCGTTCTGGAAGCCCGCCTTCACGGTCGCCGAGGAGCCCTTCCAGACTTTCAGGCTGGAAACGGGCTGATCCTTGGCGTACAGGCGCACGGCCTCGTAGAACTGGAAGCCGTAGTTGAGCAGCTTGAGCGATTCCTGGGCGCGCACCGAGTCCGAGGCCGTGCCGAGAACGACCGACAGCAGCCGGCGGTCGCCGCGCTTGGCCGAGGAAATCAGGCAGTAGCCGGCCGCTTCGGTATGGCCCGTCTTGACGCCGTCGACCGTCGGGTCGATCCACAGCAGGCGGTTGCGGTTCGGCTGGGTGATGTTGTTGTAGCGGAATTCCTTGAGCGAATAATACTTCGCGTACTCAGCGGGGAAATCGCGGATCAGGGCACCGGCCAGAATGGCCAGGTCGCGCGCCGTGGTGTAGTGCTGCGGGTCAGGCATGCCGGCGGCGTTGCGGAAACTGGTCGACTTCATGCCCAGACGCTGCGCCTCGCGGTTCATCATCTGCGCGAAATTGTCCTCGCTGCCGGCGATCGCCTCGGCCAGTGCGACGCAGGCGTCGTTGCCCGACTGCACGATCATGCCCTTGATCAGGTCTTCCACCGCAACTTGCGTGTTGACCTTGATGAACATGCGCGATCCTTGCGTCTTCCAGGCTTTTTCCGATACCGGCACGGTCTGGTCGAGCTTGATCGTCCCTTGCTTGATCGCCGCAAAAGTAAGGTAGGCCGTCATCAATTTGGTCAGCGACGCCGGTTCCAGGCGCTCGTCCGGCGCCTGTGCGGCGAGTTCCTGCCCGGAAGCCGATTCGATGAGCAGCCAGGACTTGGCGGCCAGCGCGGGCGGGGTAGGCATCTGTTGGGCCGAAGCCAGCAGCGGGACGAGCAATAGAGTCAGGAAAAGCGAGCGAAACTTGGACATGGGAACGTGAATCCGTGTGAATGTGCGAGAAGAATCATTATAACAATCGCCCTCCCCGCCCCTCTGCCGAATCCTTCAGCGATTTTGTAACCGGGAGGCGAACAAAAGAAATGGCCGCCCTTTCCTGCCGGGCGGCCATGTGTGCGACGGTGTCGCAGGTCAGCTTTGCGGTACCGAGGCGGCCTGGATGGCGGTCAGGGCGATGGTGAACACGATGTCGTCGACCAGCGCGCCGCGCGACAGATCGTTGACCGGCTTGCGCAGGCCTTGCAGCATCGGGCCGACGGAAAGCACGTTGGCACTGCGCTGCACCGCCTTGTACGTCGTGTTACCGGTGTTCAGATCAGGGAACACGAACACCGTGGCCTGGCCGGCGACCGGGCTGTTCGGCGCTTTCTGCTTGCCGACTTCGTAAACCGACGCGGCGTCGTACTGCATCGGGCCGTCGAGGACCAGATCGGGGAATTGCGTATGCGCGATTTCAGTCGCGGCGCGCACCTTCTCCACGTCCTGGCCGGAGCCGGAACTGCCGGTGCTGTAGCTGATCATCGCCACCTTCGGGGTGATGCCGAAAGCAGCGGCGCTGTCGGCGCTCTGCTTGGCGATCTGCGCCAGTTCCTCGGCGGTCGGGTTGGGGTTGATGGCGCAATCGGCGTAGGCCAGCACCTGGTCGGGCATGAGCATGAAGAAGACCGATGAGACGATCGACGAACCGGGGGCCGTCTTGATCAGCTGCAGGGCCGGGCGGACGGTGTTGGCCGTGGTGTGCACAGCGCCGGAGACGAGGCCGTCGACTTCGTTGATGGCCAGCATCATGGTGCCCAGCACGACCGTGTCCTCCAGTTGCGCGGCGGCCATCTGCGGCGTCAGGCCCTTGGATTTGCGCAACTCGACCATGGGGCCGACGTACTGTTCGCGGATACTGTCCGGATCGAGGATTTCCAGGTTCTTGGTGGGCAGCGTGATGCCTTGCGAGGCCGCCACCGTCTCGATGGCGTCGCGCTTGCCGAGCAGCACGCAATGAGCGATGCCCTTCTCGGCGCAGATCGCCGCGGCGCGCACGGTGCGCGGCTCGTCGCCTTCCGGCAGCACGATGCGCTTGTGCGCGGCGCGGGCTTTCTGGATGAGCTGGTAGCGGAACGCCGGCGGAGACAGCTTGGTCGATTCCGGGATATGGAAGGAGCCGGTAATGGCGGTGATGTCCAGGTGTTCTGCCACCGTATCGAGCACGGCATTCATGCGCTCGGTATCGTCGCACGGCACGTCGACCGGAATCTTGCTGACTTGGCGGGCGATGACGTAACTGTCACCCTTGGTGCGCAGGATCGGCAACCCGGTATTCAACGCGGGTCCGGCGAGATCCATCAGTTCCGGGGCGATCGTGCTGTTGTGCGTGAGCAGCAGGCCGGCGAGCGGGATGCCGCGGCTGGCCGCGAGCGCCACGGCCATCACGATGTCGTCGCGGTCGCCGGCGGCGATGACCAGGGTGCCCGGACGTAGGCGCGGGATGAAGGCGGCGGCGGAGCGGGTGGTGATGATGGTGTCGGTGACGCGGCGGGTGTTCATTTCGCCGGCCAGGATGATTTCCGCGTCCAGATGGCGGGCGACATCGAGTGTGCGCGGTGCCTTCAGGAGCGGGTTCTCGTGCACCATGCCCCACAGCGGGACCTTGCCCAGGCGCCGCTTCAATTCTTCCGGATCGTAGTCTTCGGCAGCCATGTTGAGGATGGCGCCGGCGACCTTGCAGCCCTCATTGGTGTACTGGCTGATGGTCAGGCGCAGGTCGGCGGTGGCGTTGGGTGCGTTGGCATCGGCAACGACGACGACTTCCGCCTTCAGGGCGCGCGCCATGTCGACATTCAGGTGGGAGGTGAATTGATGGGCCGGGTCCGTATGCAGCCCCTCGACGACCAGGACGCTGGCGTTGTCACCGGCTTTCATGCACAGCGTGACAATTTCTTCCATCAGCTCGTTGGTCTGGTTTGAAGCGACCTGTTCGGCAACGTCCTCCAACGGAATCGCTTCAGGTACGGCGACCGGGAATATCTCGCGGGCGAAATGCACCGAGGTATCCCCGATATCCTGCGCGACGGGTTTGGCAAAGCGGACTTCGACGCCGTGACGCTGCAATGCACGCACAATCCCCAATGTTATCGAAGTAAGACCAACCCCTTGTCGCGCGGGAACGACAAGGAAGGTCTGGGTAAATCTCTGACTCATTTCTGGATATCTCCTGATGTGGTGGCTTGGTGTTGTCTTTTTTATTGTTCGACCGGAGGGGTGCTCGGAACAAGCAATACCGGATTCCCGCATTGTAGTCCCGACGCCGCTCGGAGGCATCAGTGTTCGCTCTCATCCCCGGAGTTTTTTCTGTTGCTGTTGGTTTTCTGAAACGGTTTGATTAATTGGGGAAAATTCATTTTTCCCCGGATTGGCTTAGTGATCGGACCAACCGGGCGGGGGTTGATCGGCGCCGAGGTATTTGAGGTGTGCCGAGATTTTCCGCCAGGCGGGAAGATCTGAGACACTTCGGGGTCTATTGGCCAGATTGTCTGGCCAGATCGAAGTGGGCATGTCCCGGCGTCGCCGCCGCTCGGGTGTCTTCGCCTATGGTGAAAGGTCTGCGGCTACTCGAAGCGCAGCGCCACGATTGGATCGAGGCTCGCCGCCCGTCGGGCCGGCATGTAGCCGAAGACGATGCCGATGGCGCCGGAGAACAAGAAAGCCAGCAGGTTGATTCCGGGGTTGAACAGGAAAGGCATGTGCATCAGCGCGGTGAGGCCGAGGCAGACGAACAAGGCCAGGATGATGCCGATCAGTCCGCCGAGCGCCGAAAGCGCCACGGCCTCGATCAGGAATTGCAGCAGTACCTCATGCTCCAGCGCGCCGATGGCCAACCGGATGCCGATCTCGCGGGTGCGCTCGGTGACCGAGACGAGCATGATGTTCATGATGCCGATGCCCCCGACGAGCAGGCTGACGGCGGCCACCGCCCCGAGCAGACCGGTCATGGTGCGGATCGTGCCGGACAACGTTTCCGCGATCTGCTTGGTGTCCATTACGTTGAAGTCGTCGTCAGCGTTCTCCGAGAGCCTGCGCCGTTCGCGCATGAGTCTGCGGATCTGCTCCATGACCGGGTCGGCGGCGACACCGTCGCGCAGCGAGAGCATCAGCGTCGATACGTCATTCACGTTGCCGGTCAGCCGGCGCTGGGCGGTGCGGATCGGCATCAGCACCACGTCGTCCTGATCCTGGCCCATCGCGCCCTGCCCCTTGCCTTGCAGCACGCCGATGATCTCGCAGGTGAAGTTCTTCACGCGCAGTTCATCGCCGATCGGCGAGCCCTTGGGGAAGAGCTGCTTCTTCACCGTGGCGCCGATGATGCATACGGCCTTGCCGGCGGCCTCCTCGTCGTCCTCGAACTGGCGACCGGCGGCGATCTGCCAGTTGCCGGCGACGAAGTAGGCGTTGCTCGTGCCGTTGACCTGCGACTGCCAGTTCTGGTTGCCGGCGACCAGCGTCACCTTGCTGCCAACCACCGGGGCGACCGCCTTCAAGGCTGGCACCTGCGTCTGGATCGCCTCGACGTCGGCCAGCTTGAAGCTGGCCGCGCCGGCGCTGTCGCGCCCCGGCCCGAGCTGCTGTCCTGGTCGCAGGATCAGCAGGTTGCTGCCGAGGCTGGAGATCTGGTCGGAAACCATGCGCGTCGCGCCGTTGCCCAGCGTGACCATGGTGATCACTGCTGCGACCCCGATGACCACGCCGAGCACGGTGAGAAACGAGCGCATCAGGTTGCGCTGGATCGCGCGCAGAGCGAGCAGCAGGGCGTTCAGGAGCATCTGGGTCATGGCGAGGTCTCACGAAGTTCGCCAACCCCTCCCGGCCTCCCCTTGTCAGGGGAGGAGAGGACTGAACGCAGCGGCTGGGACTCCCCCCTGACAAGGGGGGCTGGGGGGGGTACCGGCGTGTGGCGTTCCTTCCGCGAATCGCTTTCCACCACCCCATCGACAAACTTCACCACCCGATCGGCGTAATGGGCCATCTCCGGCTCGTGGGTGACCATGATCACGGTAATGCCCTGCTCCCGATTGAGCGCCACGAGCAGATCCATGATTTCGTGTCCGCGCTGGCTGTCGAGGTTGCCGGTCGGCTCGTCGGCGAGCAGCACCAGCGGACAGGTGACGATGGCGCGGGCGATGGCCAGCCGCTGTTGCTGGCCGCCCGAGAGCTCGGCGGGTGTGTGATGCTCCCAGCCGGTCAGTCCGACCTGGGCCAGTGCCTCGCGTGCCGCGGCGTGGCGTTGCGCGGATTCGGCGCCGCGATAGAGCAGCGGAAGCTCGACGTTTTCCTGCGCCGAGGTGCGCGAGAGCAGGTTGAAGCCCTGGAAGACGAAGCCGAGATAGTGCCGGCGCAGCAGTGCGCGTTGGTTGCGGGTCAACGCCTCGACCGGAATGTCCCTGAAACCGTAGGCGCCGGACGTTGGCGCGTCGAGGCAGCCAAGGATGTTGAGCGCGGTAGACTTGCCGGAACCGCTCGGACCCATGATGGCGACGAACTGGCCCGCCGCGATGTCGAGGTCGATGCCCTTCAGCGCCTGGAACGCCGCTACGCCCTCTCCGTAGGTCTTGGTGATGGCGCGCAGGGAAATCAGTGTGCCATTGTTCACCGGGACTTTTCCTGATAGTCGACGATTACGGCCATGCCGGCCTTCAGGTCTCCGCCGGTGATCGCGGTCTGGCGTCCGTTGCTGGCGCCGGTCTGCACCGGAACAGCCTCGGGCTGCCCGTCGCGCAGGATCCAGACCTGCTTGGTGTCGCCCGGCACGGCCTTGGGCTGCTGCTTTTTCGGTTGTGGCGGGCGCGGCACGAGGCGCGAGACGATGCTGCCCGCGGGCTTGGATTTCTCCGCACTCGGCGGAACGAAGCGCAGCGCGGCGTTGGGTACCAACAATACATCGTCGTGTTGCGCGGTGATGATCCGCGAAGTCGCCGTCATGCCCGGGCGCAGGGCCAGATCGTCGTTGGCCACGGTGAGCACGGTCTTGTAGGTGACCACGTTGTCAGTGGTCGTCGAGCCGAGTCCGACGCGCTGAATGGTCGCTGGAAAGCTGCGTCCGGGCCAGGCGGAAACGGTGAAGCTGGCTGGCTGGCCCAGCCGCACCGTGCTGACGTCGGCTTCGTCGACCTTGACCTGCAATTCCATTTTGGTCAGATCCTCGGCGATGACGAACAGCACGGGCGTGGTCATCTGCGCGGCCACCGTCTGGCCCGGTTCGACCTTGCGGGTCAGCACGACGCCGTTGATCGGCGAGCGGATGACGGCCTTTTCAATGTTCGTCTCGTCGGTTTGCAGCGTGGCCCGGGCTTGCGCCACCGAGGCCCGGGCGCTCGCCAGGTTGGCCAGGGCGCGGCGCCAGACCGCTTCGGCGCTGTCCAACTCGCTCCTGTACGGCACCTTGCCACCCGACAGCTCGGCGACCTGGCGCAGACGGTCAAGGTTGGCGCGCGCTTCGGCGAGAGTTGCTTCCGTCTGCGCCACCGAGGCTTCGGCGGCATCCAGGGCGGCTTTCGACTTGGCCACGGAATCGCGCAGCTTGGAGGTGTCCAAGCGGGCGACGATCTGGCCCTTTGTCACGCGGTCGTTTTCGTTGGCCAGCACCGCTTCCAGCGTTCCGGACAGTTCGCTGCCGACGTCGACCGAGCGCGTCGGTTGCAGCGTACCGCTGGCCGAGATGCTGACCACGAGCTTGCCGGTGGTGGCTTCCTCGGTCAGGAAGCTGCCTCCCGTCCCGTTGCTGCCGACCGACATCAGAGCCAACGCGGTAATGGTTCCGACGACCGCAGTCAGCAGGATCCAGCGCCTCTTCCGGCTGGAAACTGCGGACGCAGTACCGGTTTTCAGGAAATCGGGAGTATCGGCTGGCGTTGTCATGGTCAATGTATTACAGAAATATTGAAGGTCCCAGCTCGGTTGTTAACCCCCCCGGCCCCCCTTGTCAGGGGGGAGCCGAGCGGCTGATCAACGT
>JARKPC010000008.1 GCA_029975435.1 Propionivibrio sp. | reverse complement strand
GCGGCATTGAACGGCCTGGATATGGCACCCACGCTCTTGGAGACGGGAACCCCGGCCGCGGCATTGCCGCCTGCCTTGAGCGCCAGGACGAAGATACTGCTGGCCGTCAGCGGGGTTGCTGCGGTCGGCGCCGAGGTGGTGGCCTGGACCACCGGGCAGGAAACCTCCGAGCGCGTCTTGATTCTGGCGGCGCTGTCCATCCTGAGCGCGGGTCTGCCCACCTTGAAGAAGGGCTGGATTGCCCTCAAGAATAGGACGCTCAACATCTACTTCTTGATGTCCCTGGCGGTCATCGGCGCGGTCATTATTGGCAAATGGCCGGAAGCGTCGATGGTGGTATTTCTCTTCGCTGTCGCCGAGGCCATTGAAGCGTTGTCGCTGGAGCGGGCGCGCAACGCGATTCGGTCGTTGACCGCACTCGCGCCGGAAACCGCCGAGGTGCAAACCGCCGATGGCTGGCAGACGAAACCGCTGGCCAGTGTCGCCATCGGCGCGCGCATCCGGGTGCGGACCGGAAACCGCGTGCCCCTCGATGCCCGCGTCGATACCGGACATGCCGCCCTTGATCAGGCCCCCATTACCGGCGAGAGCCTGCCGGTGGATAAACAAGTGGGCGATCCACTCTACGCGGGCAGCATCGTCACAGACGGAGTGGTGGAGGCAATTGTCACCGCGGAGGCGGGACATAGCACGCTGGCTCGGATTGCTGCGGCTATCCAGGAGGCGCAAGCTCAGCGTGCGCCGACGCAACGCTTTGTTGACCAGTTTGCCCGTTACTACACGCCGGCGGTGGTGGCACTGGCCGTTCTGATGGCCGGATTCGGTCCGCTGCTGCTCGGCGGGACGTGGGGCGAATGGGTTTATCAGGCTCTAGTTATTCTGGTCATCGCCTGCCCATGCGCTTTGGTGGTTTCCACCCCGGTGACGGTGGTGAGTGGCCTGGCGGCTGCGGCCAAACACGGCATCCTGATCAAGGGCGGCATCTTCCTCGAGGGAGGTCGGAAGCTGAAGGCGGTGGCACTGGACAAGACGGGTACGTTGACCCAAGGCAAACCGGCGTTGACCGATGCCATTCCCCTCGGCGACATGCCCGTCGAACGCGCGTTGCTGATCGCCGCCAGCCTGGACGACCATAGCACCCATCCCGTGGCCCGTGCCTTGGTTAATGGATGGCGGGAACAGCAGCCGGATACCTCCCTGTTGCCGGCCGAAGGCTTTCGTGTGCTCCATGGACGCGGTGTCAGAGGGGTGATCGAAGATCAGGAGTGGGTGTTGGGCAATCACCGTCTGGTTGAAGAACTGGGCGTCTGTTCCGCCGCGTTGGAGAAGAAGCTTGAAGGGCTGGAGCAGGCCGGCAAGACGGCCATTGCCCTGATCGCGCCTGCCGGGCCGGTGGCTATATTTGCGGTGGCCGACACCTTGCGGCCGGAAAGCGCGCAAGCAGTGGCTGAGCTCAAAGCACTGCACGTAGAAACGGTCATGCTGACCGGCGACAACCCGGGTACCGCGCGGGTCATTGCGGATCAACTCGGTATCCAGGACGCTCGCGGCAACCTGATGCCGGAGGATAAGCAGACCCTCATCGCGGAACTGAAGACACAGCATGGCGCGGTCGGCATGGTCGGTGACGGAGTGAATGATGCGCCGGCATTGGCGCGCGCCGACATCGGGTTTGCCATGGGGGCGGCCGGTACGGCCACCGCCTTGGAAACGGCGGACGTCGCCATCATGGACGACGACCCGCGCAAAATCGCCCGATTCATCAGCCTGAGCCGGCAGACAGCGACGGTCTTGAAACAGAACATTGCCTTGGCGCTGGGCATCAAGGTTGTTTTCCTCGGTCTGGCGTTGAGTGGTCATGCCACGCTGTGGATGGCCGTATTTGCAGACATGGGAGCCAGCCTGCTGGTTGTTTTCAACGGATTGCGCTTGCTGCGCAAGTGAAGCACCGATCCGGCACAAGCGCATTCGTGCCGCTTTTGGATTTTGCAAGGGAGATAGATAGTGGGCTTATTTGACATGTTGTTGGGCGGCCACCACGGAACTCGGCGTCACGGTGGACATCATGACGATGACGATCATCACCGCTCGCGCCATGACCATGGCTGGGGGCGTGGCGGTAGCGCTTCTGGAGGGTGTGACAACGGCATTCCACCCGGAGAAAATGCCGGCAGAAGTCCGAGTGGAAATGCAAGTGCCGTCAACTGTCCCAGCTGTCAGGCAGCGAACGGCAATGGCGCGCGATTCTGCAATCAATGTGGTACTTCGCTGATTCCGGTCAAGTGTGCCCAGTGCGGAGCATCCGTGCCCAGCGGGGGCAAGTTTTGCGGCCAGTGCGGCAAGGCTTGCAGTTAGCTGACCTGAATTCTCCTGGCGCTTGGCTGCGGAAACCCTTCACCTTTTGAAGGGTGGCCAGTGCGAGGGCGAGAACTCCATCCAGAACCTTATTGATTACGCCATGTTCGCCACCTTCTCTTCAAGGCATCTCGTAGGTATCTGGTACCTGTTTGCCGTATCGCTGGTTGGCCTTGACCAGGCCACCAAATACGCTATTCAGGTATTGATGCCATTCCACGCCAGCATCGAAGTCACCCCGTTTTTCAACCTGGTTCACGTGTTGAATCCGGGCGCTGCCTTTTCGTTTCTGGCCGATGCCGGCGGATGGCAACGCTACCTCTTCGTCGGTCTGGGAACGGCGGTCAGCGCGTTCCTGGCGTTCGCCTTGTGGCGTGGCGTGCGCAGCCGGATCGAAATGGCCGCGTATATCGGAATCATGGGTGGCGCGTTGGGTAATGTCATCGATCGCCTGCGCATTGGCGCGGTGGTGGACTACCTGGATTTCTATTGGCAGGGATGGCACTGGCCAGCGTTCAATCTGGCGGACATTTTTGTCGTCGGCGGCGCGGCACTTCTTGTTCTAGCCAGCGTGATGGAGCGGGCTGAACAACGACCAGTACAACTCGTCGAGATAAAACGACGACAGAATATTGAGGAAAAAAACAAGGGAGCAAAATCATGAGTTCGCGCCTGCTGCGCCTGGCTTTCCTTACCATCCTGACGGCGAGTGTAGTCGCCAAGGCCGATATACTGGATCGGCCTGTCTCGCTCAAAACGGAAGGCGATCTCATCCAGGCTGTTTCCATCACGCTGCAACACGCCGTCGCTACCTCAGAACAGTACCGCGGGACGAATCCCCGTCTACAACGCTTTGCTCGCAAGGAAATCAGTGCGCGCCGCAAACCCATCGAGCAACTGAACAAGGTGGGCCGTATTCAACCCACATCCGTGAAGCAACTGGCCATTGTGCCGAAGGATGATGCCAGTTACCTGCGCGCCATGTCGCGCAACCACGCCTGGCTTCTCGAACTGATCGAATACGGGGGCGGATTGCCGTTATCGTCGACCACCAAACGCCTGATGGAAACGCTGTCCCGTGACGCGGCTGCGGAATTTGACCTGCTCAGCAAACTGGAAAAATCATGACTTCAGACACAACCAAACCTGCGCTCTGGAACATGCTTTTCCTGTGCTGGCTGATTGCCTGTGTATCGACGCTGGGCAGTCTGTTTTTCAGCGAAGTGATGGACCGGGTGCCCTGCGTGCTGTGCTGGTACCAACGCATTTTCATGTTCCCGCTACTGTTCGTCTTTACCGTCGGTCTGTTCCCCTTCGATGCCCGCTGTGCCCGGTATGCCTTGCCGATCGCAGTCGCCGGCTGGGGTTTCGCGCTATACCACTGCCTGCTCTATCTGGGCTTCATTCCGAAGAGCATGCAGCCTTGCACACAAGGGGTTTCATGTGCCGACGTTAAGCTGGAACTGTTCAGTTTCGTCACCATCCCGCTGTTGTCACTCTTCGCATTCACCCTCATCGTTGCACTGCTGCTAGCGGTGCGGAAAGGTCTCAAGTCATGAAGAAACCCACCATCGTCATCGCATCCGCCCTCGTCGTTGCACTGGTTTTCGGCGGCGGCGCTTACTATTACAAGGCGCAACAGGCGCGGGAAATCAGTAAGTTGGCCGGCGCGGGAGAGTCGGTGTTTGTTCGCGCCGCTTCGCCCGCCTTGGGTTCGGAATCAGCGAAGGTTCAAATCGTCGAATTTTTCGATCCGGCCTGCGAGGCTTGCCGGATGATGTATCCCTACGTCAAGTCGCTGATGCGCGCCAACGATGGCAAGCTGCGCCTGACGTTGCGCTACGCAACTTTCCACGAGGGCTCCGATTACGTGGTCAAGGTACTGGAAGCCGCTCGCATGCAGGGGCAGGACCTGTACTGGAAAACGCTCGAAGCCATCCTGGCCAATCAGGCGACCTGGGCCGAACACGGTCGACCGAATCCCCAGTTGGTCTGGGATTACCTGGGTGGAACCGGGCTGGATATCCAAAAGGCCAGGCAGGATATGAATGATCCGCGGATCGCCGAATTGCTGAAACAGGATGCCAAAGATCTGGCGACATTGAAGGTCAACAAGACGCCCTCGTTTTTTATCAACGGTAAGCCTCTGACCGAATTTGGGCAAAATCAGCTAAGGGTACAGGTAGAAAACGAAATACGTATCGCATATCAATAATCAAGAACGCCGGATGTCCCCGATGCTTTCAAGAGAGTGACTCCTTAATTGGACTCTGTTACAAGCTGATGTAACAGCCAATTCTGAAGAGGATAAGGCTCTTCTCGCGCGCTTCAGGCTCTTCGGCCCGCCGGGTATTATATTTTTCGATAGCAAAGGTGATGAATTCGTCAATACACGCATCATCGGTTACCAGAATGCCGATGACTTCCTTAAAACACTGATGTTTGTTGATGAAGCGCTGAACAACAAGTCTTGATCGTGAAGCCACCATGGCCGGCTCGCGGTTTCATGGGCGCCTTTGAGGCGCTCTCAATCTCAAGCCACCGGCTTTGCCGGTGGTATCTGACTAATTGATATACATAGTAAAAGCTAGACTTCCTTGATTGACTACAGGGTCACCATTCCCAGGTCAAGACAACATGCCTTTGGCCAGATCGAAGAGTAGATACACGTTGAGTGCCGTGATGATCGCGCCGAAGAAGGTCAGGAGCCAGCGGGTTCCGGGCGGGTTGGCGTGGGTTCCCATCACTTCCGCCGAGGAGGTGAGGCGGACCTGCAGGTAGATGGTGAATGGCAATTGCATGGAGAGGATTACTTGCGACAGCACCAATCCCTGCAATGTGTCTTCGATCAGCAGGATGATGGCCAGCGCAACCAGGAGGACGAGGCTGACTCCCAGGCGCGAATGCTTGTCGCTGATGTCGTAAGGTTCGCCGAACAAGCCGGCAAAGATGCTTCCCCCGGCGATGCCCGCGGTTATCGACGAGGCGATCCCTGCGCACAGCAGGGCGACCGCGAACACCAGCGCCGCGCCCTTGCCGAGGATTGGTTCGAGCAGGACCGAAGCCTGCGAGAGTTCGACAACTTCTATCCCGGCGGTAAAAAAGGTGTAGGCGGCCACGATGATCATGGCGCTGTTGATGGCCCCGCCAATGCCCATGGACACGAGGGTATCCAGAAATTCGTACTTGAGCTGGCGATTTATGACCATTTCGTCTTCGAGGTTCCATTGCCGGCTCTGGATGATTTCCGAATGCAGGAACAGGTTGTGCGGCATGACAACGGCACCCAGCAGACTCATAATCAGGAGGATCGA
>JARKPC010000041.1 GCA_029975435.1 Propionivibrio sp. | reverse complement strand
GAGAGCAAAGCCTTTTTGTGGGTGTTGGCCGTGCGGCCACCGTGGCGGGTGGTCTGCAAGAATTTGTGGCGGTTCTATTGTTTTTGATTGCGAAAGCCTGATGATCCGTTCGCTGCCGAATTGTTTGTCGTTGTTGTTACTGGGGCTCGGCCAAGCCCGGGCTTAGGGTTCGCAGCGAACGAGTCGGAACGTAACGTTTGATCACCGATGCAGAACCCCAAGACCGAGGTCGGTCGTGGGGTTTTTTTATTGGTCGGCTGCACGGGAATATAGAGCTGATGATCAGCTTCATCGCACTGCACAGCGCGGAATACGAAACCTTTTTCATTCTTTGGCTCTCAGAGGCGAGTGATGCTACGGTCGGCAGTGAGGTCTTCTCGCCTCGGAAAACGTCTGTTGGCCGGCCCGGCCGCACTGCTGTTCTGAGGATTGAAACCGTTTGATGGGAACTGAAGCCATGATTCATCCGGATAGTCGCCGAATCATCATTTTCGATACGACGCTGCGCGACGGTGAGCAATCGCCGGGTGCCAGCATGAACTTGGCCGAGAAGATGGAGGTGGCCCAGGCATTGGCCGATTTGGGCGTCGATGTCATCGAGGCTGGATTTCCAATTGCGTCGCCAGGCGACTTTCTGGCGGTTCAGAAAGTGGCCCAGTCGATTCGCGGGCCGATCATCTGCGGCCTGGCTCGATGCCGCGACGCCGACATTGACCGGGCGTGGGAGGCCCTCAAAGACGCCGAGCGGCCGCGAATCCACGTTTTCCTCGCCACCAGCGCCATCCATCGGGAACACAAGCTGCGGATGAGCAAAGACGACATCATCCGCCGGGCCGTCGAGGGCGTTCGCCGCGCCGCCGGCTACTGCCCCGACATCGAATTTTCGCCCGAAGACGCCGCACGCACCGAAATCGACTTCCTGTGCCAAGTGGTCGAAGCCGCGATTGACGCCGGCGCCACCACGGTCAACATCCCCGATACGGTCGGCTACGCCACACCCGCGCATTTCGGACGAGTGATCGCCACGCTTCGCCAGCGCGTTCCCAACATCGACAAGGCGGTGATCAGTGTTCACTGTCACAACGATCTGGGAATGGCCGTGGCCAACAGCTTGGCCGCCGTCGAGAGCGGCGCCGGGCAGGTGGAATGCACCATCAACGGCATCGGCGAACGGGCAGGCAACTGCGCGCTGGAAGAAGTTGTGATGGCGTTGCGCGTTCGTCACGACGTGTTCCGGGCCGACACGAACATTAACAGTAAACGTCTGGTGCCGACCAGCCGCTTGGTGTCCAGCATCACCGGACTGCATGTTCAGCGGAACAAGGCCATTGTTGGGCAAAACGCCTTTG
>JARKPC010000021.1 GCA_029975435.1 Propionivibrio sp. | reverse complement strand
CATCGGCTTCGTTGTCATCGGCAGGCTGGTGGCCACGAGACCGGATGGATGCCACCATCTCGTCCTTGCTCGCGTTGCCCTTGCCGGTCGCGTGTTTCTTGATCGTGCCGACTGGCACACCCTGGTACGGGATCTGGTGGTACTCGCACCACGCCGTGAGCGTGGCCAGGAACCCGCCGTAGGCGTGCGCGGCATCCACGCCAACGTGGCGTCGCACCTCCTCGAAGTACAAAAACTGAATTTCAGAAACCGATTCCTGAATTTCAGAAATCCAGCGACGGAAGCGCAGATAACGCATGCCGCCGCCTTCGAAGCGCTGCGGCCGGAAGCTCTCGGAGCCGCTGGTGATGTGGCCGTCGCTGCCGCGCAGCGCCCAGCCGGTGGTGGTACCCAGGTCGAGGGCGAGAATGGTCATGGTGTCAATCCTCATTCGGTTCTGCCTGACGCATCTGACGCGGCATATCGAAACCCTCCGTGACGCGCACGCGCGCACGCGCGAATAGGGAGTTACGACGTAGAGCGTCAGATGTGTCAGACAGGATGGTTTTCATGGGAGTCAGTTGTCCGCGTAGGGGGTGTAGGCAGGCGTTGGCGGGTACTTGAGGCCCACTCCCCGAAAGCCTCGCACGCCCGCGCCGTTGCGCCATTTCTCGATGCCGCGCGTGATGAGCAGATCGGAAAATCGCCGCTGCGAGCCGACAAACTCTCCTGCTGCCTCGGCCCACTGCTTCCAATCGTTGAATAGCTCGGCGGTCAGCGACTTGGCGTTGGGCTCGCGCACGCTACGCTCATCGAGCCAACGGCCCAGTGCGTCCTCGGCCTCGAAATACTCCTCGGTGGCCTCCACCACACGCCGGGGCGGATCGAGCCGTCCATGGCGCTGCCAGTCCAGGCACCCTTGAACCGCCCAGGCCAGGATGCCGTCACGCTCGGCCAGCAATTTCTGCTGCAGGTGCTTGTCGCGGCGCTCGGGCGGCACGGTGATCGTGAAGGGGATCAGGTGCAGTCGCCGCTTCATCGCCTCGTCGATGTTGCGAATGGCTGGCTTGTGGTTGCCCGCGACAAAGAGCTTGAACTGCGGGAAAAACTCGAAGAAATCCTGGCGCATGAATCGCGCGGAGATCTTGTCGCCTCCGGTCAGGTTCTTGAGCTTCGATTCCGCCCAGCGTCTTCCCTGCTCGGTTTCGATGGCTGCCACGAAGCGTGCGCCGCGCAGACCGGCCATATCGGTCGGGTGCCGGTCGGTGCGCGTTTCCATGAAGGTGTCCATGGGCGCGTTGGTGGCGTAGTCGCCGAGGATGGTGGCCAACGTATTCACGAACACCGACTTGCCGTTCGCGCCTGTCCCGTACAGGAAGAACAGGGCGTGCTCCTGCGTCGAGCCGGTGAGCGCATAGCCCACCATCCGTTGCAGATAGGCCTGCAGTTCCACGTCACCACCCGTGACTTCATCGAGAAACCGTCGCCAGGTCGGGCAGTCGCCTCCGGGTGTGGCCGTGGTGATCTTGGTCATCCGGTCGGCCCGGTCGTGTGGGCGTTGGCGTCCAGTCTTGAGATCGACTACCCCGCCCGGAGTGTTGAGCAGCCACGGGTCGGCATCCCACTCATCCGTGGTGGCAGCATGTCGGCGATCCGCCCTAGCCAGCCGCTCCACACCGCCGACCGTGCTCGAACTGGCGAGCTTGGCCGCCACCTTCGGATTCTCGGCTCGCACAGCGGCGTGGCGGCAGACGCTGCGGATCAGATCGGTGGCGGCGAGGGTGTCCTCGGTGCGCCAGCGATTGCCATCCCACACCAGCCAGCGCCCCCAGCCTGCAACGTAGCGCCAGTCGCGGTGATAGCGCCGGGTAAAGGCCAGTGCCAGCGCATCCTCCGTCCCCCACACCGACTCGTCACTGCTGACGACTGGCTCGGCATCCTCTGTCACGTCGTGCATCTGCAATCGCGGGCCATGGGCGAGGAAGGCGGCGACGTCAAAACCCTCGGCAATGGCATCGGCCGCATCCCAGCCGTCCGCTGCTTCTTCTGGGGGGTACAGGATGTGGCATGACTTGGCTCCTGCTGACAGAACCGCCTGCGCTGCCTGTGCCGCGTACTCCCAGCCCGGCTTGTCGCGGTCGGGCCAGATCAGCACGGATTTGCCTGCCAGCGGCGACCAGTGGGTTTTCTCGACCGGGGCGTTCGCGCCGTGCATTGCCGTGGTCGCCACGATGCCGGCATCAATCAAGGCCTGCGCGCACTTTTCGCCCTCGACCAGAACGACCTGCGCGGCATCCTTCATCCCCGGCTGGTTGTAGAGCGGGCGTGGATCCGGCGGTGCCATCTTGCGCCGCTTGGCATCCCAGGGCCGGAACTGCTTCTTTTGTCCGGGCGGGTCGTAGCGGTAGACCACCGCGATCAGGTGCCCACTGGCGTCCAGGTAGTCCCACTTGGCTGTGGCCGGGCCTAGATCATCGACCGGGGGCACCGATTTGACTTTGCGTGCCGGCGCTGACCTAGCCCGTCCTAGCAGGTCGGCGGATTGCTCCAGCACCCGATGGAAATCGGCGTGGACATCGATGCCGAAATGCCCGCCGATCAGCGTGAAGATGTCGCCGCCGTCACCAGTCGCCCGATCCGTCCATAGCCCTGCCTTCTCGCCATCGAGTACCACCTCGAGGCTGTCGCCCGGACTACCCAGCGCATCGCCGATGAGGAATTTCCCCTTGCGCTTTTTCCCTGCCGGGAACATCGTGGCCAGCACCGAATCCAGCCGGGCAATCAAGTCGGCACGGATGGATTCGCGCTCTACTTCGCCGCCGCCGGACTCCACCATTGAGGTGTCGTTGAAGTCGATCATGCGGCCTCCACGACGATATCCATCAGTGCCGTCTGACGTACAGGCGAACGCAGCTTGCGCAGTGCCTTGGCTTCGATTTGCCGAATACGCTCACGGGAACATCCCATGGCGTTCGCCATTTCCTCGAGGTTCATCGCCTCACCATCGATGCCACAGCGCAGTCTCAGCACCTCGGCCTCACGTGGAGTGAGCATATCGAGTAGGCTATCGACCGCTTGGGCCGCCTGTTTCTTCTCCAGCAGACTGAGCGGGTCGGCGCAGCTTGACGGACTGGCGAGCAACTCGTGAACGCTGGCTGCTGAAAGCTCGATTTCTGCAGCATTCGTGACCAGCGGGTAACGCTGCTCCTCCGACCACAACTCGTCCGGCAGGCAGTTGAGAAATACACAGAGCTTTTCTGCGCAGGGCTTGAGATCGCCGTTCTCATCAAACGGCGTGCGCTTGAGGTTGAGGTAGGGCAGGAGGTGGCCCGTGTAACTGATGCCGGCCTCACCCGCGAAGATCTGGCCGGGCTGATGGCCCGCCTTCTCGATGGACCGCAGCAGGCGAGCATTACGGACCTTGATCTGGACGCGGTAATCAGTCATCACTGCCCTCCGCACTGATCTTGCCGGCTCCACATACCCTTCCGTTCTGTCGATACCAGACTTCCAGTTCCGAGAGCCGGAAGCGAACCAGGCGCGACAGCAGGTAGTGAGGAATGCGCTTTGCAGCACGCATCTTCGGGTCGGCGAACCAGTAGTAGGGCAGCCGCAACGCGAAACTGGCCTGTCTGGCATCGATCATCGATTCCTCTTCGGCCATCATTTCTTGCGATTGAGTGTGCTTGTTCATGTCTTGCTCCAGCAGCGGTCTTGCCATGCGCACATTCGGCATTCGAAGTGGGTCGGGTCATTGAAGGCGCGCGGCAGGAGTTCTCCTGCCTCGGTTGCCGTGATGACCTTCACCGCCCGATCCGACATGCGCTGGGCTAGGGCTGCGTCAAAGGGCACGAGCTCGGTGTAGATCTCCATCGTGTCGGCGTTGAGCGCCGTGAAAATCGCCGGGTGCTCGTGCAGTTCGAGATAGGCTTGGTAGATCGCCACTTGCGCGGCGTAGATGGGCTTGGAGATCGTCAGTCCCTTCTTCTCCAGGTCGCTCCACGACTTGTTGCCGAGGCATTTGCATTCCCATAGCGCGGGATAGGCGAAGCCCTCCGGGCCGCCGACAATGACGCCGTCGATGTGGCCCTGCAGGCGGTCGTCGGCTACCGAGAAGCCGAACTGCTCGCCCTCGGCCTTGCGGGTGCGCAGGTCGAAGCCGGCATCACGCAGCCACGTCACCATGCATTCCTCCATGACGTGGCCGCGCTCGAAGATGCGAAGCATCCGCCCGGGGATATCACGCCCATGGTCGACGGGTGCCTTGGCGTACTCGAACTGCAGTGCGCGCTCGCAGGCCACACCGAGACGCGAGGCCCCGAGGTACTGGCGTTCGGACTGGCGGGCGCGGGCCTGCTGCATCCCAGCGTCGACCAGGGCAGTGACCTGGCCGGAGATGCTCGATGTGGAGTTGAAGTCCATCATGGCTTCCCTCCCTTCGGTTCATCCCAAGGCAGGTCATCCTTCAGATCGGCAAACGGATCACGAACGACCTCGGCGGCCGGCATGCCGCGCAGCGGCGGCGTGCTTGCCCGTTCGTGATGCTCGGTCAGCGCCTCGGTGTAACGCGTGACGATGGCATCGACAACCGTCATTGCCTCCGCTTCCGAATACGCCCCGAGCGGTTTGTCGAAGCCGATTTGCGCAACCGCCTCACCGAATGCCTTCAGGCAATCGCGCATCGCCGCGATTTCGATCTCGCTCGCATCAACCATGAGCGTCTCCCCGCGTTCCTCGGTCGCCAGTCGCCGCCCGTAGAGCGTGTGAAAGATGTCCTGGCAGCGACGGCTGCAGAACACCCAG
>JARKPC010000018.1 GCA_029975435.1 Propionivibrio sp. | reverse complement strand
AGGCCAGCAGCACGTTGAGGACCACGCCGAGCAGCGTCGTGTCGCGTTTCGCCAGGGCCTGCTTCAGCTCCTGGGTCAGGCGACCCGCCAGATCGCGGTAGGCCACGGCCTGCGCCGTGTCCATCGCGACTTCGCGAAGTTAGCCGCCTTCGCCGAAGCCGAACTCCATGTTCGCCATCGCGCGCTCCATGCGTTGCGCCTGGCGATCCGAGAAGACCAACTCACCCCGGTCGTCCATCAGGTTGATGAACTCGTGGATGTTGTCGCCCAGCATCGACGCAAGGAACGCATCGCCGAACTTCTGCATCAGCTTCTGCGCGGTGACTTCCCCGATGGTTGGGATGCGTTTCAGGGCTTTCAGAACAGCAGAGGACTGGTCGCTGGCGGACAGACCTCTGGGACGAATCAGCGTCCACAGCGGTGCGGCGCAATGGCTGCACTTGCGGCGGTACTCCTCGGCTTCCAGTTCGACCGGATTGACCGGCTCGCCGTCGAGGTCGGTGATGATGTGGCCGCAATCCGGGCATGCCGCCACGTCGCAGTGGCGGGTGCGATGGCGGGTGAAGACGGGTTTCCAATGGAATCCCATCCGCATTCGCACGCGGCCCAGGACGAAGAACTCCTGACCCTGGGCCGGCACGCCCAACTGCTCGCGCAGTTTCAGCAGCTTGACCAGCGTGTCCGGGCCGTTGAGCACCCAGACCTTGGCACCGGCCACCGTCTCCTGGATTTCGCGCCGCCACTTGTAGACCAAGTGGGGTGGCGAGAGCACCAGGGTGCGGCGGTAGCCTTCGGCGTTGAGCACGGCGGCCGTGGCAATACCGACCGTCGTCTTGCCGCAGCCCATCTCGCCATTGACGATCGCAGCGCGTTCGCCGCGATCGACCAACAGCTCGGTGACGGCATGGACCACATCTGCCTGCGCTTGGAACAGCTTGCGCTTGAGACTGGCGATGACGATCTGCCGATGCGCCCGCGCCTGGCCGGTGTAGACCGGGGGATTGGCGCGGTTGAGCGAGTCGAGCAGCTCGTTACCGAATTCGGATACGAAGTCCTGCAGGCTCAGCGTGAGGGGTGAAGCGGCCGCTTCGAGCAGGTCGCCCTGCGCAGCGGTTTCGGGAACGGTTTCGAGATCGAGGGACATGGTGATGCTCCAAAGCAATGGGGCATGCACCTCCCCTGCGGGGCGATGGCATGCCCCAGGGTGGGAAGAAAGGAACGGCGCAAAGGCCGTCGAGGAGGATCAGTATTCGCTGGGCAACAGCAGCGTGGTGACGCTGCGATCCCATTCGGTGATGATCCAAAGTTTCAGGTCGGGCGTGACCTGGTAGGACGAGAACAGACGATCCTCGCCGGACTTCAGCGCGGCGTCGTTCAGCCGCCGATCGTCGTCGCTCAGGTCGCCCCAGTCGCCATGAAGATGGCGGCGCAGGTACGGCGTGGGGTTGAGTCGGCCCTGTCGGACCAGTTCGTCGACGCCGGCGGTCATGACCACCTGCCCGGGCGAAAAGCGTGCTTGTGACGCGAGGTTGAGGACTGCGAGTGCCATGGTGGTTTCTCCTTCTGGAAGAAGGGGCCATAGCATCCCCATCGGGGCGACATGACCCCGGTGGGTGGATGAAGGCGACGGCGAACCGTCAGGGAACAACAATCAGCGGATGGTCAGCACCTCGCCCCTTGTGGGGGAGCTTGGCGTCATATCCCAGGCGCGGATGACCGGCACGAACTTGTCGGTGAGGATGCGGGTCTCGGCAACGGACCCGTCGTCGCGTTCGGTGTACTCCGTCTGCAACGCCTTCTCCTTATGGGTGTCGCCCTTGACGACGAGCACTCGCCCCGCCTTGGACTTCACCACGCCGGAAATCGCGCCCGCGGCCAGGGCCAGGGCGAGATGCCAGTGCGACAAGGCCCGCGCCGGTGGCCGCAGCGACTGCTGCGCGGCGCCCAGGTGCGTATCGATCGCCGGCCAGAGCCCTTGCAGCCGACCGACCTCGTCGGCGAACTGCTCTGGTTCCATCGTCACGCGATAGAAGTGCTCCGGCTCGACGGGGCTCGTGGGGACCGAGTACGGCAGGAACGGCCATTCCAGCGGCAGCTCCTCGGCTTCGACGTAGCCCTGCCCGATCTGCAGCAGCAGACCGCGCACAGCCTTCACCGAATCCGAAGCCTGGTCGCGCTGGCGAACGCGTCGACCGAAGACCACCACCTGCTTGAACTGCGTCTCCACCGCTCGGTAGATACGCAGGTCGGCCAAGTGGCGCGTCAGCCATCCGACCAACTCGGCATCAAGGACATAGGACGGCACGATGAAGACCAGCACGCCGCCATATTGCAGCAGCGGAAGTGCACGCTGGTAGAAGAGCTTTTCCAGCCTGGCGCGGCCCTGGCCCTGATAGCCGACGTTGCCGTTGGCGTCCTTGCTCAGGTCGCCATAGGGCGGGTTGAGCCACAGCAGGCCAAAGGTCTGGCGTGAGATCAGCGTATCCATCAGGTCGCCGTGGATGCAGCGATCGACGAGTCGGCGTGCGTGTGCGGCGCGTTCGGCGTCGTATTCGACGGCGAATGCTTCTACCTGCTCGCGCCCGAGGGCGTGGGCGGCTTCAGCAATCGCCACGCCTTCGCCGGCGCAAGGATCGAGAATGCACTTCGGTCCGTCAGCGGGTGCTAATGCGCCGAGTGCTCGTTCGAGCGTGGGTTCGTCCGTGGGGAAGTACCCGTTCTTCACGAAATTGCGGGCCAGCCGCGGAAACATGAGAGCCATGAAGTTCTCCTGATGGTGAGATGAAGGAAGACGGGCATGCGCGATGTGCATACCTGAAGTGGAAAGCCTAAGCAGCAAACTGAAGCGTTGCGTTCGAAACCGGCTCGTACTCGGTGGCACCGAGAGTTCCATTTCGGATCAGCTTGCCCAGTGCTGTCGTCAGCGCCGGTACGTCGAGTGCCAGCCGATGGCATTCCAGCGGCCCAAGGGCGAACGGAAGGCGGGTCAGCATGTCCCGCGACTGCAGCAGTTCCAGCACGGTATCGCGCCAGTGATCGAGCAGCGGCAGCGGGCAAGTGTCCTGCACCAGCATCCACATCCGGTCAAGCCGAAAAGCGGAATCGCGAGGCAGGAGCGCCAGTGCGCTGGCGTTGGCCTTGTCGGGTTTGATACAGCGCCGGTCGAACAGCCACACGTTGCTCAATGAGCCGAACAGTGTGCGCCGATAGATACGAGTGCTACGTTTCTCCAAGTTCTCGACGTTGCCGACGAAGACCGGGAGCGAGCCTCCTTGCTTGGTGATGATGTGGAACTGGTCCAGCCCCTGGTCGTCGTGCCCGAGGGTCAGACGTGCCAGAAACTCCTGGACGGCGGTGTCGCGCGCCCAGATGGATAGGAAGATCAGATTTTCGTGCTCATCACCGATGCAGCCATCGGCCATCAGGTCGGGGCATTCGTCGATGCGATACAGAGTCTTGGATGATGCGGGTGCGGGCATTGTTATGTCCTCGATGAAAGTCAGGACAGCACCGCCCGCCGGGCAGTCGCTGCCCCAAGGGGTGGAAAAAAGCGCCGGGAACCGCTTGGCGAAGAGAAAAACCTGTGCGTCGCAACGCACCGTAGCCTTGAAGGTCTTTGCTACCTGGGCATGTTGTCGGCATTGCCGGCGGACATGGGTATAGAGTGCCTCACGTAACTAACGGCCGGGAGCAAAAACCCGTTGTGCTGGGTACCCTTGTTTGTCTGATTGGTTTTTCCTGTGGGGAAGGGCGCCGACAAACCCTGGCTCCAGTCCAAGGAGTTCGGAATGCGAAGGGCAAGATGGGGTGAAGGCAGAGTTCGGCCATTATGCCGTCGTTCACCGTTTGTGCGACGCAGTCGTTTGAATGGCTGCATCACGACGAAACCAGCCTGTTAGCCAACGTGGAAAAGCACGGCCTATTGCTTGACTGCGACGAACAGATTGCCCTCGTTTTCACAGGCCCCAACGGTGCACAACTCGAAATCTATCGCGCCGCGTGCTCAAGAAGGAAATCAGCCAGGTCGCCAATGCTTTCAAGTGGGAAGTGTGGGAGTTCCGGATAAACGTCGTCCATGTCGGTGACGATGGCAATTAGGCCGTCCTCAATGCCGCAACGTGGCGGCTTCCCGCATTCGCGACGAAGGACTTCAATCTTGTCTCCGGGCGCCAGGGAAAATCCCTCGGCGAGCACCATGTCAGCCTCACCGAGAAAACGTTGAGCCAACAGCGCGGGCTCACGGTGATCTACCGCATCAGCGACGAGCTTCAATTCATCGGCGGTCACGAGCATGCTCATGACGGCGCCTGCATGTTTATAGCGCCAACTGTCCTTTCCTTCTTCGTCGAGCACGACTTTATGGTGAGCATGCTTGATCGTCGCGACCTGCAGTCCCCGGCTGGTCAGTTCGGGCAACAACTTCTCCACGAGAGTTGTTTTCCCTGAACCCGAATGGCCGACAAAGATGAACACCGGGGGGGGCTTGTGCAATAGGGAGGCATCGCCGAGGCCGCCTTCGGTGTCAACTCGTTTGTCCAAATCAATACTCGTCTCGTGACGCAATCAATTGGCCAGAGATTGGCTCGAAGGCACGATTGATAAGGCTGTTAGCCTTGGGATGATGGTTCAACGGCGATTAGCAGCGCTAGCAGCGTCGCACTCACCGCGTGGACAAAGGCAAACGTCGACGCTGCGGACAGGTCGGCGACGAAGCGCGGCAGCCACTTTACAAGATGACCGTCGACGAATTCATCCCGGCGTGCTCGCGTGGCAGCTACCTTGGCATCATCGCCGAGCGCCTCTGCAATGACGATTTCCCGTTCGAGAAAATAGAGAAAGTCGAGTTCGATGCCGAGGTGGTCGTCGGGCAAGCGGACATCTTTATGCAGAGCGAGGCCCGCTTCGAGAAACTGGCGGCGGACGGCCAGCGTCTCTTCGGTCATGACGAGCCGCGATTCCGACAGATAGCACGATGCGTAGGGAACGACTGGCGTTTGCGCCGGGCCGACGACAAGCCGCGTCCATTCGACGGCGAGATCGGACATCCAGTTTTCGCCCGTGTCGATCCCTTCGTCTATGGCGTCGCAAAGCCCGGCGACGGCGCCCGCGAGCGCCGCCGACCCGCCCTGCGCATCGGCAGCTGCCAGCGCGAGTCCCAGTACCGCTTCGCTCGGCCCGAAAAGGAAGAGCCGACGCAGCATGTCAGTGACGAGCAACGGGCGCGAGAGTGCCTCGTTGTTTACTTCAACGGGCACGCTCGCGTCGCTCCTGGCGGCTTCCTGGTTCGCCGCCGTCATGCCTTCTTGACCGAGACAATCATGTCAGCGAAAGCCGGGAAACCCATGATCGGGCTGAGCGCATTCGGATCTACCATCTCGTTGTGTAGCGGCGTGTATTTCCGGCTTTCGTAAGCCGGTCCGGTGCCCGGACTGAAACGGCCACCCGCCCCGAAGCCCATCTTGATGACGCCGGGCCGCATGCCGCCTGAAGCGAAGACCTTGCCGCGCGTCGTTTTCCTGAGTGGATTGGTAACGACGACGAGATCGCCCGTCTTGAGGTTCAGCCGCTTCGCGTCTTCGTTGTTCATCCACACCGTTCCGACCGAATAGGAGTTGGCCTTGAACTTCTTCTTCGCATCCTTGATCGGCTCGCGTCCGATCGGCTGCGCTTCGGCGACGACAGACTCGAAAGCATTATTGAGCGGTTGCCACGTGCCCTCGGTCTTCACTTCGCCGAGCCAATGCACCATTTGCGTTCCGCTCATCGCGTGATGGACCTTGCCGCAGATCAACTGGAACGGATACTCGGATGCATACTTGGCATACTCCGGGTTCGTATGGGGATTCCAGATTGTCTCGAACCAGTAGAAGGTCGATGGATACTTGGTGAGGCCGATCTGCTTGAGCCCTTCGGGGACATCACCGCCGGCCTTCTCGATCTTCTCGTTATACGAACGGTAACCGCCAAAGCGCTTGTCGCCGTCTTTCCAGTCGAAGGTGAACTCGATGCGCCGCGTCGAGGTCGGCGGGAAAACGCCGTTTGGCTCGTCACTGCCGGTCTTCTTGTAGCGGTACCAGCTCATCGGCCAGACAGCGACGCCCTTGTTGGCGCGCAGCCACTCCACGGTTACCGGCTTTCCGAGGATCACTTTCTTGGCATCGTCGATTGTTACGTCGCCGCGTTCGAGCGACTCGGGGTTGCCGATGATCGTGTAACCCTCAGGATATTTCGGGTAGGGAAGCGGCGTGCCGATGTTCGCCCGACCTGGCGCCGGTGCGAGCATTTCATTGACGAAATCTTCTTCGGTCCGGTATTTCTGCCAGAAGTCGGCTGCTTTGAGATCGGTATCCCCGAGTTCGGCGAGTCGCCTGGCGAGCAAGTTCATGATCTCGGTCGGTTTCTTCGACTCGAATAGCGGATCAATAACCGCGTCGCGGTTGTAGATAACGGGTTGCGACGGATAGATGTCCGAGACGCTTTGCCGCTCGGCGTAGCTTGCCTCAGGCAGAATCACGTCGGCGTAGAGCGCGCTCTCAAGATAGATTGTGTCGATGACGACGAAGAGGTCGAGCTTGTACTCGCCCGAAGCCTCCTTGGCTTTTGCCGCGTCGATCCAGGCATAGGGAGCCGATCCCGTGTAAACCGAGTTGCCCGTGCGCAGGATGTAGCCCTTCATCGGATAACGGTGCCCACGGAACGGACCGTAACGGATCTCGATGCCGTTCTGGATGGCGTCCGGATAGTCCGCAACGACATCATCCCAGGCGGCCGGGAATTTGCTGCCGAAAAGGTCCTTGTGCAGGTGCTCGACTTCGCCTTCTACTTCCTTGCCGGCGATCGTCCGTTTGACCTTGCGCTTCAGAAATTGCTTGCCGGTGGCGCTACCGCCCTTGCTAGACTTGACGATCTCGGTGTCAATGACGCCACCCGGCACCTCGAAGTTGCCGGTAATAACGTTGAGCGCAACGCCGATAATCGACGCGCAGTAACCGTTGTAGTGGTGCCCCGGCGATTGCATGCCCCAGACCAGCGCGGCGGGCTTAGTGATACCGAACAGGTGAGAGAGATCCTCAATCTGCTTTGTCTCGAGCCCGGTGCGGTTCGCTGCCCAATCGATGCTGAAGTAGGTCTTGCCATTGATCGGGTCGACCTTGGTCCACCACGACTTAAACGCCGCTTCAAATTCTTCCCAGCCAACCGAATACTTCTTGAAATCCCAATTGATGTATTTCTTCGCGGAATCGCTCTGGTTGTCGTTCTCGAGGATGTAACGGAGCATAGCGCCGAAGAGGTCGCCATCCGTTCCGGCCCGTGGAGCAAGCCACATATCAGCCTTGGCCGCGGTATTGCTGAGCGAAGGATCGATGACCACGACCTTGCAGCCGGATTCGACCTGCGCGGCAACTGTTCCACGACTCTCGTAAGCAATGCGCGTCGCGACGAAGGGATTCCAACCGTTGTAGATAATGAGCTTGTTGAGGTAGGTCGAGTCTTGCTTGAGGCTGCCATCGGCCTGACGGACGAGCTGTGGTCGCATCAAGTCCGGTTCCCAGCGCTTGCCGTTGACCATCAACTTCGGCCCGTGCCGGCGTGGCGTATCGCAGATCGCGCCGTGCTCGACGCAATTGGGCGTGCCGTAGGCAAAGAACAGGCGGTGATAATGGTCGCGGTCGGTCACATCGCCCGCGTCCATCACGACCGATTCGGCGCCGTGTTTCTTCTTGATCGCGGTGAGCTTGCGCGCGATCACGTCGATCGCTTCGTCCCAGCTCGCCTGGCGGAACTTGCCTTCGCCGCGGGCGCCGACGCGGATCATCGGGTGCTTGAGGCGGTAAGGCGAGTAGATGAGTTGCTGACCGGCAGCGCCCTTGGCGCAGCACGCGCCGTCGTTCATCGGCACCGCCTTGTTGCCGTAAATCTTGGCCACCCGGCCGTTCTGTATCCACATTTCCATGCCGCATTCGGCCGGGCACATCACATCGGCGGTATAGCGAACCTGGAAGGTACCCATGCCCAGTTGAGCGGCCTTTGCCTCCGGCGCCGTCAGCGTGCCGAGCGTCAACAGTCCACCGCCCTGAAATGCCGTGACGCCAGCTGTCACGCCGGCCGTCTTAAGAAATTCTCTACGCGAAACCTTCATGTCCATGATTTTGTCTCCGAACAGCAATTCTCGAATTGGAAAGAATCTGAGCCTGCATCGGCGTTATGTCGCCTTACTCGGGATTCAGCGGATTGTCCGTGGCTTCGAAGACGTCCTTGTCGGGCGCGATGTAATACACGCGCGGCTGGGTCTTCAGGTCGGGAAACAGCGTCTCGGGCTTTTCAGCGGCGACCAGCATGGCAATGCGGCTCTTCGGATCGTTGAGATCGCCGAAGACGATGGCCTTGCCGAAACAGTTGCGCTGGCAGGCCGTTTCTTCTTCCCCAGCCGCCAGGCGATCACTGCACCAGTCGCATTTGTCGGAGACGCGCAAATCCTTCGCCTGCTTGGCGGCAAGTTCGGGCAGTTTCTTGAGGTAAGGCCGTGCCGAGTTCTTGGTCGGAATATTTTCGTGCAAATAGCGCGCGCCGTAAGGACAGGCGTCCACGCATTTTCCGCAACCGATGCACAAATCGCGGTTGGTCATCACGATCGCGTCATCGCGCTTGTAGGTCGCGCCTTCGACCGGGCAGGCCCGGATGCAGGGGGCTTTGTCGCATTGATTGCAAAACTTCGGCAGAAAATAGCGTTTGGCGGCCGGGTATTCGCCGGCTTCGACCACTTCGACACGGGACCGGAAACTGCCAACCGGCACCCCGTTTTCCATCTTGCAGCTCACCTGGCATGACGTGCACCCGATACAGCGGCGCAGGTCAACGAGCATCCCGTATTGCTTGGCCATACTTCCCTCCGCGATTTAAGTTGGATAACTTACGCAACCCTTGGAACTTTTCTCACCAAAGTAGGTCTTCGTTTCGCCAAAGTCAATCGAATTTTGTGCTTTACGATACGGGGCCGCGACAAGAAGCAAGAGCTCGCGAGAAGCGATCGTTGAGAGTCCGACAACGTCGGTCAACTATGTCGTCGCCATTGGATGTTCCGGCATCCTCACGGCGGCGCACCCACTGTTATTCCATTTCTAACAACTCAAGGAGTTCCTCCGGCTCTGCCGGGGAGGCTGTAAAAGTTTGACGTATTGGGGGTTGTCCGTCGTAGAAACTTCCAATCGCGAGCCGCCAAGCACATGAAAGGAAGAATCCAGATGGACACGTATGAAAGTTTGAGCCACACGGCGTGGGGCTGCAAATATCACGTGATATTCATCCCGAAGCGCCGGCGCAGGACGTTGTACGGAGCGTTGCGCAAGCATCTCGGAGAGGTATTCCGCAAGCTTGCCGCGCAGAAGGAGAGCGAGATTGTCGAAGGGCATCTGATGCATGACCATGTGCATATGATGATTGCGATACCGCCGAAGTACGCGGTGTCGCAGGTGATTGGCTTCATCAAGGGCAAGAGCGCGATTCATTTGGCACGGGTGTATGCGGAGCGCAAACG
>JARKPC010000005.1 GCA_029975435.1 Propionivibrio sp. | reverse complement strand
GGAGAAAGTTTAGGGGAGGCATCTGCATGGCTTGGAGACAATGGCTGCAAGGCTGGCGCGGCGCTTTCCTCTTGTCGGCCTTCGTACTGGGAGTCAGTTTTATCGACTCTGTGCTGAATCGTCCGGAATATCTGTTTCCGCCCTACTTCAAACATGTATTGCTGATTAGCCTGATCTACAGTATCGCAGCGCTCAGCCTGAACTTCGTTTCCGGCTATATCGGGCAAACTTCGCTGGGCCATGCGGCGTTCTTCGGTCTGGGCGCGTTTACCTCCGCCCTGCTTACGCAGGAGTTGCACTGGCCGTTCTGGCCGGCGTTTCTCGCGGCCGGCGTTGTATCCGCCGTTGTCGGATTGCCGCTCGGCGCTCCGACAGTGCGGGTGCGCGGTCCGTTCCTGGTCGTCGTGACTTACGGTTGCGGCGAAGTGTTCAAGTACATCGCGCTGAATCTTGACGTGACCGGCGGACCGGCCGGCCTGCCCGGGTTGGTGACCCCTTCGCTGCTGGTTAGTTTCAATGATATCGGCGCTACCGGCAAAGAGGCGTTCATTGTACTGGCCCTGGCCTTGGCGCTGTTTCTGGCATTTTTCTCGCGCCGGATCGAAAATTCGCGGGTCGGCCAGGCGTTTGCCGCGATTCGCGAAGATGAAATCGCCGCCTCGGCGATGGGCGTCAATGTAACCTACTATAAACTGCTGGCGTTTGTGTTGTCGGCGTTCTTCGCCGGCCTGGCCGGCAGCCTGCTGGCGCACTATCTGTCGTTTGTCAGTCCGGACATGCTCAGCTCCGCCGAGTCGATCATGATGCTGACGATGGTGGTCGTGGGCGGCGCCCGCAGCATCCATGGCTGCGTCCTCGGCGCTTTCCTGCTGACGATTCTGCCGGAGGGTCTGCGGATGATCAAGGATACGATCGGTCTGCCGTTCGATCCCTGGCTGGTGCTGTTCGGCCTGATTCTGATTCTGATGATGCGGGTCCGTCCCCAGGGGATTTTGGGCGCGGATACCGTGTTTCGCCGATAAGGAGGCCTGGATTTGCTACTGCGCACCGAAAAACTCAAGAAAACGTTTGGCGGTCTGATTGCCGTCAATGAAATCGATTTTTGCCTCGAAGCAGGCAGGATTGCCGCAATCATCGGGCCGAACGGTTCCGGCAAAACCACCTTTTTTAATGTGGTCAGCGGCATTTTGCCCGCTACATCAGGCAAGATTTTCTTTAACGATCAGGATGTGACCGCCCGAAAAGCGCATGAGATGACGGCGCTGGGGATGGCGCGGACTTTCCAGAATATCCGTCTGTTCGCCAACCTCACCGCCCGCGACAATATCATCCTCGGCCGCTACAGCCAGACGCACAGCGGTCTGCTGGACGGCCTGTTCAATACACCGCGTCTGCAGCGCGAAAGACGCGAAAGCGAAGCGAAGGCCGCTGAATTGCTGGCCTTTGTCGGTCTGGAAAAAATGGCCGATCATATGGCGAAAAACCTACCTTACGGTGCGCAGCGCCGGCTGGAAATTGCCCGGGCCCTGGCCAGCGAACCGAAACTGCTGCTGCTTGACGAACCGGCAGCCGGCATGAACCCCAAAGAGGTCGATGCCTTGCTGCAACTGATTATGAAAATGAAGGAACTGGGCATCACGATTTTGCTGATCGAACACCAGATGCGGCTGGTGATGAATATCGCCGAACAGGTGACGGTGTTCGATCATGGCGTCAAGCTGGCGGAGGGGCTGCCCGCCGATGTCCGCTGCAATCCTGCCGTGGTCGAAGCCTATATTGGAAGCGAGGGACAGCGCTTTGCTAAACGTAAAAGACATTAATGTATACTACGGCGCGATCCACGCCGTCCGCAACGTATCTCTGGAAGTGAACGCCGGCGAGATCGTGTCGATCATCGGCGCGAACGGGGCCGGCAAGTCGACGATCCTGAAAACCCTGGTCGGCTTGTTACGCAGCAAGACCGGCGAGATTTGCCTGGACGGGAAAAGTATCGCCGAACTGTCGCCGGCGGCGATCGTTCAGCAGGGCATCGCGCTGGTGCCGGAAGGCCGGCGGGTATTTCCCCGTCTGTCGGTGGAAGACAACCTGCTGCTCGGTGCGTATGCGCGCAAAGATAAAGAAGTGTCGCGTGACCTGGCAAAGATTTATGAAATGTTTCCCCGCTTGTTCGAGCGCAAGAAACAGAATGCCGGGACGCTGTCCGGCGGCGAACAACAGATGCTGGCCACCGGCCGCGGCATGATGAGCCGGCCACGCTTGCTGCTGCTGGATGAACCGTCGATGGGCCTCGCGCCGCTACTGGTGAATCAGATTTTCGAGACGATTCTCGATATCAACGAACAGGGAACCACGATTCTGTTGGTGGAACAAAACGCCCACATGGCGCTGTCCATCGCCGACCGCGGTTATGTGCTGGAAACCGGCGAAGTCGTGCTGGCCGGTCAGGCCGAAGAACTAATCGATAATGATGAGGTGCGTTGCGCCTATCTGGGGGAATAAGAACATGAGAGTGGAAAAACACCCGGTGCTGGGCGACCGCGAGGTCGGCCGGCTGGTGACCATTTCGGTGGACGGGGCCGAAATCGAGGCGGTGGAAGGCGAACCGATCGCCGCCGCATTGCTGGCTCAGGGGATGATCGTGATGCGCAGGACACCCCGGTTTGGCGAACCGCGCGGTGTCTTTTGCGGTATTGGCCGCTGCACCGACTGTGCGATGACGGTGGACGGCGTACCCAATGTGCGGACCTGCGTCACGCCGGTCAAGGCCGGCATGGTCATCACATCCAACCTAAAAGGGGGCGGCGAGTGATGGCAACAGGGCAGACTTTTGATATTGTCGTTGTCGGCGCGGGGCCGGCCGGATTGGCAGCAGCGATCGAAGCCGCCAAACGCGGCGCCCGCACTTTGGTGGTCGATGAAAACAACAAGCCGGGCGGCCAGTTGTTCAAGCAGATTCATAAATTTTTTGGCTCGCATGAACATCGGGCCGGCGTGCGCGGCTATGACATCGGCAGGCAACTGCTGGACGAAGCGGCGAAATGCGGCGTGGAAGTATGGCTGGACGCCGTGGTGCACGGCCTGTTTGACAGTCGGCTGGCCGTATTGCACGCAGGGCGGCAAGTTACGGTGCAGGCGGGACGAATCATCCTGGCGACCGGCGCTTCGGAGAACGCAGTGGCGTTTCCCGGCTCGACCTTGCCCGGCGTGATGGGGGCCGGCGCGATCCAGACGATGATCAATGTGCACCGGGTGCTGCCAGGCAAACGGTTTGTCATGCTCGGTTCCGGCAATGTCGGCCTGATTGTCTGCTATCAACTGATGCAGGCCGGTGCGGAAGTGCTGGCCGTGGTGGAAGCGATGCCGTCGATCGGCGGTTATGGCGTGCATGCAGCCAAGATTCGCCGCGCCGGCGTGCCGATTCTGGTCGGTACGACGATCAGCCGGGTGGTCGGCCAGGGCAAAGTTGAAGCTGTCGTGCTGGCGACATTGGGGCCGGACGGCAGGATCGATCCGCAGTCGGAACGGACGCTGGCAGCCGATACGGTTGGGCTGGCCGTCGGCCTGACACCGCTGACCGAACTGGCCTGGATGGCCGGCTGCGAGTTTTTCTTTTCACCAAAACTCGGCGGGCATCTGCCGCTGCATGATGAAAATATGCTGACCAGCTTGCCGTATTTGTATGTGGCCGGAGACATCACCGGCGTGGAAGAAGCTTCGACCGCGATGGAAGAGGGCCGGCTGGCAGGAATTGCCGCCGCCGAATCGCTGGGATTGGTGGAGGCGGCTGCCGCAGCGACCGACAAGGCTGCCGTTAGGCAGCGGATTGATGTGCTGCGGTCCGGCCCGTTCGGCGAGGGCCGGCGGTTGGCCAAGGCGGAAATTTTGCAGCAGCAGGCGCTGCGGTCCGGGCAAGGAGGAGAATCATGGAAGGCGTAAAATTGACCGGCGCGCTGAGCGCCGACGAACAGGCGAGTGTGTTTCCGCCAAACGAGCGAGCTGAGCGGGGGCCGGTCGCCGTGATCGAATGCGTGCAGCAGATTCCCTGCAATCCCTGTGAAAAGGCCTGCCCGTTCGGTGCGATCGAAGTCGGGCCCGACATCACCAACCTGCCGCGGCTGGACCTCGACAAGTGCCGCGGTTGCGGCCTGTGCCTGAGCAAATGTCCGGGCTTGGCGATATTTCTGGTCGATGCGTCGAAATCGGCAACCGAGGCCCTGGTGATGTTTCCCTATGAATACCTGCCGCTACCCGCACCGGATGAAATTGTCGACGGGGTCGACCGCACCGGACGGTTCGTTGCCAAAGCCCGCGTGGTCAAGGTCGACACCGGCGCGCAGCGCGAAGGCACAACGATCGTAACGCTGGCCGTACCCAAGCAAACTATGCATGACGTGCGCAGCATGCGCCTGGTCGCGCCGGGCGAAGTGTTCCTATGCCGCTGCTGCGAAGTCTCGGAGACCGAAGTGCGGCAAGCCGTGCGCGAAGGCGCCAAAACGGTGGCTGCCGTGAAAATGCGGACCCGGGCCGGCATGGGACTGTGCCAGGGTCGCACCTGTCGCCGCCTGATCAGCCGGGTGATCGCTGAAGAAACCGGTCAGTCGCCGGCTGACATCCTGCCGCCGACCAGCCGTGCCCCGGTGAGGACGCTGTCACTGGAAGCGCTGGCTGGAGGTGACGACAATGAATAAGCAGGCGGAAGTGATTGTCATTGGCGGCGGCGTCATCGGCACGTCGGTCGCCTACTATGCGGCGAAAGCCGGCAAACGGGTCGTATTGCTGGACCGGGGCGATATCGCCGCCGGGACCTCCGGCGCCTGCGACGGCTTTATTATCATGCAGTCGAAGAATCCGGGGCCGCACTTAGACTTGGCGATGCAAAGCGCGGCGCTGTACCGGAATCTGACGGATGAACTGGAATACGATATTGAATATATGTCCTGCGGCGGCATGATTGTAGCCGAATCGGAAAAACAGGCTCAGCTGCTGCAAGGCTTGATCGCCAAACAAAAACAGGCCGGGCTGCAGGTCGAGCTGTTGCCGATCGCCCAGGCGCGGCGGTCGGAACCGCTGCTGGCGGCAGACCTCTGGGGCGCGGCATACTGCGCCAACGACGCCCAGGTCAACCCGATCCGGCTGGCGCAGGGCTTTGCCCAGGCAGCACGGCGGCTCGGCGCGCAGATTCGTCCCGGGGTCGAAGTACAAGCGCTACTGGTGGAAAATGGCCGAGTCTGCGGCGTGAAAACGGGTCAGGGAGAACTGCGGGCCGACTATATTGTTAATGCGACCGGTGTCTGGGCGCCGGCGCTGTTGTCGCCGTTTGGCATCGATTTGCCGATCAAACCGCGTCGCGGTCAGATCCTGGTGACCGAACCATTGCCGCCGATGCTGAATCATGTCCTGCTTTGCGCCTGCTACCTGATTGCCAAGTATCACCCGGAAGAACTGGACCCGACGGATCGCCAGCATCGTCTGGGCGTCGGCCTGGCGGTCGAGCAGACGGCGCATGGCAGTCTGCTGGTCGGCAGCACCCGTGAGTTCGCCGGCTTTGACCGCAAAACGACGCTGGCGGGGATCGAAGCGGTGGCGCAGCATGCGCGGCGGATTTTGCCGGCGCTGGCCAAAGTGAACATCATCCGGACTTTTGCCGGCCTAAGGCCGCACACACCGGACGGGTTGCCGATTTTGGGACCGGTTGCAGGACTGCCGGGCTTGATCATGGCGGCGGGCCATGAAGGCGACGGCATCGCGCTGGCGCCGATCACCGGGCAGAAAGTGGCGGAGTATCTGAAATAAGGGTTTGCGACAACAAGCAAGCACTGAATAATTCCGCGCATTGTTGTTTTCACCTAAATTCGTAGCGTCATGCAGCAACTACCAAACGGACTAAAAAGCTTCATCCGTCGCATTAGTCCTAAAATCAACGTCCATGTTGATTTTCTCGCAATTCATCGCTGCATGACGACGAATTATACGGTTCAAATCAAAGATGCGCTTCATTATTTTAGTGCTTCCTGCCGTTTTCTTGTCTAATCCATCATTTCCACAAGAATAAAATAAATCGGGGCTGTGCGAGAACTCCTAAAGAGTCTTGCACAGCCCCGTTGATTATAGGGAACACAGTTTTACCTTATTTGTTGAACACCAGATTCGGCAGGAACAGCGTGACTTGCGGCACAAAGCTGACCAATAGCAGAACGACCAAGCTGACCGCAATGAACGGAATCAATGCGATTGACAACCGGCCGACCGAAATCCTCGCGATCGAAGAAGCCACGAACAGGCAGACGCCGACCGGCGGGGTCGTTAGGCCGATTACCAGATTCAGCACGCACATGATCGCAAACTGGATCGGGTCGATGCCGAGAGCGATGGCCGGTTTCAGTAGAATCGGCATCAAAATCATCAGTGCGGCGATCGTTTCCATGAACATGCCGACAAACACCAGCAGGATGTTGACCAGGATGATGTATCCGACAGGGCCGCTGGAAATGCTCAGCATCGCCTGAGTGACCATCAGCGGGATTTCTTCGCTGGTCAGGATCCAGGCGAACACATTGGCGAAGCCAACCAGCACCATCAGCGAGGCGGTCGTGACTGCCGAATCGAAAACGATTTTGGGCAATGCCGCCAGTTTCAGCTCGCCATAGACGAAGAAGCCGACGATCAGTGCATAAAACACCGCGATCATCGCGGCTTCGGTCGGCGTAAAGAAGCCGCCCATGATGCCGCCGAGAATGATCAGTGTCATCAGAATCGCCCAGAACGCGCTGAAAAAGCTGCGCACCACTTCACGGAAAGGCAGCCGGTCTTCTTTGGGGTGATTGCGTTTGACGGAGATGAGATAAGAAACGATGCCAAGCCCGAAACCGAGTAGCAGGCCGGGGATGATGCCGGCGACAAACAGGCGGCTGACCGACAGGCCGGTTACCGTGCCGGCGATGACCATCGGCAGGCTGGGCGGAATAATCGGTCCGACGGTTGAGGAGGAGGCGGTGACGGCTGCCGAGAACTCGGCGTCATAACCGCGTTTGATCATGGCCGGAATCATTACCGAACCGATGCTTACCGTATCGGAGATTGCGGTGCCGCTGATCCCGGCGAACACCATTGAAGAACCGACATTGGCCAGACCGAGGCCGCCGCGTACATGGCCGATCAGCGCCATGCAGAAGTGGATGATCCGGTCGGTGATGCCGCCGACGTTCATCAGGTTGCCGGCCAGGATGAAGCCGGGCACGCAAAGGATGACGAAGGAATCGATACCGGAAAACATCCGTTCCGGCAGGATGCTGAGCGGAATATCGGAGAACAGGATATAAATGAACGAGGAGAAGCCCAGGCTAAAGGCAATCGGCATGCGCAAAACGATGCAGGCCAAAAAGACGACAAACAGAACGACGACCATCAGCGCACCTCCCCCAGCTGTTCTTCGGTCGCATCGATGTGATGGGGGTAGCAGCTGACCCTGCGCCAGATCAGTTGAAGCAGATAGATTGTTATCATCAGCGTCTGCAGCCAGATCGCCACATAAAACACGGCCATCGGCCATTGCAGGGCGGCCGAGGTGTGGCCCTTGACCGCAAACATCAGCTTGGCGGCTTCATAAGTCAGTGTGGCGGCGAATCCTGCCAGCAGACAGTCGATCAGGATGGCCAGCAGGACGCGGAGTCGCAGCGGCAGGTGATTGATGAACGAGTCGACATCGACGTAGGCCCGCTCGCGTACGGCCGGGCCGGCGGCAAACGCCACGCACCAGATGAAACAGAGCCGGGAGGCTTCCTCGGTCCAAGATGGAACCACCGGCAGGGCGACACGGGCGAACACCTGCAACAGCACGACGGCGACCAGCGCCAACATGCTAAGGATGGAACCGGCCCAGAGAAAGCGGTCTAAAAAAATGAAGCAATATTTCACG
>JARKPC010000282.1 GCA_029975435.1 Propionivibrio sp. | reverse complement strand
TCGAATTTCGGATCGCCCGCTCGACCAACTCCACCGGCTTCATCGTCGGGTGCAGATCGTTCTTCTGCGGCTTCTTGATAGCCCACACATCGCCCTGATCGCGGTCGCCACACCAGTGGCGTTGCGCGCCCTCGGGCCAACCGTACAGGATCGGTTCATACTGGCGCTGGTAGTCGGCGCGGCCCAACGTGAAGGTGTTCTTGGCCCAGATGATGAACGTCGACCACTTTCCACCGGCGGCGCGAAAGGCGGCCTGCAGCACATCCAGCTCGCTGGATGACATCGCCACATAGATGCCGCCCCGGCAGTTCGCCACGGTGGGCGTCAATGCTGCCAACAGGAAGTCGTAGAAGCCATCGCCCAAGTTGTCGTTGAGGATCGCGCGATCCTTGCCGCGCATCTTGTCCTTGGCGCTGTTGGCGTAGTTCACGTTGTACGGCGGGTCGGTGAAGACCATGTCTGCCAGGCCGCCCTGCATCAGCCGGGCAAAACTCTCTGCCACAGTCGAGTCGCCGCACAGCAGGCGGTGCTGGCCCATGATCCAGACATCGCCCGGGCGCGATATTGGAATTTCGCCAACCTCCGGTACCGCGTCCTCATCGGTCTGGCCCTCGTTGTGCGGCTCGTCGCCCGCGATCAGTTCGGCCAGCGCGTCGGCGTCGAAGCCGGTGATGTCCAGATCGAAACCTTCCAGCTGCAAAGCCTCAAGTTCGATCCGCAACATCGCGTCATCCCAGCCAGCGTTCTCCGCGATGCGGTTGTCTGCGATGACCAAGGCGCGTCGCTGGGTCGGGCTCAGGTGATCCAGTACGACCACGGGCACGATTTCCAGCCCGAGTTTCTGCGCAGCGGCCAAGCGGCCATGCCCAGCGACGATGATGCCGTCACTGCCTGCAAGGATCGGATTGGTGAAGCCAAACTCGGCAATCGATGCAGCGATCTGCGCCACCTGATCATCCGAGTGCGTCCGCGCATTGCGGGCATAGGGCAGCAGTTTGGCTGTCGGCCACTGCTCGATCTTGTCGGCCAGCCAGTTCATGCCGCCACCTCCATTTCGCGTTCAGTGGCGATCTCGTCGAAAGATTGGCCAGTGGCGATGAGAGTGACCGGCACGCCGGGGTGGTTTTGCTGAAAACGCTTGATGGCCACGTCCACGTACTCCGGCGCAATCTCGACGCTGCGACAAATGCGGCCAGTGCGCTGCGCGGCCAGCATCGTCGTGCCACTGCCGCCGAACGGCTCGAACACGATGTCTCCGGCGTCTGTGTAGGACTCGATGGCGAACTCCGGCAACGCCACCGGGAAGACGGCGGGGTGATCAATGTCCTGACCGATCTTGCCCTTGTGGCGCATCACGCGAATCACTGAGTCGGGGATTCGGGTGTCCTGCGTCGGTTGACCCTTGTGCGTCCAGCCGCCGACCTCGCCATCCTTACCGCGCATCGCCGTGGACGACCCGTCAGCGCGCAGGTGCGATTCCTGGCCTGCGTGCTTGCAAGGCACGATCTTGTTGGGTTTGCGGGTGCTGCGATTGAAGTGGAAAACAAACTCGAAGCTGGGAGCCAATCGGCCCTGCCAGTCGCCGGGCATGCCTGGCCCCTGATCCCAGACGTACCACGCGAAGCGCCGCCACCCTAGCTGACGCATCCAGGACAGCCAGCCGTCCCAATAGGGGATGACTTCGTTGTCGCGGTGGATCAGCCCAAGATTGACCAGCACCTGTCCGTCGCCCGCCATCGGCAGATGTGCGAACACACCGCGCATCAGGACATCCCAATCGGCAATGCCGCCGGAGGTGTAGTCGCGCTGGTTGCCATAAGGCGGCGAGGTGAAGCAAAGCTGCGCGGTGTCACCCTGCATCAGCGTGGCGACCACGGCTGGGTCGGTGGCGTCGCCACAGATCAACCGGTGCGAGCCGATGGCCCAGACATCTCCCTCGCGCGACACCGCCACCACTGGCGTGTCAGGTACGTCATCGGTCGTATCGGGTTCATCGGCATCTACACCATCCTGCGCCGCCGGTTCACCTTCAGTCGACTGGGCATCTGCCAGCAGCACATCGATCTCGATGTTCTCGAAGCCGGTCAGCGCCAGTTCGAAACCCGCTTCGGAAAGCTCCGCCAGTTCGAGCGCCAACATCTCCTCATCCCAGCCAGCGTCAAGCGCCAGCCGGTTGTCGGCGATGACCAAGGCGCGCTTTTGCGCGGTGGTGAGATGGGCCAGTTCGATCACTGGCACCTGATCCAGCCCCAGCTTGCGTGCAGCAGCCAAACGACCATGGCCCGCGATGATGCCGTTGTCGCCATCAACCAGGACCGGGTTCGTCCAGCCATATTCGACGATGCTGGCGGCGATCTTGGTGACTTGCGCCTCGGAATGTGTGCGCGGGTTGCGGGCGTAGGGAATCAGCGCCTCGACCTTGCGGTACTCGACGTTGAGCGTATTCAAAGATGGTGTCCTGAAAATAGAAAACCCGCCGACGACAACCGTGGGCGGGTTTT
>JARKPC010000258.1 GCA_029975435.1 Propionivibrio sp. | reverse complement strand
GGAGACTGCTGAACAATTCGCCGGCGTGCCCACGGGTGTGGCCGGCTGTCGGCTGGGATTGTTGGGTTGTGCAGGGTGAGTCGAGTCCGTAGCGGGACGTGTTGGATGTGAAGTCGTTGGCGGGGCATCTGTTGGCGGTGGACAGTGTGTTCCGGTTTCTGGCTGAGCATCGTGGCCGGTTGGTCCCGGACGCGTCGTTCGCCGATCTGTTTCCCCCGGGCAGGGGCCGACCGTCGATCCCGGGCGAGGTGATTGGTCTGATTGGCCTTGAGCGGACAGTTGATTTTTGCTGGTTTATGCTGCGTTTGATCTGTTTTGCTGGTATTCGATGGCGACTTCGTGGGGTGTCTTGCAGTCGAGGCCCGAATGGATACGGGTCCTATTGTAGAAGACCTCTACGTATTCCGCAACCAGTCGTTGGGCCGCCTTCCGGGTCGGCAACACCACCCGGTAGACGAGTTCATTCTTCAGAGCAGCAAAGAAAGATTCAGCCAACGCATTATCCCAACACACGCCGGTACGACCCATCGAACCGACGATTCCCAGACTGTCCAAATGTTTCGCGAATTGGGCCGACGTGTATTGACCAAATTCAACCAGTCGATGCAACACCGTTATTTTCTAGAGATTGTAGCTGTTCGCTGAAGGCTTCGGCCGGCGTTTTCCAGCCGGGTGTCTTGCAGGGCCTGGTGTCCAGCGCGTGAGCGACGGCTTTGATCTGGTCGGCGGACCACCGCGACAGGTCGGTGCCTTTCGGGAAGTACTGCCGGAGCGGGCCGTTGGCGTTCTCGTTGGTGCCGCGCTGCCACGGCGAGTGGGGGTCGGCGAAGAACACCGGGATGCCGGTGGCGGCTTCGAACTTGGCGTGCGCCGACATCTGTTTTCCACGGTCCCAGGTCAGCGACCGGGCCAACTCGGCGGGCAACGACCCCATCGTCGCCGTCAGGGCGTTGGTCATCGTGACCGCCACATAGCCGGCCAACCCGGGCGCGTTGGTGACTGAGTGCCGATGACGGTAGCCTTCCTCGCGGGGCAGATGGACCAGCATCGTGAACCGGGTCGTGCGTTCAACCACAGTGCCGATCGCTGAGCGCTCCAATCCGATGATCAAGTCACGTTCCCAGGCCCCCGAGCGAAACGGTCGCCGGCCTCGGGGGGGCCGTTGGCTGATGAGTGTCTCTGGTGTGACATGCGCCCAGGT
>JARKPC010000248.1 GCA_029975435.1 Propionivibrio sp. | reverse complement strand
TGCGCCGCGCCGCCTTGAATCTCTTTCGCGCCGACAAATCCCGGGTCATGAGCTTGCCACGAAAAATCAAGACCGCTGCCTACAATCCAGCCTATTTGGCTGCCGCTTTGCAGCTACGGGAAATTTGATGCTCCGCCCCTGTTTCCTGCGGCTGGGTGAGGGCGTTGTGGGAGTACACCGCTGCACAATGGAGGTTTTTTTTTGACGGGGCAAATGCGGATGAAGTTGTCAGTGGATTCCCATTCTGGTGATCACCGAATCGCAGTGCGCTGTCTGGCTCCTATCGACGACACCAATCAGTCGCAGCAACGCAGTATGGAGAAGTGGTCGGTGGTTTCTCGCCTCTCGGTCGAAGATCATGTTGAACGCGAATGTCCAAAGAAGCGACCGAATAACATGCGAATTCCGCGGACCAGCTTTGGTAACAACCAGATCAGCAAGATGACGAAGCCGCCGAGAATGATCAGGAAAGGGATGGGGTGATAGATGGCGGCGTAGAGGCCGCTGGCGACCACCACATCTTCACCGAGGGAGGTCGCGACATTTGAGAACGGTTCAGGAGAGCTGTTGATGAGTGCTCGTCCTCCCGCCTTTGCAAGATGGGTTCCTGCGGCAATAGAGCCTCCCAGCAGCCCGGCGGTAAGCATCAGTTCAGGCGAATGCTCGCCCATCGCCAAGGCCGCGAGGACCGCGCCAGCGGGTATGCGGATAAAAGTCTGGATGCCGTCCCAGATGGAATCGACGATCGGAATCTTGTCGGCCAGAAACTCGATCGCCAGAAGGGTGCCTGTGACGCTGATGACCCATGGATTCTCAAGAGCCTGCAAGCTGGCAGGGAGCTGCAAATGGCCGAGTTTCCCGAGCAGTCCAGCCGCAAAAAGCACGGCGTACAGACGCATGCCGCTTGCCCAGGCCATGCCTCCCGCCAAAGAAACCGACTGAACTACATCCACGATCTAGCCACCCGGATGCCAATCCCAAAACGGGCGGGTGCGTCGCAACGCCACGATACGAGCCTCAGGAACCACCGTTTCCCTGGCGTAATCGTCCATAGACCAATAGCAGGCCAATAGCGGCAACCACCGAGGCAATGAAACCAGCGCCTTCGCCCGCCTGATACCAGCCGAAAAACTGTCCGACGAATCCCGCCAGGAAGGAACCGGCGATGCCGAGCAGAATGGTCATGATGAAGCCCATGTTTTCCTTGCCCGGATGCAACAACTTGGCAACGACGCCGACTACGAAGCCAAGCACGATGGTCCACACGAAACCCATGGCAGATCCTTTTCTTAGGCCGATCGGGTCTTCAGTATAGCTCCCCGATAAGGGCCTTGCTTCCAACAGCGACATCGGGACACTGGGGCCAGGCGTTGCGTGGACGGAAAAGGTTCATGCGCGCAATTCTTGAACACGAGGTCTGCGCCGTTGCTAAGCCACGGACCGGCGGAAGCCGCTCTACTTAGTCGCCGTCGGCGAAGACTCTGTTTCGCCCTGCAGTCTTGGCCCTATAAAGCGCCGCATCCGAAATCGCCAGCACCTCAGACAGACTCGAATGGTTCGATGAGCGTTCGGCCACCCCGATGCTCACCGAAACGCTAAGCGAACCGTGCGGCGAAGAAATCGTTGTATTTTCGACAGCCTGGCGCAGCCGTTCGGCGACGGCCATGGCCTGCTCCTTCGTCGTGTTGGGAAGCAGGGCGATGAACTCCTCGCCGCCATAACGGCACCAGAAATCGTCCGAGCGCAATGCCGCCTGGGCGGCCTTCGATACTTGAACCAGGGCGACGTCGCCGGTCTGATGGCCGTGCTGGTCGTTGAAGTTCTTGAAGTGATCGATATCGACCGAAAGAATCGAGAGCGGATAATCATGACGCACGCTTCTGGACCATTCCTTGTCGGCGAACTCGATCAAGGCACGGCGATTGTAGGCGTCCGTCAGCGTGTCACGACGCGCTTGAGCGTGGATTTCGTCCTGCAGGCGTTGCGATGTATGCAACGTCAGCAGTACCGTTAGCATCGGGAAACTGATCAGCGATGTTGCGATCCACAACAAGCGCGGCAGCGTTGGCGACAACGAGAAGGTCAGATCAAAGACACCTCCTGCCACCCGCCAGGAGCAGACTATCGTCAGGACGACGAACACGATTCCTATTATCCGGAAAGTGTGGTTGCCTCTGGCTGTCCTGGTCGTCAAACAGGCGTGTGCCGTGTAGAGGTCGAACGCCAGAAACACCGCGCTCTGAATCAGCACGCTCGCCGGGTAGTTCGGCGCCCCCACGGTAAACCATGCCAGGAGTCCATTGGCTACGGTGCACAACGCCAGTCCAAGTTTGAGCGGCGGTTTTCGGTCGGTCGCTTTGACGATGCCGAAATTGAAGAGCATCAAGCCCGGCAGCAGGAACAGGTTTGAAACGATCTCGGTCAGTACAACCGGCGCGAGATTGCGCAGAGCAAACAGAAACAGGCCGATGGCCATCATCAATGATCCGATGGCCCAATCCTTTGCCGGCGGATAGTTGCGCTGAACACTCCACAAATAGACCAGCACCACCGCCTGCCCGATAGTGACGCCGACGTAGATCAGAACCAGCGTTCTTATATCAAGAATGGGGGTCATGCGCAGATCTGGATCGAACGAAAGGTTGGAGTTTATACCGCGATTACCCGGTCAGCGCCTGCCACTTTCGGGGCGCAGTCACCGGGCGTATTTCGCGCTGCCGGTTCCGGGCGCCGGCGGGCTGTGGAAAAATGGCGCCTCATCGTCGAAAGGCCGCCATGAACGTACGCCTCGCCCGAGCCCAGGGCTCCGTTTTTCCCAGCGTTTGTCCGCACGATTGCCCAAGTGTCTGTTCGCTGCAACTCGAGGTTGCGGCCGATGGGCGGCTCGGCAGGGTGCGCGGCGGCGAACAGCCGTATACCGACGGGGTGATCTGCGCCAAGGTGGCGCGCTACGCGGAGCGCGCCAATCACCCGGAGCGGCTGATGCATCCCTTGCGCCGGAGCGGGCCGAAGGGCAGCGGGAAATTCGAAATCATCGGATGGGATCAGGCGCTCGATCTGGTGGCCGGGAACCTGAATCGAGCCATCGAGAAACATGAACCGGAAACCGTCTGGCCGTATCACTACGCGGGAACCATGGGCCTCGTGCAACGTGCCGCGCTGCGCCGTCTCGGGCATCTTGCCGGGTGGTCGCGGCAACACGAAACGTTCTGCGTCGCGCTTTCCGACGCCGGATGGCAGGCCGGTGTCGGGGCCAAGCACGGCGTCGATGCGCGCGAGGTGGTCGATTCGGAGTTGATCGTGGTGTGGGGCGGCAATCCGGTACATACGCAGATCAACTTCATGCATTGGGTGCAGAAAGCGCGGCGCCAGACCGGCGCGAAGCTGGTGGTGGTCGACCCCTACCGCACGGCGACCGCCGAAAAGGCGGACGTGCACCTGATGCTGCGGCCCGGTACCGACGGCGCGTTGGCCTGCGCGGTGATGCACGTGTTGCTCCGGGACGGGCTGGCCGATCGCGACTATCTGGCGCGTCTTACCGATTTTTCGCCGGTCGTGGAGCGGCATCTGGAGAGCAGGACGCCGGAGTGGGCAGCGGGAATCACCGGATTGTCGGCCGAGCAGATCGTCGCATTCGCCAGGCTCTACGGGGCGACGCGGCGCAGCTTCATGCGCATCGGCTACGGCTTCACGCGCCAGCGCAATGGGGCGGCGGCGATGCATGCGGTCAGTTGCCTGCCGGCGGTTACCGGGGCGTGGCAGGAGAAGGGCGGCGGCGCCCTGTATGGCCACAGCGCGATCTACGGCCTCGAGCGCCGCTTCCTCAACGGCCTCGACAGGCCAGTTCCGGCCGCCCGCCAACTGGACATGTCGGCGCTCGGCGCGGTGCTGGCCGGCGATCCCGGCGCCCTGCGCGGCGGGCCGCCCGTGACGGCGATGCTCGTCCAGAACACCAATCCGGCGGTCGTCGCCCCGGAGAGCCTGGCGGTACGGCAGGGCTTGCTGCGCGACGACCTGTTTCTCTGTGTGCACGAACAGTTCATGACCGACACCGCACGGTTGGCCGACGTGGTCCTGCCGGCGACCATGTTCACCGAGCACGACGACCTGTACCTGGCGTCTGGCCATACCTTTCTGCAGGTGGCGGAGGCGATTCTCGAACCGCCCGGGGAGTGCCGGTCGAATCACGACTTCATCGGGCAGTTGGCCGGGCGTCTGGGAGTCGACCACCCCGCCTTCGGCATGAGCGCGATGGCGGTGGTCGACCAGGTGCTGACGGCCTCCGGCAAACCCGGCGCGGATGACGTGCTGCGTCAGGGCTGGATGGATTGCTCGCTGCCTTTCGAGAAAGCGCATTTCCTCGACGGCTTCGGTCATCCGGACGGGCGTTTTCGATTCTCGCCGGATTGGGCGGCGATCGGTCCGGACCATGCCGTCATGCCGGCCATGCCGGATCAGCTCGACGTCATCGAGAACGGTTCCTTGGAGACGCCGTTCCGTCTGGTGCCGGCGCCGGCCCGGCATTTCCTCAATACGACCTTCAGCGAAACGGAAAAGTCACGTGCAGGGGAAGGCCGGCCGACGGTTCTCGTCCATCCCGATAGCGCGAAAGCGATTGGAATTGCCGACGGCAGCCTCGTTCGCCTCGGCAACCGGCGCGGAAGCGTTCGCTTGCACGCCTGCCTGTTCGACGGCGTTCAGCCGACGACGCTGGTGGTTGAAAGCCAGTGGCCGGGCGGCAGTTTTGTGGATGGCATCGGGATCAATGCGCTGGTCGGTGCGGCGCCGGGATTCCCCAACGGCGGCGCGGCCTACCACGACACGGCCGTGTGGCTGGCGCCGGATGCCTCGATGGGCGGTCAACCGCCGGGCGAGGGGCTTGCCCGCCAAGGCGGTCGGGCGGGTTAACCCGCTTCCTTGCGCACGGGCTATACTGTCAGGGAAGGAGATGGCATTCCTCCTCTAACCGCCTCGACATTTTGAGGCTGATGATGCCTACGCAGTACCCCGGACGGGTCGCGTAGGTTTTTTTGTACCTGTCCAACAGGCAATCAAGAACATTTGGACAGGATCATGCTTAAACCGGTTATCGCCATTTCATCTGGAGCGGCTGCCGGCGCCCTTCTGCGCTGGCAACTGGGCGCCAGGCTCAACAGTCTTTTGCCCGCCTTGCCGCTGGGAACCCTCACCGCCAATCTGGTCGGCGGCTATATCATTGGCGTGGCCATCGCCTTTTTTTCGCTCGCGCCGGGCATTGCCCCGGAATGGCGCCTGGCCATCGTCACGGGATTCTGCGGCGGACTGACGACCTTTTCCACGTTTTCCGCCGAAGTCGTCGCGACCTTGCAAGAAGGCAGTCTCTCACGGGCTGCCGGCACCGTTCTCGTCCATGTCGCTGGGTCTCTGCTGATGACCGTCGCCGGCATGGCGTCGTGGCATTGGTTGAAACAAAGCTAGAGGAGGCGTCATGAACGGGTTCCAGATCACTTTTTTCACGCATCAGGATTCGCGCCACAAGGGCAAGCCGATCGGCGACTGGCTTGTGCATCTCGCGCAGGAGATGGGCTTGCACGGCGCAACGCTGATCGCCGCGGGAGAAGGCTTCGGCCGCGGAAAGCGGATCCACTCGGCGCATTTCTTCGAGCTGACCGATCAGCCGGTCGAGGTCATGATGGCTGTCACGCGCGAGGAGGCGGTTCGCCTGTTCGAGCGTCTCAGAGCCGAAGACGTGCACCTCTTCTACGTCAAATCGCCGGTGGAGTTCGGCAAACTCGGGGAGCCTGACTTATGACTGACACCTGGTTCCTCGCCGCCCTGTGGCTCGGGCTCGCGCTCGCCGCGAGCCTCCTCTCGATCTGGCTGCGCATCGCCACCGCACTTTCCGAAATCGTCGTCGGCGCGATCGCCCAGTTACTGATCGGTGCGTTCCTCGGCGGCATCACGCTCGGATCGAGCGAGTCGTGGGTCGGCTTCCTCGCCGGCACGGGCGCCATCGTCCTGACCTTCCTCGCCGGCGCGGAACTCGACCCGCACATCCTCAGGCGCAAGTGGAAGGAGTCTTTGGCCATCGGCCTGGCGAGCTTTGCCGCGCCATTCTTCGGCTGCGCCGCGATCGCGTATTGGGGGCTGGGCTGGAGCGTCGAGGCGAGCTGGCTGGCCGGCATTGCCATGTCCACCACCTCGGTTGCCGTCGTCTATGCCGTCATGCTGGAGTTCGGCTTCAACGCCACCGACTACGGCAAGACGGTACTGGCCGCGTGCTTCGTTACCGATCTGGCGACGGTGCTGGCGCTCGGCTTCATCTTCGCGCCGTTCTCCATGCGCACGCTCGTCTTCTTCGCCGTGAGCCTCGTGGTGTTCGCCATCATGCCCTGGGTCACGCCGCGCTTCTTCAAACGCTACGGCAGCCGCCCGTCGGAACTCGAAGCCAAGTTCCTGCTGTTCTGGTTGTTCGCGCTCGGCGGACTCGCCGCCTGGGCGGACAGCGAGGCGGTCCTGCCCGCCTACCTGATGGGCATGGTGCTGGCCGGCACGGTCGGCAAGGACCACGCCCTGATACGCCGCCTGCGTACGCTGACCTTCGGACTGCTCACGCCGTTCTACTTCATCCGCGCCGGGTCGCTCGTCTCGATGCAGGCGATCGTCGCCGCACCGATGGCGCTGTTCGTGCTGCTCTTCGCCAAAATGTTCACCAAGGTCGCCGGCGTCTATCCGCTCGCCCGCTTCTACAAGTCGCCGCGCCAGGAGGCCGCCTACACCACGCTGCTCATGTCGACGGGGCTTACCTTCGGCACGATCTCGGCGCTGTTCGGGCTGTCGCACAAGGTCATCGACCAGGCGCAGTATTCCTACCTCGTCGCGGCGGTCATCGGCAGCGCGGTGGTGCCGACGCTCATTGCCAACGCATTCTTCCTGCCCCGCCATCTGCTGCGCGAAGATCAAGAAAGTTCCAAGTCAACCTGAGGGAGGCCAGTCATGTTCAAGAAGATACTCGTGGGATACGACGGTTCCGATCCGGCCAACAAGGCCTTCGCCATGGCGCTCGATCTCGCGGAGCGAAACCAGGCGGCGCTGCGCGTGCTTTCCGTGGCGCGCCCGCCGGAGTTCGGCGAGGAGGTGGAAACCGAGGCCGTGCTGGAGAATTCGCGCAAGCATTTTCATCAGGTCCACAAGCCCTTGAAGCAACTGGCCGCGGGCCGGAAAGTCGCCATCGACTACGAGGTGGCCGTCGGCCATCCGGCCGAGCGCATCCTGATCGAATCGGAACGCTGGGGGGGCGACCTGATCGTCATCGGCCACCGCGGCCGTGGCGTGATGCAGCGCTGGCTGCTCGGCTCGATGGCCAAGCAGATCATGAACCACGCCACTTGTTCGGTGCTCCTCGCCCGCTGAGACCATGACGCCGAACCTGTGGCAGCGGGTTTCGTGGCTGTCGGCGCGCGACGAGCCGCCGCCGGCCGTGGATTTCTGCCTGCCCAACCTGCTCGCCGGCAGCGTCGGCCTCGTCGCCGCCCAGGCGGGCATCGGCAAGACCTCGCTGCTGCTGCAGATCGCGGCGGCCGTGGCGGCGGGCATTCCCGTGGCGGGCAACTTGCTGCCCGCGCCGGAGAAGACCGGACGCGTGGTTTTTCTGGCGACGGAGGATCCGCCGGAAGTGCTGCAGCGGCGCGCGCACTACCTGCTGCGCAGCCTCGAACGACAGGGGCATGGCGCGGAGCTCGCGCAGCGGCTCGAGGCCAACCTGGAATTCCAGTCGGCGCGTACCAAGGTGCCAAACCTGTTGATGAAGGGCGCGATCGGCGAGTCCGGCCTCGATCGGCTGAACCGGCTGGCGCTTGGCAGCCGGCTGCTGATCCTCGATCCGATCCGTCGCTTCCACCTGTGCGACGAGCAGGACTTCGCGCAGATGGCGATGCTGTACGGTCTTCTGACCGACATCGCGGTGCAGACCGGCTGCACGATCCTCTTCTCGCACCACGTTCCGCAGCCCGCCTCCTTCGCCGACGAGGGCGGCCCGGCGGGAGCGCTCGGCAGCAGCGCCTTCGTCAACGCCACGCGCTGGGTGCTCAACCTGACCGACATGACGCCGCGCGAGGCCGAGGATTTCGACATCGAGCCGACGGCCCGGCGCGACTATGTGCGCGCCAGCTTCACCAAGTCCAACTACGGCCCTCCGCTTCCGGCACGCTGGCTGAAACGTTCGGCGGTTTTTGAAGGCGTGTTCGAAAGCTGGACCCCCCGAGTTACCGACCCGTCCTGAAAGGAGAGACACACATGAAACAGACCATCCAATCCGTCAGCGCCATCGAAATCCTCGATTCCCGCGGCTTCCCGACCGTGCGCGTGCGCGTGGCGCTCGAAGACGGCAGCAGCGGCGTCGCCTCGGTTCCCTCCGGCGCCTCGACCGGTGCCAATGAGGCCGTCGAACTGCGCGACGGCGACGCGAAGCGTTACCAGGGCAAGGGCGTGCGCACGGCCGTTGCCAACGTCAACACGACGATCGCGGCGGCGCTCGCCGGAAAGGCCGCCACCGAACAGGCCGCGATCGACGCCCTGCTGATCGAGCTGGACGGCACCGAGAACAAGGCGAAACTCGGCGCCAACGCCATCCTCGGCGTGTCGCAGGCCGTGGCGCGCGCCGCGGCGCAATCGTGCAACCTGCCGCTGTACGCCTACCTCGGCGGTACCGGCGCGACGCACCTGCCGGTGCCGATGATGAACGTGCTGAACGGCGGCAAGCATGCCGATTCGAGCCTGGACTTCCAGGAATTCATGATCATGCCGGTCGGCGCGCCGTCGCTCGCCGAAGCGCTGCGCTACGGCGCCGAGACCTTCCAGGCGCTGAAGAAGATCCTGCACGGCAAGGGCTACGCCACGTCGGTCGGCGACGAAGGCGGTTTCGCCCCGCAGTTGAAGGGCGGCAACGACGAGGCCTGCGAACTGATCGTCTCGGCCATCGAGAAGGCCGGCTACGTGCCGGGCAAGGACATCGCCATTGCGCTCGACCCGGCCGCTTCTTCCTTCTTCGAGGACGGCAAGTACCGCCTGACCCGCAGCGGCCAGGGCGACAAGACCAGCGCCGAGATGATCGACCTGTTCGAGCAGTGGATCGGCCGTTACCCGATCGTCTCGATCGAGGACGGCCTGGCCGAGGACGACTGGGCCGGTTTCGCCGCCATGACAGCGCAGATGGGGCAGCGCATCCAGATCGTCGGCGACGACATCCTGGTGACCAACCCGAAGTTCGTGGCGCGCGGCATCGCCGAGAAGACCTGCAACGCGGCGCTGATCAAGCTCAACCAGATCGGCACCGTGAGCGAGACGATCGACGCCATCCACCTGTGCCGCACCGCCGGCTGGGGCTTCGTCATCTCGCACCGCTCGGGCGAGACCGAGGACCCGTTCATGGCCGACTTCGCCGTGGCCATGGGCGGCGGGCAGATCAAGACCGGATCGATGTGCCGCAGCGAACGGATCGCCAAGTACAACCGCCTGCTGGAGATCGAGGCCGAACTTGGCAAAGCGGCTCGGTTCGGCAGGTAAGGTCTGTAGTCAATCAGCGCCTGCCTGAGCACTGCGGGAGAAGGACACGATGGAGCCGGAACGTAACGAGACTGGAAACGGCCAGACGCGCTTCCGGTTCCATAGCATCCTGTTTCCTGGAACGGACGGGTTCCCCGCCGCATCCGCGACCGAAGACCCGGAGTACTTCCACGATCTGTTCCTCGACCAGATCGTGGAAGCGATCACCGCCAATTGGCAGGAATACGATCTCGGTGGCTTCTACCGCTACCCGCTGTCGGACCCCGATGCCATCGCCTACCGGCAGGAGATCATGGCCGACCTCGACGGCGATGCCGCCATGCTGGCGATGCGCGAGTTTGCGGAGAAGATGCGCACGATGCGTGTCCGTCTGGAGGCTTCGGCAAAGAGCTACTACCCCAGCGAGAAACACTACTGGGTTCTCGACGCCTGCCACCTCTACTGCACCGGCGTCGAGACGTTGAGCCGCAGCTTGCAGGAAGCCGCGCTCGCCTCGCGCGGGCTGCTCGCCTTCCGCGACTGGCTCGCGGAATACGTCGAAAGCGAAGCGTTCTTGCATCTGGCGGCCGAGATGCGCGGCATCCGTTCCGACCTGTGCGCCATCCGCTATGAAGTGCTGATCGACGGCGCTGCGGTCACCGTGCTCAGGTACGACGGGGGACCGGATTACAGCGCGGCGGTGGAGGAAACGTTCGAGAAATTCCAGCGCGGCGCCGTCAAGAGCTATCTGCTCGACTATTCTGGCCGGATGGGCATGAACCATGTCGAAGCGCAGATCGTCGAGCGCGTGGCGCGCCTGTTTCCGGAGCCGTTCGCGCGCCTGCAGTCATTTTGCGCGGACCAGGCCGGTTTTGCCCATGCCGTCGTCACGCGCTTCGATCGGGAGATTCAGTTTTACGTCGCCTGTCTCGCCTACATCAGTAAATTCCGGAAAGCCGGGCTTGAATTCTGCCGCCCGGAGTTGTCCCGGAGTTCCAAGGTCATCGCCGTGCATGGCGCTTTCGACCCCGCGCTGGCCAGCAAGCTGATCGACGAGAAGGCGACCGTGGTCTGCAACGATTTCCACCTGGCCGACGGCGAACGCATCTTCGTCGTCACCGGCCCCAACCAGGGCGGCAAGACGACGTTCGCCCGCATGGTCGGCCAGTTGCACTATCTGGCCCGCCTGGGGTGCATGGTTCCGGGCAGCGCGGCACGCCTGTTCCTTTGCGATGCCTTGTTCGCGCATTTCGAGCGCCAGGAAGATATCCGCAACTTGCGTGGCAAGCTGCAGGACGATCTGGTTCGCATCAAGCAGATTCTCGACTGCACAACACCGGGAAGCCTGATCATCATGAACGAGATATTCTCGTCGACCACGCTGCGTGACGCCGTATTCCTGAGCAAGAAGATCATGGACCGCATTTCGCGTTCGGATGCGCTGGCGGTGTGCGTCACCTTTCTCGATGAACTCGCCACCTTCGACGACAAGACGGTCAGCCTCGTCTGTTCGGCATCCCAGGCCGATCCGGCGCAGCGCACCTTCAAGGTCGAGCGCCGGCCTGCCGAGGGATTGGCCTACGCGCTGGCCATCGCCGAGAAACACCGCGTCACGGGCGAGTGGCTCAAGCGGAGGATCGCGCCGTGAAAGTCTTGCTGATGCACCCGGACCGCGATTTCGTCATGCTGAGCGGGATACCGCCGCACGAGAAGTCGCTGAGCGAGGATCTCGCACTTGGCACGCTGCAGCAGGCCATGGCCGGGGACGACAAGTATCTCGCCGCCGTGGTGCATGCCGCTCTCGTATCAGGACCGGGTTCCGGCAAGGAAATGATTCTTTACCGCCAGGCGGTGGTCAAGGACTGCCTGGAGAACCCCGCGGTCGTACGGCAGCTTTACGACACCACGCTCGAAGCCTTCGCCGGAAAAAAGAGCATCTACTTCAGCGCTTTCGGTCGCTATCCGCTGGGCACCCTGCACGACGCGATGAAGCTGATGCGGGTTTTTGTCGATGTCCTCAACAAGCTGCGAAAGCTGGCCGATGTCAATGCGGGCAGATTTGGCTCGGACGGATTCCGCAATCTGTTCGCCATGCTGCAGCGGGAATTCAGCGACGAATACTTCGCCGTCGTCGAAAACCACCTCAAGGAACTGGAGTTCCGGGGCGGCGTGCTGTTGAGCGCCGAACTCGGGCCCGGCACGGTCGGTACCCGCCACATCCTGAGGCAGCCAAGGGAGAAACGCCCCAACTGGTTCGGCCGCCTGCTCGGCCAGGGAGCACCGGAATACCGGTTCACCATCGACGAGCGCGACGAAGGGGGCGCGCGCATCCTTTCGGAATTGCGCGACCGCGGCATCAATCTCGTGGCCAATGCGATGGCGCAGTCGACCGACCACATCCTCAGCTTCTTCGAAATGCTGCGCATGGAGCTGGCTTTCTACATCGGCTGCCTGAACCTGCATGACCGCTTGGCGTCGCAGGGCATCCCGATCGCGTTTCCCGTGCCCGGCGAAGCGGCGGAACGGAGCCTGCAATTCAGGAACCTGTACGACGCGACGCTGGCGCTCGAGCTTGGCAGCAGCGTCGTGGCCAACGATCTGGTCGCCGATGGAAAAAACCTCGTCATCGTCACCGGCGCCAACCAGGGCGGCAAGTCAAGTTTCCTGCGCGGCGTGGGTGTCGCGCACGTGATGATGCACTGCGGCCTGTTCGTTACCGCCGAAGCGTTCGGTGCGGCCGTGTGCTCGGGCCTGTTTACGCATTACAAGCGCGAAGAGGATGCCACGATGAAAAGCGGCAAGTTCGACGAGGAACTCGCCCGCCTGAGCAACATCGCCGACGCGATCACCCCGGATTCGGTGCTGCTGTGCAACGAATCGTTCTCGTCGACCAACGAACGGGAAGGCTCGGAGATCGCGCGCCAGGTCGTCGACGCCCTGCTGGAGCGGCGCATCCGCGTGTTCTTCGTCACCCACCAGTACGATTTCGCGCACAGTCGCTTCGCGCTGGGTCGAGACGACTGGCTGTTCCTGCGCGCCGAGCGGCGCGGGGACGGAACGCGCAGCTTCAAGGTTACACCGGGCGAACCGCTCGAAACGAGCTATGGCGAAGACCTCTACGCAAACGTATTCGAAGCGCAAGCCGCCTGCTGAACCTGCGCCATACGGTGGCTGCCCGGCGTGCCGGCAGCTGGCTGGCGACGCGGCGGATTACTTCCGGCACGCCTTCGACCCGCGGGAATCGTCCGACCTGGCCGCCGAGGCGCTGGCCGAGGCCTTCGGCTACTGCTCCCGGCACGGCGCGCTGCTCCTCGCCCATCCCGAATTCGCCGACGCGGTGGCCCGCATCTTCCCGCTCGCCGCGCAACGCGCGCTGCCTTGGCTCGACGCGACGCACCTGCACGACGAAGCCGTGCAGCGCGTCTTCTTTCCCGCCGCTGATGCCTGCCCGGCGTGCCGCTTCGACGATCTGCGCTTCGCCCGCCAAAGCGGCCACGCCGCCCGCGAGGTCGTGGCGACGCAGCCGGAAGCGCTGTGCCTCGATCATTTTCACGCGGCTGCTGCCCGCCTGCACCCGGAACAGCGCCTCCCGGTCTTGGCGCGCTACCTCGGGGGACTGGAGCACGCCGCCGGGCACCTCGCTCGCGGCCGAGCCGACGCGGACACTCTGCTCGAACTCGTCGCCGGCCGCCAACCCTTCGCATCCTTCCTCATCACGCCGGAGCACGAGTTCGATCTGGCCAGCGGCCCCGCAGCAATGTACGCCTGCCCGGTCTGCATCGACGAAGCCCTCGCCCACCGGCGCTGGATCGACAACGTCCGCAGCGCCGCGGCGTTCGGACTGGAGGGCTGGCTGTTCTTCCCGACCTGTCCGGCCCACGTGCGCGAGGTCGCCGCGCTCGGCAATGCCGAAACGACCCGGGCGGTGGTCGGACACGCGCTCGACCACGCCGGCTGGCGACTGCGCAAGGAGATCGAGGTCCTGACCCGCCTGCTCGCCCGCGAGGACGTCGCGCTGCGCGACTGGAATCCCCGGCGGCGCCGCAAGAGCGGCGAGCCCAAGCCGCCCAAGCCCACCCGCCGGGCCATGGCCTGCCCCGGCTGCGAACGGCGGCGCATCGCGCGCGACCAGTCCGTCGCCCGGCTGCTTGAACGCGTGGAGGATGGCCGGCGCCGGTACGCGGTAGACGAAGCCGACGGCCTGTGCATGAAGCATTTTGCCGCTGTCTGCCTGCTCGCGCCCAGAGGCGAGGTGCGCACCCGCCTGATGGCCCGGCAACGCGATCGCCTGCTGCGCCTGGCCACCGACGCGCAAGGCGACTGGCAGGGCGCCGTGCATCTGTTCGCCGGCTTTTCCGGCCCCTTTCACGTCGGCGCCGCATCCGCGCTATCCTGACCTCATGTCCCACCATCAAAAGAAAGAATCATGACCTCGTCCCACAGCTGGGCCTTCTGGGCCTTACTCTCGGCCGTCTTCGCGGCGCTCACCGCCATCTTCGCCAAGGTCGGCGTGCAGGGGGTCGATTCGGACCTCGCGACGCTGATCCGCACGATGGTGATCATCGTCGTCCTGTCGCTGTTCATCGCGTTTACCGGGAAATGGACCAACCCCTTCGCGCTGCCCGGCCGGACCTGGCTGTTCCTCGGCCTGTCGGGCCTCGCGACGGGCGCCTCGTGGGTCTGCTATTTCCGTGCCCTGCAGATCGGCGACGCCTCCAAGGTCGCGCCGATCGACAAGCTGAGCCTGGTGCTGGTGGCCCTGTTCGCGGTCGCCTTCCTCGGCGAGCGCCCGTCGCTGCGCGAGTGGGGCGGCATCGCCATGGTCGCCGGCGGCGTGCTGGTGCTGGCGATCCGCCGGTAGAGTAAATTATGACCGAGGAATGCTGCTTCTGCGATTTCGCCGATCCGCTGCTCTGCAACGAGCTGGCGTTCGCCTGCCTGGACAAGCATCCGGTCACGGAGGGCCATCTCCTGATCCTGCCGCGCCGCCACGCGCCGACCTGGTTCGACGCCACCGACGACGAACGCCGGGCCATGCTGGCGCTGCTCGACGAGGCGAAGCGCTGGCTCGACCAACATTACGCCCCCGACGGCTACAACATCGGCATCAACGTTGGTGAGGCCGCGGGGCAAACCGTGCCGCACCTGCACATGCACCTGATTCCCCGCTATCGCGGCGACACCCCGAACCCCCGCGGGGGCGTGCGCGGCGTCATCCCGGCGAGGCAGTCCTACCCGTCCGCAATTCCGGGTGAATAATGCGATGAACCGGGGACTCCGCGCGATGCCAGGGAGCGGAGGGTTTCGCAGGCCTGGTTCACCCGCGTGAGCTGCGCTTCCAGTTCCTCGATGTCCTTCGACGCCGCCTCGTCCGAGGCCTGGCGCCGCTGACGGGCCGCCGAGACGGCGCCGAGGGTTGCCGTGGTGGTATCGGCCAGCCGCTCGTCCAGATCCGCGGCAAACCGGCGCAGGGCGTCATCGAGGCTCTGGAAGATCGACCAGCGCAGGTTCTCGGCGTTCGCCACGACCAGCCCGTCAACCTGGTCGAGGATTCGGTTCCGCAGGCGGCTCTGGCGCAGGTGCGACGGGAGCAGGCGGTCGACCAGGCCGGGCGGCACCGGGCTCAGGGTCGATGTCCACTTCCAGCTCACCCAATACGGGTCGCGCGTCAATTCGAAAGCCGACGCGCTGTCCGGAGCGTGGTAGGGGATTTCGAACAACTCGGCGGCGGTCTTGCGGAGTGTCTCGATCAGGGCGTCGGCGCGCTCCTGGTGCGATCTCAGCGCCTCCGCCACCCCCTGCGTGAAGCCTGTCGTCGCCAGTGACAGCTCGCGATCGAAGAAATCCGGAATCGCTTCGGCCAGCGTCTCCTGGAGGGCGGATTCGCTCGCGCCTGAACCGTCTGGACGGGCGATGGCGCGCAGCACGACCTCCCGCAGGCAGGCGTGTGCCCGGCCGCGCAGCGCCTCGATTTCTTCTTCCAGACGGGCGTGCAGCCGCTCCTTTTCTCCCGCGAGCAGGTCGCCGGCGAGCACCCGCTCGTGCTGGATATCCGCCATGCGCTTTCCGAATACCTCCAGGCGGGCATCGAGTTCTTCGACAGGAAGTTGCAGCGAGCGGATCGTGAGCCGCGTGCGCATCGCGGCATCGTCGAGGATGGCGGCGGCTTTGTGGGCGATGGCCGCGTGCAGAACGGCGGCCTTTTCGTGGAGGAGGAAACTGACGAGATGCTCCTCGATTTCTTCGAAGCCGCTGGCCTTCAGCCGCTCCGGGTCCGCCTCCAGCTTGGCCTGGAGGGCTCTTCGCGCAGAGACGCAAAAGATGGGAACCTCAGGCGCTGCTTCCGTCTGGCTCGCCAGCACGTGGCGCAGGTAGTCCAGCGCCGTCGCCCGCTCGGCGGTATCGAGGTAGTCCACCTTGTTCAGGATGAAGAACAGCCGGTGCACCTTCTGGCGCACCTGGCGGAGGAAGTCCACCTCGACTTCGGTGATCGGCGGGTCGGCCGACACGACGAACAGCGCCGCATCGCACTGGGACAGGAATGCCATCGTCGCCTCGGTATTGTGCCGGTACGTGGAGCCGATTCCGGGGGTGTCCACCACCACCAGCCCTCCGCTGAGGATCGAAGCCGGATGGAATACCTCCACTTCGGCCACGCCTAACCGGTTTCGCGGGTTTTCGGCCTCCGTGACGAACCGGGCCAGGAACCGGGACACCTCGGCGACCTGCTCGTGGGAGAACGTCTCCGGGGGACGGGCATCCTGAAAGCTGACCTCCACTTTGCGGACCGGACCGTAACGCAGGAAGGTCGGGATCGCCGTCAGTGGCACGACCGACGTGGGCACAAGCGCTTCGCCGAGCAACGCATTGAGCAGCGTGCTCTTGCCCCGCTTGATCTGCCCGAGGATGGCCAGATGGAAGCGGCCCGCGGTCAGGCGTTCTTCGAGTTGCCGCAGCGATTTCTGCAAAGACGGGTCGCCGGAATAGTCCGCGATGGCCTGGGCCAGGAGTGTGGGCACCACCGCTTGCGTTCGCGGACCGCCTTCCGCAAGCCCGCCCGGAGACTCGGTTTTCTCCGATGGCGGCGGCGCAGCGGTCGGCGTCATGACGACTCCTTTCTGTCGCGATCCGGCGGGATCGAACCGGCATGGCAAGAACGATGACCGGGAATCGTTTCAAGGTAGCACATGGGCGCCGAACGGCCAATCGCCACGGGGACTGCAGGCAATCACATGGATTTCAGCGTTTTTACTCATCCCCTGACAAGGGGAGGTCGGGAGGGGGTGGCGGCGGTCGGCGGGCCGGGGATCCGTTGCTTAACCCCTCTTGTTCCCCCCTTGTCAGGGGGGAGACGGTTGCGATTGCCCGCCAGGATTACCACATCCCGGCCGCGCCCGCTTCCGTCGCTTCGTCTATAATCGACTTCTCGTGGAGATGGCATTCCTCCCTTAACCGCCCCCGCTCATTGGGGCTGATGATGCCTACGCTAGAACCCGGACGGGGCGCGTAGGTATTCCTGTCCAGATCAGATCAACAAAAACCGGACAGGAAGATGTCGCAACCGATTCACGCCATCTCGTTCGCTCCGCGCGCGTCTGCCGGCGCGCCTTCCCTTTTCCGACCGATTCGGCCGTCGTGCGCTTTCCTGGCGGCCGGTCGGTCATCACGCCAATGCATCAGCAAACGGAGAACCACTGATGATCTACTCAACTGAAGTGCAGCATATGTGCCATGTGGCGAAAGGGCCGAACCACGGCCCGGCGCCCATCCCTCAAGAAGGCCGCTGGGTCCAGGCCAGGGAAATCAAGGATATTTCCGGGCTGACCCACGGTGTGGGCTGGTGCGCGCCGCAACAGGGTGCCTGCAAGCTGACGCTCAACGTCAAGGACGGCGTCATTCAGGAGGCCCTGGTCGAAACCATCGGCTGTTCGGGAATGACCCACAGCGCGGCGATGGCGGCCGAGATTCTGTCCGGCAAGACGATTCTTGAAGCGTTGAATACCGATCTGGTATGCGACGCGATCAATACGGCCATGCGCGAACTGTTCCTGCAGATCGCCTACGGCCGCTCGCAGACGGCGTTTTCGGAAGACGGCCTGCCCATCGGCGCCGGGCTGGAAGACCTCGGCAAGGGCCTGCGCAGCCAGATCGGCACGATGTACGGGACGGTGGCGAAAGGCGTGCGCTACCTTGAAATGGCCGAAGGCTACGTGACCCGCATGGCGCTCGACGCGGGCGACGAGGTGATCGGATACGAATTCGTGCATCTGGGCAAGATGATGGAGTCGATCCAGAAGGGTGTGGAACCCGCCGAGGCGCTGAAGAAAGCCACCTCGACCTATGGACGCTTCGACGAAGCGGTGAAGACCATCAACCCCCGGCACGAATAAGCGCCCAGCACAAAGGATCAGTCATGTCATTATTTGAAAGCTACGAACGTCGGATTCCGCAGATCAACAAAGTGCTGGCCCAATACGGCATCGAATCGCTGGAAGCGGCCAAAGCGCTTTGCGACAAGCTGGACGTCGATGTCTATGGAATCGTGAAGGGCATCCAGCCCATCTGTTTCGAGAACGTCTGCTGGGCCTACATCCTCGGCGCGGCGATCGCGCTGAAGAAGCAGCAGACCAAGGCCGTCGACATCGCCCTGTCGTTGGGCGAAGGCATGCAGGCGTTCTGCATCCCCGGCTCCGTCGCGGACGACCGCAAGGTCGGCATCGGTCACGGCAACCTGGCGTCGATGCTGCTGAAAGAAGAAACCAAGTGCTTCGCCTTCCTGGCCGGGCACGAATCGTTCGCCGCGGCGGAAGGCGCCATCGGCCTGGCGCGGAGCGCCAACAAGGCGCGCAAGGAACCGCTGCGCGTCATCCTCAACGGCCTGGGCAAGGACGCGGCGCAGATCATCAGCCGGATCAACGGCTTCACCTACGTGCAGACCCAGTTCGACTACGCCACGAGCAAGCTCAATGTCGTGCGCGAGATCGCCTACTCCAAGGGCGAAAAGGCCAAGGTGCGCTGCTACGGCGCCGACGACGTGCGCGAAGGCGTGGCCATCAACCACCATGAGGGCGTCGATGTGTCGATCACCGGCAACTCGACTAATCCGACGCGCTTCCAGCATCCGGTGGCGGGCACCTACAAGAAGGAATGCCAGGAACAGGGCAAGCCCTACTTCTCGGTCGCCTCGGGCGGGGGCACCGGACGCACGCTGCATCCCGACAACATGGCCGCCGGTCCGGCTTCCTACGGCATGACCGACACCATGGGCCGCATGCACTCCGATGCCCAGTTCGCCGGTTCCAGTTCGGTGCCGGCGCACGTCGAGATGATGGGCTTCCTCGGCATGGGCAACAACCCGATGGTGGGGGCGTCCGTGGCCGTGGCCGTGGCGCTCGAGCAGGCTCTGGCCAAAGCGTAATCCAAGCCTGGAATCCTCGTTCGATTCCCGGATTGAGCGAGGATTGTCGTGGCCTTGTCTCAACTCTCAACTGCCGGCAGCGCCGACCGCGCGGGAATTCGACAAGGAGAGCGATGAAACCGGCTGACTCCGACCGGAAAACGCCCCGGCGGACCTTGCTTCGGAGGCCGTCATGACGACCTTCACCGCCCGCCAGTTCGCCCGCCTGCGCGACACCCTCGCCGAGATCGACGCCCGGCTTGCGGAGATTGCGCGCGATGTGGACGCGGCGCAGCTCGAATCGCCGTTTGCGACGCATCGCGCCGACATTACGCCGCTCCACCGCCAGCTCGTCGCCGAGGACGTGGCGCGGCTGCGTGAGGCGATGCGCGCCGCCCTGGCCCGCCACGGCGTGGTGCAACTGCCGCCGGAGGCGAGCGCCACCGAGGCCGCGCGTGAGTCGCTCAATCGCGCCATCGTCGCCGTGGAAGGGCTCGGCCCGCGTCATTGGCATGACGGCGAAGTGCTGTCCGACGAAGGCGAGGGCGAACTCAACCGCATCGTTTCCCAGCTGCTCGACGGTCTGCTGCGCATCGATGGCCATCTCGCCGACGACGATGAGCCGCCGGTACGCCCCGACACCGCAACCGCCGCAACAACCACTCTCGCCGCTCGGCTCGAAAATCTGGCCGAGTTGATCGATGCGCACCGTTTTCACCACCTCAAGGCGCCGCTCGACGCGCTGCGCGCCCGCGTCGCCGCCGACGACTTCGAGATCGCCGTGTTCGGCCGCACCAACGCCGGCAAATCGTCGCTGATCAACGCGCTGCTCGGACAGGACATTCTCCCGGCCGGCTCGCTGCCCGCCACCGCGGTACCCGTCCGCCTCGTGCACGGCGAAACGCCGCGCGGCACGGTCCGTTTCGCCGACGTCGGCCCGCAGGACTTCCCGCTCGACGATCCGGACCGCCTCGCCGAATTCGCCACTGAGCGCCACAACCCGCACAACGCACGGCACGTGACGCGGCTCGCGCTCGAAATCCCGGCGCCGCTGCTTGCCGGCGGTGTGACGCTCGTCGACATGCCCGGCCTGGAGGCCGGCCTGCCGTCCGACGACATCTCGGCCTGCGACCTCGGCATCGTGGCCATCGACGCGACGGGAGACCTCTCGCTCGACGAATTCCCGCTCATCGATGTCCTGCAGCGCGAAGGCAGCGCCGTCGCAGTCGTCCTCACCAAGGCCGACCTGCTCGATTTCAAGGACCGTTGGGCCGTGCACGGCTTCGTCAGCCGCATGCTCAAGGCGCGCGGCGGCGAGGACTGGGAGGAATGGCCGGTGCACCTCGCCAGCACGCGTGCCGGGAGCGATGTGGAGCTCTGCAACGAGTGGATCGTGCGGGGTGTGGAACCCCGGCTCGCCGAGCGCGCCGCCCTGCGCGCGACCTCGCTGCGCGTCAAGCTCGAACGGCTCGAACGCCGTGTCGACAAGGCGATTTCGGCGCAGGAGTCAACACAGAAGCCAACGCAAAAACCGATGCTCCCGCAACACCCCGCGCCGGCCGCGCGCAACGTCCTCGCGCTGATCGAGGCGGCACGCCGGCAGCGCATCGAGCCCGCGGCCGAAGCCGCGCGGCAAGCCGCCGCGCTGATCCGCGAAGTCGCCCACAATGCCGCCGTCGTGTGGGCCAAGGCCGGCGACGAAGCAACGATCGACGCCACGCTGCTGATCCGGACCTCGCTGGAGGCCCACGCCGCCGGCGTCGCGCGCGACGCGACGCGGGAACTCCTCAAGCTGCGCGCCGAACTTTCCAGCGTGCTCGTCGGGCGGGGAGAGACGGCCGGCATCGTGCTCCCGCGTCCTGAAGCGCCTCCCGCCTTCCCGGCGCCGGACCCCTGGCCGGCGGCCATCCTCGAAGCCCCACCGCTCGTTTTCCTCGGGCAGCGCTGGATCCGCCGCTGCTGGCGGCGGACGCTGGTCCGGGCCGGAATACAGACCCTGGCCGCCGAAGCGATGCGCCCGTACTTCGAGCAGGTCGAGGACTGGCGGCAACGGATGCTCGACGCGCTTTCGCTGCGCGCCGCGGAGGGCCAATGACCTTCAGCGACAACCACAAGCGCCATCTGCTCGCCACGCTCCGCCACGTCGACGAGATCCTGGGCGACGCTTGCGCGCGCCTCCCGGCCGGCGCCTCCGGACAGCTGTTTCCCACCTACGTCGCCGATGCGGCGCCGACCCAGTGCCGGACCGCCGAGGACTACCTCGCGCGCTTCCGCGACGTCGCCTGCCGCTTTCTCGACACGCAGACGATTCGCGACGAAAAGCCGCGCATCGGCGCGCTCTGGGCGCTGCGCACGGCGATCAACTTCGCCCAGACGGGCCTCGACGAAATCACGCCGGACCGGCTCGCCGGCTACGGCCCCGTCTCCCCCGACGATGGCGCCGACGTCGAGCGGCTGATCGCCGAATTGCAGGCCATCCTGGCGCAACTCGACGACTACCTGGCGCGCGGACTCGGCGGCGACATCGCCGCCCGGCTGGCACGCCTCGACGAGACGCGCGACGAAGTGGCGCTCCTGCGCGAAATCGAGCGCGTCGTCGCGGCGCACGGCCTCGTCGAATTCCGCACCACGCTCGGCTGGCTCGTCGAGCGGCTCGAACACGACTGGCTCGAAGTCGCCTTCATCGGCCGCGTCTCCAGCGGCAAATCCTCGCTGCTCAACGCGCTGCTCGGACACCCCGTGCTGCCCGTCGGCGTGACGCCGGTGACGGCGGTGCCGACGCGCATCGTGCCGGGCGAACCGGCGATCACCGTCAGCTTCGCCACCGGCAATCCCCTGGGCGCGGGGCTCGAACGCCTCGCCGAATTCGCCTCGGAAGAAGGCAATCCCGGCAACGCCAGACATGTCACCGACATTCTCGTCGAACTCGCGAGCTCGCGCCTCGAAGCGGGCGTCTGCTTCGTCGACACGCCGGGGCTCGGCTCGCTCGCCGCCGCCGGCGCGGCGCAGACGCTCGCCTACCTGCCGCGCTGCGACGTCGGCGTCCTGCTCATCGACGGAGCCGGCACGCTGAGCGCCGAGGATGTCGCCGTCGCGCGCAAACTGCTCGAAGCGGGCGCCGACCTCGTGCCGGCGCTCGGCAAGGCCGACCTGCTCGCCCTCGCCAACCGTGCGCGCCTGCAGGCGTATGCCGGCCGGGAGCTGGAATCGGCGCTCGGCTTCCCAATCGAAGTCGCCGCCGTCAGCGCCATCGCCGACGGCGGGCGCGAAGCCGCGGCCTGGTTCGACCGCTGCCTCGCCCCCCGCTTGCAGCGTCACCGTGAATTGCGCGCCTTCTCACTGCGGCGCAAGATCGGCGCCCTGCGCGAGGCCGTCGTCGCCGCGCTTCGGCGCCACGCCGGCAGCGCCGAAGCGCCGGCGACCGCCGCCGCCGTGGCCGACGGCCTGCGCGCGCTCGAACGGGCGCGCCAGCAGGTACGCGATCTCGCCGCCGCGTGGCGCAGCCCCGGCGCACTCGCGCCGGCGTTCGAAGACGCCGCGCACGCGCTGGCCGAGGCATGGACCGCCGGCAGCGGAACGGCGGAAAACGTGGGCCTCGCCCTGGCGCGTCACGCGGAGGCCGTCGGCGGCCGCTTCGAGGACATCCTCGCCGCGACGCGCAGCACGCTCGAAGACGCCGCACCCGCCGCATTCCGTTCCGCCGGCTTTCTGCCCGATCCGGCCGGTCGCCCGCTGTTCGACCCGGCGCCGCTCGTCACCCACGCCTCCTGGACCCCCGGCCTGCTGCGCCTGCCCGGCAAACACGGCCTGCACGCTGAAGCCCGCCGTCGCGTCGAAGCGAACCTCGCCGCACCGTTCGCCGATGCCTTCAGCATCCACCTGGACGCCCTCAAACGCTGGTCCCTCGCCGCGCTGGCGCGACTCGAACAGGGCTACGGGGCCATGAGCGCGGCGGCTGCCACGCCGGCCGCACGACCGGACGGCACTTCCGCGCACCTTAGTGAAGATCTGACCCGGCTGGAGGGCTGGAATGCGGCATAGGGAATCTCGTGCTGGATCGCGAGTTGACCGGTGCCGCGCATACGGCAACAATCGGCCACAACCATTCGTTCACAAGCGGCGTCGCAAAACGGCCATTTGAAGCTTGTCGTCGTTACCTAATCCTCAGGCGTACCCGCAAGCCGACGAAAGGAGAGTCCATGAATCCGTCCGACTTTTGGAAGAATTTTCGGCTTGGCGAGGAGATTCATATCTCAGGCATGTTTATCTATAACGGCCTCCGGCGATTCCACGAGATAAGGAAGTTGGACTTTGCCGACGAGTTGTTCGAGTTTCTCTATGAACTGTCCGTTGGCCTTGAGCGGTTGCTGAAGACTGCTGTAGTTCTCTACGAGCACACTGACACCTCCGATCAGGAGGACCTGGAGAAGTCTCTCATCACTCACAACCACCTCGATCTCGTGGCCCGTCTGCGCAAGCATGTCAAACTCGAGCTTCGAACGACTCACAACGATTTGTTGAGCCTGCTCAGTACCTTCTATAAGTCGCTGAGGTATGACCGCTTTGCGCTGACCTCGGTCTACGAAGGTAAGAAGGAAGCAAAGGCTATCAGAGGATTGCTGGTCAAGCACTTGCAAGCCGAGTTTCCGGACGAAGACTCGTTCCTTGGTACTGACAACAACGACCATTACCGCAGGTTCCTTCGAAGGATAGTTCTGAAAATTGCACGAGAAGTTTTCCGCGTCATTGAAGATCGCGCGACGCAAATCAATCTTTATACGTACGAGCTACGCAACGGCTCGAAAGCCGAGAGCGTGTTTCTCCGCGAAGTTGACATTGCCGACGAAGACGTACTCTGGAAGGAGTTGCTCGTCTTCTTCATGAACGTCAAAGCAAACACGGGCTACCTTCAGTTCCTCAGGGAAACGCCGCCTCTTGAATTTGATCCAGCGTTGATACCCGACTACCTCGACTGCTTCAAATCAAACTCGTCAAAAGCTGGCGTTATGGACGAACTAGAGCACCACTACGGCGAAATGGAGCGCGATAAACGGAACGAGCGGCTAGAACGAATGGGGGTCATCGGCGCGCGCAACGTATTCTTCGACCACGATGACGAAGAAACTGACGACGCCGACAAATGGGAGGAGGTCGAGCGGTGATGCTCTCGCGGAGCGTCTGCTTCTTGACGCACTAAGCGACCGCTCCGGGTCGGAACCAGCCAAACCACCCCGATTCAGCCGTCAAATAATCCCGACCCCGCGTCTTATCCCAACAAGGAGCGATCATGATCGAAATCTCCATCCCCGAATCCCCGTCGCTCGCGCTTGAGCATCTGGTTCTCGACTTCAACGGCACGCTCGCCTGCGACGGCGTCCTGTTCCCAGGTGTCGGCGAACGTCTCCGCGCGCTCTCGGAGCGCTTGCAGGTGCATGTCGTCACGGCCGACACCTTCGGGCAGGCGAAGGAGGCGCTGCGCGGTCTGCCGTGTACGCTTACCGTGCTCGGCGCCGGCCGGCAGGCGGAAGCGAAGCGCGCGTACATCGAACGGCTCGGGGCGGCGGCGTGTGCGTGCGTTGGCAACGGGCGCAACGACCGGCTGATGCTCGAACACGCGGCGCTCGGCATCGCGGTGATCCAGGGCGAAGGCGCCGCCGCGACGACGCTGGCGGCGGCGGATGTCGTCGCGCCGTGCGTGCAGGATGCGCTGGACCTTATCGCGAACCCGCTGCGCCTCGTGGCGACGCTGCGCGAGTAGACGTCAGAAGCGGACGATTTCGGCGAACAGGAAGCCGAATTCGCCGGCTTCGCTGTCGGAAAAGTAGCGGCGCAGCGCTTCGCGCGTGGTGGTCAGCGCGAGGTCGCCCCACGGCAGACTGGTTTCGTCGAAGAGGCCGACTTCCATGCTCTCCGGCCCTGGCCTCGGCGTTCCGCCGAGATGACGCGCGAGATAGACCACCTGGACCACGTTCTCGGCCGGGATCTGGAACAGCGCGTAGGGCCGCAGGATTTCGACCTCCAGCCCGACTTCTTCCAGCGTTTCGCGCACCGCGCCGCGGCTTGCGGGTTCGCTCGTTTCGATGAAGCCGCCGGGCAGGTTCCACAGACCGTAGCCCGGTCGGGTGTTGCGGCGGGTCAGCAGGATGCGGCCGTCGATGTCGACGAGGCACGCGGCGGCCAGGCGCGGGCTGGCGAAGTAGCTGCGCCCGCAGGCGGTGCAGACGTAGCGTTCGCCGACGCCCTGCGTGGCCGACCGCGCCTCGACCCGCCCTCCACATTCGCAGCAGTACTTCATGACGAGTTCCTCCCGGTAAATGTCCTGATCAACAGCGGCACGGCCGCGAACTGCACGACGACCGAGAAAGCCACCAGCCATGGCAGCGAGCGGTCGTACAGCACGCCCATCAGGGCGCTGCCGAGGAACCAGAACACGCCGAAGCCGAGGTTGTAGATGCCGAAGGCCGTTCCCCGCCGCTGGGCGGGCGACAGCGCGGCGACGACCGCTTTCAGGATCGATTCCTGCGCGCCCATGCCGATGCCCCACAACACCGCCCCGGCGAGCGCGGCGTCGAAGCCGCCGAAGAACACGAGCGGCGCGACGGGCAGCGGGAGCAGCGCCGCCGCGATCAGGACCGGCATGCCGCGGCGGTCGTAGAGGTAGCCGAAGACCATCGCCGCCAGCCCGTCGGCGCCCATGGCGACGGCATAGAAAACGGCGATCCATTCGCCGGGGACGAGGCCCGTTTTTTCGAAATGGAAGGCGATCAGCGGGTAGTCGGCGAACCCCGCGGCGATGCAGCCGGCCGCTCCGAGGTACCACCAGAAGCGCGGATCGAAGCCCTGCGTGTCGAGCGCGGCGCTGGCCGGCGCCAGGTCGCGCGGCCGCGGATAGAGCAGCCGCGCGGTGACGAGCGCCGTGATGGCCAGAGCGGCGGGAATCGCCAGGCAGGCGAACGCCAGCTTGTAGTCGTGGCGAAAGTGCAGGATGCCCGCGGTGATCAGCGGCCCGACGGTGGCGCCGGTCTGGTCCATCGCTTCGTGCAGGGCGAAGCCCCAGCCTTGCCCGGTGTGGTGCCCGGCGAAGGAGAGCATCGCATCGCGCGGCGGCGAGCGCATGGCCTTGCCGGCGCGTTCGAGGAACATCAGCGCCACGGCGACCTGCCAGTTGCCGGCGAGCGCCAGCAGCGGGACGGCGAGCAGGTTGAGGGCGTAGCCGAAGAAGGTGATCGACCAGTAATTGCCGGTGCGGTCGGCGAGTCGCCCGGACACGAGGCGCAAGGCGTAGCCGATCAGTTCGCCCAGGCCGGCGACGACGCCGACTGCGGTCGCGCTGGCGCCGAGCACGGCGAGGAACGGCCCGGCGATGCTGCGCGCCGATTCGTATGTCATGTCCGAAAACAGGCTGACGACGCCGAGCAGGACGACGAAGATGGTTGCCTGGCGCTTGTCGAAGTCCGTTGAGCCGGGCGCATTGTTCGCCGGCGGGGCGGCGCGGGACGAAAGATCCGCTGCCGAGGGATCGGTGGAGTTTCTTCTCATGACGATGTCCTTGTCCTTTCTGGATTGGGGACTGACGCCCGACGAGGCGCCCGGTCCGGGTCCGAACACAGACATCATCAGCTCCGCTGGTCGCGGGGCGGTTCGAGGAGGAATATCATCTCCGCAGATGATTCTGCCACAGGGCGCGCGCTTCCGCCAATAAGCGCCGGACCGCAAGGCCGGGCAGAAGTTGTGGCATGATGGACTATGCTGAAAAGAGCGGTGTCAATTTCGTTAATCGCAAGGAGAATCGAGTGAAAATCTCGAAGAAACTGGTCATCATGGCCATCAGTTCTGTCGTCTTGATGGCGCTCATTGGTGCCACGGGGATCTACGTAGCCGACAGGCTGGACGACGCTCTGGAGAATGCGAATACGCGCGGCACGCCGGGCATGCGCAGCATCTATGAAGTCAAGGGCTACCAACAGGCGATCGCCATCGCCATCTATCGGCACGTTCTCGCCGAAAAGCCCGAACAGAAGAAGGAAAGCGAAAAAGCCATCGAAGACGGCAGCATTGCCTTGGAAAAAAGCCTGACCGCGTATGAGGCCGTGGCGCGTTCGGCGAAGGGCAAAGAACTGGCCCAGGCGGAACGTGCCGCATTCGGCGAATACATGAAGCTGCTGCCGGCGTTGCTCGAGAAGTCCCAGGAGTACGACTTGTCGGGGGCGATGGCTGTGGCAGCGAAAATGGCCGCCAGCAGAATGAAGATGGCCGCGCTTGTTGACGAGCATATCGCGGTCAATGCCAGGAATACGGACATCCGCGCCGAAGAGAGCCGCGCCACCGCGCATCGCGGCTTCATTCTCTCGTTGGCTTCGATCATCGGAGCATCGATTCTTATCGGAGTGATCAGTTTCCTGACGATCCGGGGCATCAATCGCTCGTTGGCGGCAATGCAGCGAGCCGTGACGCGCATCGAGGGCGACCTGGACTTTACGGTGAAAGCCGAAGTGATTGGCAACGATGAAATTTCCGAGGTTTCCACCGCGATCAACCGGCTCATCGATAAGCTCCAGGGCAACCTGAAAGCCATTGCTGGCAGCGCCCGTTCCGTCGCTTCGGCGGCCAACCTGATGACCACGACCTCGACCGAGGTGGCTACGGCGGCCCACCTGCAAAGTGAATCGGCCTCGGACATGGCGGCCACCGTCGAAGAATTGACAGTCAGCATCAACCACGTCGGTGATCGGGCGCAGGAAGCCAATCGGATCTCGCGCGAGTCAGGAGCCTTGGCCGAATCGGGTGAAACCGTGATCACCCGGACTGTGGATGATATTCAGGACGTCGCAACGACGGTCGGCGAGGCGGCGGCACTCATTCACGGCCTTGAGCAACACAGTCTGGAAATCTCCAAGGTGGTGGCGGTGATCAAGGAAGTCGCCGACCAAACGAATCTGCTGGCGTTGAACGCGGCCATCGAGGCGGCGCGGGCGGGGGAGCAGGGCCGGGGCTTTGCCGTGGTCGCCGATGAAGTGCGAAAACTCGCCGAGCGCACCGCCGTTTCAACCCAGGAGATTTCCGGGACGATCGACACCATGCGAACGAGTGCCAGCAATGCGGTGGTGAGCATGGAAGGCGTGGTCGGCAAGGTTACGAAAGGCGTGGAAAGCGCGCAGGAAGCCAACGCGGCCATCCGGTTGATCGGCGATGGGAGCCGCCGCGCAGTGGATATGGTGGAGGAAATCGCTTCGGCGATCCGGGAGCAAGCCACAGCGATGAACAATATCGCCTCGCAGGTCGAGCGTATTGCGCAGATGTCGGAAGAGAGCAGCGCGGCCGCGGGGAATAGCGCTGAAACCGCTCAGAATCTTGACCGTCTTGCCACGGATATGCAGCAGATTGTGAGCGCCTATAGGCTTTGACCGGCTTCTTGAGCGGATGGCGAGCCATCCCGAAAATCTGTTCTTGCCTTCTCAGCTTAACCTTCGAGCTTAACCCCCGCGCAGGTACTCCTGGCGGGGTTTTTCTTCTCACGCTGCCCGGCGCCGCATGGCATGCGGAAGCGAAGTCCGGGCAGATCGAACGGCTCGGAATGTCAGCGGCGCGCCAGCCTCAGCCCGTTGCCGACGACCAGAAGGCTCGCGCCCATGTCGGCGAAGACCGCCATCCACATGGTTCCCATGCCGGCCAGCGTGAGCGCCAGGAATGCGGCCTTGATGCCCAGCGCCAGCGCGAAGTTCTGCAACAGCACGCTACGCGTCGCGTGCGACAGGCGGACGAAGCGCGCGATCTTGCCGAGGTCGTCGTCCATCAGCGCGACGTCGGCGGTCTCGATGGCCGTGTCGCTGCCGGCCGCGCCCATGGCGAAGCCGATGTCGGCGCGCGCCAGCGCGGGCGCATCGTTGATGCCGTCGCCGACCATGCCCACCGGGCCGCCCTGCGCGTAGCGCTCGATCGCGCGCAGCTTGTCTTCGGGCAGTTGCTCGCCGAGGGCTTCGTCGATGCCGACCTGGTCGGCGATGGCGCGCACCGTGTGCGCGTTGTCGCCGCTGAGAATGACCGTTTTGATCCCCAATTCGTGCAGGGCTGCGATCGCGCTTCCGCTGCTGTCCCGCACCGTGTCGGCCACGGCGAAGAGCGCCAGCACGCGCCGCTCGTCGGCGAGCAGGACGACGGTTCGTCCCGTCCGTTCCAGCGCGTCGACTCGGGTCTCGATGGGCGCCGTGCAGAGTTCCGGGTCGTGGATAAGGCGGTGATTGCCCAGGCGGCAGGGTACGCCATCGACCGTGCCGCGCACGCCTCCGCCAGGGATGGCCACGAAATCGGCCGCTTCCGGCGGAACGACGCCGCGCTTCCGCGCCTCGACGACGATGGCATGCGCCACCGGATGGTCGGAACGCGCGGCGAGACCGGCGGCGATGCGGAGCGCATCATTTGCGTCCATCCGGTCGAGTGGCACGACGTCGGTCACCATCGGCTTGCCGTACGTGATCGTGCCGGTCTTGTCGAGGGCCAGCCAGGCGAGGCGGCGGCCCACCTCGAGGTATGCGCCGCCCTTCACCAGGATGCCGTGTTGGGCCGCCGCGGCGAGGCCGCTGACGATGGTCACCGGCGTCGATATGACGAGTGCGCACGGGCAGGCGATGACCAGCAGGACCAGCGCCCGATATGCCCATTGGCCCCAGTCGCCGTCGATCCACAGGGGAGGAACGACGGCCACCGCCAGCGCGAAAAAGAAGATGGCCGGCGTGTAGATCCTCGCGAACCGGTCGACGAAGCGCTGCGTCGGCGCCCGCGCGCTGCGCGCCTCCTCGACCGCATGGATGATGCGCGCCAGCGTCGAATGCCCGGCGTCCGAGACGACCCAGAATTCGAACGAGCCCGAGGCGTTGATCGTCCCGGCGAATACCGGGTCGCCGACGGCTTTTGCCACCGGCATGCTTTCGCCGGTGATCGGCGCCTGATTGACGTCGGACTGGCCGGCAGTCACCACGCCGTCGAGGGCGATGCGCTCTCCCGGCTTGACCCGCGCGATCGCGCCGACGGCCACTTCCCTCGCCGGAACATCGACCCAGCTTCCGTCCGGCTGCCGGACGGTGGCGACCTCGGGCGTGAGTTGCAGCAGGCCGTGGATGGCGCGGCGCGCGCGCTGCAGGGACATCACTTCCAGGCGCTCGGCAACGGCGAACAGGACCGTGACCATCGCCGCCTCGGGCCACTGTCCCAGCAGCGCGGCGCCCGTGACGGCGATGCTCATCAGCGCGTTGATGTTGAGATTCCAATGGCGTAGCGCGATCAGCCCGTTGCGGAAGGTCTCGACGCCGCCGAGCGCGATGGCGACAAGCGCCAGCGCCGCGCCGACCCACGCGGGAACCGCCGTGATCCAGGACACCGTTTCGGCACTCAGCGCCGCCGCCCCGGCACACGCCAGCGTCTGCCAAGTTGCGCCGTCGTGGCCGTGAGAAGCAGCCGGGGCGTGCTCGCTCTCATGCCGCTCACGGCGGGTGAGTGATTCGTCGCCCGCCGTCGCGTGGCACGCGCAGCAGGCGCATGTGGCATCGATCGGTTTGTCGTGGCTGGAAGGCATGTGCAGCTCCGTTCGTGGTCGGGTATTGGCGCATTGCACACCCTGAAGCTACTATAGAGTCAAGCCAATCGTCAGGAGCGACCATGAAGATCGGAGAACTTGCGAGCGTTTCGCGCTGCACGGTGGAGACCGTGCGCTACTACGAGAAGGAAGGGCTGCTGCCCGCGCCGGAGCGCACCGCGGGCAACTACCGAAGCTACGGCCCGGCGCACCTGGAACGCTTGCGCTTCATCCGCAACTGCCGCGCGCTGGACATGGCGCACGCCGAGATCCGAGCGCTGCTCGCGCTGACGGATCGGCCGACCGGCGACTGCGGCGCCGTCAATCAGGTGCTCGACGAACACATCGGACATGTCGATGCGCGCATCGCCGAACTGTCGCAGCTGAAGAACCAGCTCACCGAGCTGCGCCGGCTCTGCCAGCGCACGAACACCGTCGAATCCTGCGGCATCCTGCAAGGGCTGGCGTCGATGGAAACGGAGCCGCACGAGCGGCATTCGCACCTCGGATGACGAAGAAGCACGATTCCATGCCGAAGACATCACGCGCCAGCATTCCGCGCGCCATCTGGGCCCTTGGCTGCGTCAGCCTGCTCATGGACGTTTCGTCCGAGCTGATCCACAGCCTGCTGCCGGTGTTCCTCTCTACGGCGCTGGGTGTCAGCGCGCTGACGATCGGGCTGATCGAGGGTGCGGCGGAGGCCACCGCGCTGATCGTCAAGGTCTTCTCGGGAGCCCTGTCCGACTACTGGGGCAAGCGCAAGCCGCTCGCGCTCCTCGGCTACGGGCTCGGCGCACTGTCCAAGCCGCTTTTCGCGCTGGCGACGGGCGCCGGTTTGGTTTTTGCCGCGCGCCTCATCGACCGCGTCGGCAAGGGCATCCGCGGCGCGCCGCGCGACGCGCTGGTCGCCGATATCGCCCCGCCGGAACTGCGCGGTGCGGCGTTCGGCCTGCGCCAATCGCTCGACACGGTCGGCGCCTTCCTCGGGCCACTGCTGGCGATGGGGCTGATGCTGCTGTGGGCCGACGATTTCCGGGCGGTGTTTTGGGTCGCCGTGATCCCCGGCGCCCTCGCAGTGGCGACGCTGGCGTTCGGCGTGCGCGAACCTGAAAGCCGCACCGGGCAGCGCCGGGTCAATCCGATCCGGCGCGAGAACCTCTCACGGCTTCCAGGCGCCTACTGGACAACCGTGGTGGTAGGCGCCTTATTTGCTCTGGCTCGTTTCTCCGAGGCTTTCCTCATTCTGCGCGCGCAACAGGGCGGACTGCCGCTCGCCTTCATGCCGCTGGTGCTGATCGGCATGAACGTCGTGTACGCGTTGAGCGCCTATCCCTTCGGCAAGCTGGCGGACTCCACGAGCCACGGCAAATTGTTGGCTTGGGGACTGGCCGTCCTCGTCGCCGCCGATGCGACGCTCTCCTGGAGTGACCATTGGACCTGGGTCTGGGCTGGCATCACGCTGTGGGGGCTGCATATGGGCATGACCCAGGGACTGCTGGCGACGATGATCGCCGACGTGGCGCCCCCCGATCTGCGCGGAACCGCCTTCGGATTCTTCAACCTGGTAAGCGGCATCGCCATGCTGTTGGCCAGCGCCATCGCGGGTCTTCTGTGGGACAAGTTCGGCGCCTCCTTTACCTTTATGGCGGGAGGCGTGTTCGGCGCCATGACCTTGATCGTCTTGCTGGCCAGAGGTGGATGCAGATCGGCGTGACAACGATCCCGTTTGGGCGCCGCCGACTTCAGGCCAGTTTTACCCCAGAAAAATCGTACGACTGCCATCGACGAGCGGTGTCGAAAAAGACGCTGGCGATCGTTCGCTCAAGCAAGACGCTATCCGCGTGCTGTTGGGAGGAGCCCAATTGCTTGGATTTTGGTGATAGAAGATAGTGCGCAAAATCAACGCGTTGCCAAGTTTTGTGGAGTGTTGGTCCGATACTGTCGTGGCGGGAGGTGTTTTTCTCCGCCGCGATATCGTGTCTATAATCGCCACTCTTTTCGTTCACAAAGGGGCAACAAAATGGCACGTCTGGGGCTGGAACGCTCCGTGGTCGATACCGCGGTTTATGAGAATACCGTCGCCCGCTTCAAGGAAGCCGGCGTGCTGCTGCCGACCATCGGGCAGCTGAAAGATCCCTCCACGATCCCCGCGGCCATCCGGGCGAAATTGAAGCAGGTGAGCCCGGACAGCCCGCATCCGCTCAACCTGTTCCGCGTGCACTGGTTCAACGATGGCGAGCGCACCGGCCTCGTCGATGTCCCGGAGCATATCGAGCTGCCCGCGGCCCTGACCGGCGTAAAGGCGCGCATCGTGCTGGCGCTCGGCAACCGTTTTCCGATGATTAATGCGCACAAGGTGCTGGCCGCCTACGGCTGCCTGGTGCCGCGGCTGGTCACCGGGCAGTTCGATCCGACCCGTCACCGCGCGGTGTGGCCGTCGACCGGGAATTACTGCCGCGGCGGCGTGGCGATCTCGCGCATTCTGGGCTGCCATGGCACCGCCGTCCTGCCCGAGAACATGAGTCAGGAGCGTTTCGACTGGCTGGACAAGTGGGTTTCCGATCCGGCCGACATCGTGCGCACCCCCGGTTCCGAGAGCAACGTCAAGGAGATTTACGACACCTGCGCCGAGCTCGATCGCGATCCGTCGAACATCATCTTCAACCAGTTCTGCGAGTTCGGTAACTACCTGGTGCACCGCAACTGCACCGGCGCGGCGCTGGAGACGCTGTACCGTGCGCTGACGCGGGGCCGTTCCCACGCCAGGCTGGCGGCCTATGTCTCCGCGTCCGGATCGGGCGGCACGCTGGCGGCCGGCGATCACCTCAAGGAAAAATTCGGGGCGCGCATCGTCGCCGTCGAGGCTGCCGAATGCCCGACGCTGCTCAACAACGGCTTCGGCGAGCACAATATCCAGGGTATCGGCGACAAGCACGTGCCCTACATCCACAACGTGATGAACACCGATGTGGTGACGGCGATCAGCGACCTGCATACCGATCAGTTGCTGGCCCTGTTCAACACCGATGAGGGGCGCAAGTATCTGGTCGAGCGGCGCGGCATCGATGCCGGACTGGTCGCGTGCCTGTCCAATCTCGGCCTGTCCTCGCTGTGCAACATGCTGGCGGCAATCAAGACGGCGCGTTACTACGGCCTCGGCGCCGACGACGTGATCCTGACGGTAGCCACCGACGGGGCGGCGATGTACACCAGCGAGATCGACAAGACGATCGCTCGCAATTTCTGCGGGCGGTTCGACTCAATCAACGCCGGCGAGATCTGGGGACAGTCGCTGGCGGCGACCACCACCGACCTGTTCCTCGAAATGACGCACGTGGAGCGCAAGCGCGTGTTCAATCTCGGCTACTTCACCTGGGTCGAACAGCAGGGCGTGTCGCTCGAGGAGTTCTCGGCACGTTCAAGCCAGTCGTTCTGGGATGGCTTGCAGGATCTGGTCCCGGCGTGGGATGCGATGATCGCCGAGTTCAACGCCCGCACCGGCGTTGGCCAGACGCTCGGAGTGTGATGCGGTGACTCCGGCGAGCGCTCCTTTCGTATGCCACGGCTGCGGCGCCCGGGTCGACGCGGCGGCGGCGCTGCCTTTCCGCTGCCCGAACGCCGGGGCGGACGACGTCGATCATCTGTTGCTGCCGGTCGATGGCGCGCCCGTCTTTCCGTCGGTGCGCGAGGACAACCCGTACCTGCGCTACCGCCATCTGCTGTCGCCCTATCGGCTGGCCCGCAGCGCGGGGCTGTCGGACGACGCCTGGACGGAATTCGTCGGGCGCCTCGACGAACAGTTGGTCGATATCGACGGCAGCGGTTTCCGCATCACGCCGATGGCGGCACAGCCGGAACTGGCGCAGGCCATCGGATTCGGGGGCGCGTTGTGGGTGAAGAACGAGACCGGCAACGTTTCCGGCTCGCACAAGGCGCGGCACCTGATGGGCGTGATGCTTTACCTGCGGGTGATCGCGGCCGCGCGCTTGTCCGTTGGCGACGGACTGACGCATCGCCGTCTGGCCATTGCCTCGTGCGGCAATGCCGCGCTGGCGGCGGCCGTCATCGCCCGGGCAGCCGATTGGCCGTTGGACGTTTTCATCCCGCCGGACGCCAGCGCCGCCGTGGTCAGCCGCCTGAAGGAACTGGGCGCGCGGATCTCGGTATGCGCGCGGCAGGGTGGCGAAGCGGGCGATCCGTGCTTCCTGAGGTTCCGCGAGGCCGTCCAGGCGGGCGCGATTCCTTTCGGCGTGCAGGGCACGGAAAACGGCCTGGCCGTGGAGGGGGCGCGCACGCTGGCGTTCGAAATGGCCGAAGCATTCGCCGTGGCGCGGCAGGCTCCCGAGGCGGTGTTCGTCCAGGTCGGCGGCGGCGCGCTGGCCAGCGCGCTGGGGCAAGGGTTGGCCCTGGCCGCTGCTGCGGGACTCATTGCCAAAGCGCCGCGGCTGATCGCCGTGCAGACGGCGGGGTGCGCACCGCTCGACCGCGCCTGGCGCAAGATGGCCGATGCCCATTTGGCCGAAGCCGGGCAGCATCGCTCCCGCTTCATGTGGCCGTGGGAGAGCGTGCCGCACAGCATCGCGCACGGCATCCTCGACGACGAGACCTACGACTGGCTGGAAATCGTCAAAGCCATGCAACAGACGGGCGGCCGCTCGCTGGTGGTCGACGAGGAGACTCTGGCCCGGGCCAACGAACTCGGACGGCGCTTGACCGGCATTCCGGCGTCGGCCACCGGGACCGCGGGGCTGGCCGGCCTGATGGCCGACCCGACAGGCAGCGGGCCGGCCGCCGTGATCTTCTCCGGCGTGGATCGCTGACCGGCTCTCCCGGTACGGCGGGCCGGGCAGCACCGGCCCGCTTTCTCCCGACGTCGTGATTCCTTCCGTCCGCAGCCTACGGCTTTCCGAATAATCGGAAGCCCGTGGGGCGTGGGGCGTTGACGGAATTTTTGTTTTATGGAACGATGAAGCTGAAACATTCGTTTCAGATCGATCGTTCCGTGTGTCCTCGGAGCGCTGCAGCCAAGAGTCTCTTGGGAAGCCGTTTTAGGGGTTTTGCGCATGCCTTGGACCAAACCGACAATTCAGGAATCGATTCTGGCGGTGTACGACCAGTTGCCTCCCAGCGAGCGCAAACTGGCTGACATCACCTTGTCGAAGCTGAACAGCCTGGCCAGTTATTCGGCCACGGAACTGGCCGGCGAGGCGCAGGTGTCCAAAGCCACCGCGGCGCGTTTTTTCCGCCGCGTCGGCTATCCCAGCTTCAGTCAGGCACGCCGGCAGGCGCGCGCCGAAGCGCACATGGCGTCTCCGCTCTATGCACTGGCCGGCGTCGATGCCAAGGAGCGGCCGACGGATGCGTTGTCGCGCCATCTGGCGACCGACATCCGCAACCTTTCCGAAACCTTCCAGCTGCAAAACGCCTCCACGCTCGCCAACGCCGCGCTGGCCATTGCCAAGGCGCCCCGCGTGCGAGTGGCCGGCATGCGCAACGGGCACTTTGTTGCGCTGTATGCGGCTAATCTCCTGGCCCAGCTGCGCGAAGGCGTGGAGCCTCTACCGACGTCGGCCATGACCCTGGCCGAGGATCTGGCGTCCATCGAAACCGGTGACGTGGTCATCGTCGTTGATTTTCGCCGCCGCGCGGCGATGTTGCAGACGATCGTCCAGGCGGCACGCACGGCCGGCGCTTCGCTGGTGTTTCTCTCCGGCGCCGGGATGGCCGCGCTGTCGCGTCCCGGCGATCTCGTGGTGACCTGTCTGACCGACGGTTCTTCCTTGTTCGATTCCTATGTCGCCGCCGTGAGCATCGTCAATTTCCTCGCTGCGTCCGTGGCCAGGGAACTCGGCAAGGGCGGCCGCAAACGTCTCGAAGCGATCGAGAAACTGCACGAGGTTCTGGGCGATCTGCGTTAGCCCGATAAATCTTTCATTGACCGAAATGAGGTGAAATTGCCCATGACCCACAGCACTCCCCCTCCCGACCTGCTGCAGTACAGCGAGGCCAGCGCCAGGCTCAGTGCGATGCTCAACCGGTGGGTCGAACGCTTTTGCGCGGCGCTGCTTGCCGTGTTGCTGGTCGATATCTGGATCGGCGTGTTCGGGCGTTATGTGTTCGAGCTGCCCGTAACCTGGGCCGAGGAACTGGCACGCTATCTGATGATCTGGGCCGCGTTGCTGGCGGTCTCCTGCGGCATCGCACGGCGCGAACACGTGGCGGTGACGGCGGTGATCGGCCGATTGCCGAACCGGGTCAGGCGTTGGCTGCACGTGGGCATCGATGTTCTGGCGTTCGCGTTCTTTGCCTTCATCGGCTACTTCGGCATCGGCATGACGCAGGGCGGTGCCACGCAATATGCAACGATCTTCGAAATGACCATGGTCATTCCCTTTGCCGCGGTGCCGGTGTCCTCGGCGCTGGCTTGCGTGCAACTGGTGTTAATGGGGGTGCGCGATTTCTGCGCGGCCGAAATGCCGGCCGACCTCGCGGAGGAGGCAAAATGATCTGGGTGCTCTCAACGTTCTTCCTGCTGTTGGTAATCGGCGTTCCGATCGGTTATGTGCTCGGAATATCGGGCGTTCTCGGCATCCTGCAAATAGGCGGCGCGAGCATGCTGGCCATGGCACCGCAGCGCTATTTCGCCGGACTGGACCTGTTCACCTTCCTGGCCATGCCGCTGTTCATCTTTGCCGGCGAGATCATGAACAAGGCCGGCATCACCGAGCGCCTGGCCAAGTTCGCCGATGCGCTGGTCGGCCACTTGCGCGGCGGCATGGCGCAGTCGTGCATGGTGTCGTCGGTGCTGTTCGCCGGCATTACCGGTGCGGCGGTCGCCGAAGCTGCGGCCTTCGGCAGCACCATGGTGCCGGCGATGGAGAAAACCGGCTACAAGCGGCCGTTCGCTTGCGCCGTGGTCGTTGCCGGGTCGATCATCGGCCCGACGATCCCGCCGTCGAACCTGATGGTGATCTACGGCTCGATGATGGGCGTGTCGATCGCCAGCCTGTTTGCCGCGGGCATCCTGCCCGGCCTGGTGATGGGACTCTTCTGCATGGGCGTGATCGCCAGCCTCGGGCGCCGGCTGAACCTGCCCAAGAGCGGCCAGCGGCCGAGTCTGCTGGGTATCATCAAGGCGTTCCGCAATAGTCTCAGCGCGCTGATTATGCCGGTCATCATCCTCGGCGGCATCCTCACCGGCTGGGTGACGCCGACCGAGGGGGCTTCGGTCGCCGTGTTCTACGCGCTGGTTCTAGGCGTATTCGTTTATCGCCAGGTGGGATTTCATGACATCGTCGAGATGCTGATCCGCACGGCGCGCATTACCGGCGTGGTGTTCCTGATCATCGCCGCGGCGTCGATCCTCAGTTGGTGGATGACGTTCATGAAACTGCCGCAGATGATCACGCACCTGTTCCTCGGGCTGACCTCCGATCCGTCGATGATCATCCTGATGGTCCTCGTGCTGCTGCTGATCCTCGGGATGTTCATGGACATCAATGCCATCCTCATCGTGCTCGGGCCGATTCTCGGCGCGCTGGCGACGTCGATCGGCATGAATCCGGTGCAGGCCGGGATCATGATCGTGCTGGCGCTGAACATCGGCCTGATGACCCCGCCGGTCGGCGCCAGTCTGTTCGTCCTGAGTTCGATCACCGGCGAGAAGATCGAGCGCATCACGGCGTCCATGTGGCCCTTCGTGATCGCCGAAGTGGCCGTGCTTTTCCTCGTTGCCTACTGGCCCAGAATGACGCTTTCTGTGCCGGCTTTGTTGGGTCTCTGAGTCATGAGATCAATTCGGCGTCACCTTCCTCTCCGCTTTTCCCTTCTGCCAACCCAACCTGATGGAGATCATTAACATGCGCATGTTCAAGACAATCGCCATAGCAGCCACGCTCGCAGTCTCGGTCGGCATGATGCCGGTCGCGGCGCACGCCCAGAAAACGATCAAGCTCGCCCACCTGAACAAGAACGACCCGTTCGACAACGGCACCGGCGCCATGGCCGTGGTGTTCAAGTCGCTGGTCGAATCCGGCACCAACGGCGCCGTGAAGGTCGATATCTTCCCCGACGGCCAGTTGGGCAAGGACAACGAAGTCATCCAGCAGGTCAAATCCGGCGTGGTGCAGTCGTCGATCTCCAGCGTTGGCGGCATCGCTTCCGTCTACCCGATGATCGGCGTCCTCGACGTGCCGTTCGCCTATCCCAACATCGCCACGACCTACGAGGTCTTTGACGGCCCGTTCGGCCAGAAGCTCGCGGCCGACATCGAGAAGAAGACGGGCATGGAAGTGCTCGGCTTCGGCGATTCGGGCGGCTTCTTCGCCTTCACCAATTCCAAGCGTCCGATCAAGTCGCCGGATGACATGAAGGGGCTGAAGATTCGCACCATGGGCCTCGAATCGCACAAGTCGGTGGTCAGCAGCGTCGGCGGCCAACCGGTGGCGATCAACTGGGCCGAGGTCTACACCTCGCTGCAAACGGGCGTGGCCGACGGCCAGATGAACCCGATTCCGATCGTCAAGTTCGCCAAGTTCGACGAGGTGCAGAAGTACCTGACGCTGACCAACCACCTGTTTACCCCGTACGTCTGGATCTTCAACAAGCAGTTCTATGACGGGTTGTCGGCAGCCGAAAAGGATGTCGTGAAAGCGGCCGCCCGTTCGGCGATCGTCGCCTGCCGCGGCATCAACCGCATCATCGAAGCGTCGGACCGTGGCTTGCCGGCGCTGGCCCAGAAGATGCAGGTCTATACCCCGACCCCTGCCGAAATCGCCAAGTTCCGCGAACTGGCCCAGCCTGCGGTCAAGGCGCAGATCGCCAAGAGCTTCGGCGCCGAAGGCGAAGCGTTGATGAAGGAGTTCCTGGCTGCCGTCGACAAGGCCGCCAAGAACTGAGTGACGCAAATGACTTCCACGACTTCGGGTCTGAAGATCAATGCCGGGCGGCTGCAACGCCGCCTGGATGATCTGGCCAAAATTGGAGCCATCGAGGGAGGCGGGTGCGCCCGCCTCGCACTGACCGACGAGGACAAGGCCGGGCGCGATCTCGTCAGCGGCTGGATGCGCGAGCTCGGCCTGGCCGTGACGGTCGACGCGATCGGCAACGTCGTCGGCACGCGTGCGGGCCGGCAGGCCGGAGCGCCGGTCATGACCGGTTCGCACATCGACACGGTGCGCACCGGGGGGCGCTACGACGGTGTGCTCGGCGTGCTGGCCGGCCTGGAAGTCGTGGAGTCGCTCAACGATGCCGGTGTCGCGACTGAGCATCCGCTGGCGGTGGCCTTCTTCACCAACGAGGAAGGTTCCCGTTTTGCGCCCGACATGATGGGAAGCCTCGTCTACACCGGCCAGTTGCCGCTGGGGGGCACCTTGGCCGTTCGCGGCATCGACGGCACCCGTATCGGCGATGACCTCCGCCGGATCGGCTACGCCGGCAGCGCGCCCGTGCCCGGCCCGGCGCCGCGCGCCTACGTGGAGTTGCATATCGAACAAGGGCCGGTGCTGGATCATGACGGGGTCGATATCGGCGTCGTCAATTCCGTTCAGGGGATTTCGTGGACGGAGATCGAGATTGGCGGCGTGTCCAACCACGCCGGGACGACGCCGATGTCGCTGCGCTGCGATGCGGGCTGGGTCGCCGGTGCCATCGTCGCCTACGTACGCGAGCTCGCGACGGAGCTCGGTGGCAGCCAGGTCGGGACGGTCGGGCGCATCGAGTTTTTCCCGAACCTGATCAACGTCGTGCCCAACCGTGCGGTGCTCACCGTCGATCTGCGCAACACCAGCGAAGAGACGCTGCGGCTCGCCGAAGCGCGTCTCGACGAGCACCTGGCCGCGCTGCGCGATGCGGAAAAGGTGCAGATTTCCACGCGGCGCCTCGCGCGCTTCGCGCCGGTGCCGTTTGCGCCGCAGATGATCAATCTCGTCGAGTCGCATGCGCGGGCACAAGGTTTCACGACGCGCCGGCTGCCGAGTGGCGCGGGCCACGACGCGCAGATGCTGGCGGCGGTGTGCCCGGCGGCGATGATTTTCGTTCCGAGCGTCGAGGGCATCAGCCATAACGTGCGCGAATTTACCCATCCCCATCACATTGAAGCCGGGGCCAATGTCCTGCTTTCCGTTCTTTGCGAACTGGCAGGCGCCACAAGACCGGCAGGAGCTTAGTCATGAGTCGCAAGATCATCGTCGGAGCCGCCCAACTCGGCCCGATTGCCCGAGAAGAAACCCGCCGTTCGGTCGTGGCACGCCTCGTCGAACTAATGCGCGAGGCCAAGGCACGCGGATGCCATTTCATCGTTTATCCGGAACTCGCCCTGACGACGTTTTTCCCGCGCTGGTATTTCCCGACGCAGCCGGAAGTCGATTTCTGGTTCGAGCGCGAGATGCCGGGGCCGGAAACGCAGGCGCTGTTCGACGAAGCGAAGCGGCTGGAGATGGGTTTCTATCTGGGCTATGCGGAAATCGCCGAGGAATCGGACGGTACGCATCACTACAACACGGCCATCATGGTTAACGCGAAGGGCGACATCGTCGGCAAATACCGCAAGGTGCATCTGCCGGGCCATCGGGAACATGAGCCGTGGCGCGCCTTCCAGCATCTGGAAAAGCGTTACTTTGAGTGCGGCAACCTCGGCTTTCCGGCCTATCGCGCGCAAATTGGCGGGCACAAGGGCATTTTCGGGATGGCGCTGTGCAACGACCGCCGCTGGCCGGAAACGCATCGCGTGCTCGGCTTGCAGGGCGTTGAGATAAGCTTCATCGGCTACAACACGCCGATCCATTACCCGCAGGTGCCGGAGCACGACCATCTGCAGGCGTTTCACAACCTGCTGCCGATGCAGGCTGGCGCTTATCAGAACGGCATGTGGATCGTCGGCGTGGCCAAGGCGGGCAAGGAAGAGAACTGCGACCTGCTCGGGCAAAGCTGCATCATCGCGCCGACCGGCGAGGTCGTCGCCATGTGTTCGACGATCGGCGACGAGCTGGCGACCGCGTCATGCGATCTCGACCGCTGCAAGGAAATCAAGGACAACGTGTTCAACTTCGCGTTGCACCGCGAACCGCAGTACTACCGGTTGATCGCGGAAACGAAAGGTGCCGTCGAGCCGTGCTGAGGGGGTAGCTGTTGCAGGGTGTGCAACGCCACGCGTTGCGCACCTTGCGGTCTAGATGTTCGCGCCGGAATCCGGTTCGAGATAGGCGAGCAGGCGCTGTGCCGCGGCGTTGGGCGTTGTCGTCCCGCCGGCGACCTGGCTGGAAAGCTTCGGCAGTGCGGCGTGCACCTGCGGGTGGCTGTTGAAGAACTGGTGCAGGCCGGATTCGATGAGACTCCACATCCAGTCGAGCGCCTGTTTCTTGCGCTTGGCTTCGAACTCGCCCGTCTGGGTGGTGATTTCCCGGTAGCGTTCGATTTCGGTCCAGAACTCGACCATGCCTTCCTTCTTGAGGGCGCTGACGCCGATGACAGGCGGGCGCCAGTTGGGCGAGGTCGGGCGCAGCATGTGCAGCGCCTGCTTCCATTGCGCGCGGGCGACGGCGGCCGCCCGGGGATCGATGTCGCTCTTGTTGATAGCCACCAGATCGGCGATCTCGACGATGCCTTTCTTGATAGCCTGCAGGTCGTCGCCGGCGTTCGGCAACTGGACCAGCGTGAAAATGTCGACCATGCCGGCAACGGTCGTTTCGCTTTGCCCGACACCGACGGTTTCGACGATGATCACGTCGTAGCCGGCCGCTTCGCAGGCCAGCATGGCTTCCCGGGTCTTTTCGGCGACGCCGCCCAGCGAGCCCGCGGAGGGACTCGGCCGGATGAAGGCTTCGACACGCTGGCACAACGATTCCATGCGTGTCTTGTCGCCGAGGATGGAGCCCCCGGAAACCGAAGAAGAAGGATCGACCGCGAGCACCGCGAGATGATGGCCCTGGTCGATGAGGTAATTGCCCAGCGCTTCGATGAAAGTCGATTTGCCGGCGCCAGGCACGCCGGAGATTCCGACGCGGATGGCCTTGCCCGTATGCGGCAGCAGCGCTCCGATGACTTTCTGGGCGCGCTGCTGGTGATCCGCACGGGTTGATTCAATCAGCGTGATGGTTTTGGCGAGTGCCCGCCGTTGCCCGGACAGCACGCCGTCAACCAGATGTTGATCGGCGGCATCCAGCGTGTTTCCCAACGTGACACTCGCTTCCATTTGCTACGAACTCCTGATTAGGCCTTGGCAGCCTTCTTGATTTCTTCCAGAACCTTGCGGGCGGAATCCTCAATCCGGGTACCCGGTCCGAAAACGGCCTTGGCACCGCCGGCAAACAGGGCATCGTAGTCCTGGGCCGGGATGACGCCACCGGCGAAGACGATGATGTCGTTGGCGCCTTGATCCTTCAGAGCCTGGACGAGTTGCGGAACCAGGGTCTTGTGACCGGCGGCCAGCGACGAGCAGCCGATGGCATGCACGTCGTTCTCGATGGCCTGACGGGCGGCTTCTTCCGGGGTCTGGAAGAGCGGGCCGACGTCGATGTCGAAGCCGAGGTCGGCGTAGGCCGTGGCCACCACCTTGGCGCCGCGGTCGTGTCCGTCCTGGCCGAGCTTGGCGACCATGATGCGCGGACGGCGGCCGTGTTCGGCAGCGAATTTCTCGACATCAGCCTTGATCGTTTCCCACGTATCGATGCCTTCCACGACGCCTCCGTATACACCCGAGATGGTTTGATTGTTGGCGCGGTGGCGGCCAAAGACCTTTTCCAGGGCGTCGGAAACTTCGCCGACCGTAGCGCGCAGGCGCATGGCCTTGATGGACAGATCGAGCAGATTGCCTTCGCCGGTTTCGGCACACTTGGTCAGTGCATCGAGGGCGGCCTGAACGGCAGCGCTGTCGCGGGTGGCGCGGATCTTCTTGATGCTGGCGATCTGCTCTTCGCGAACGGCGTGGTTGTCGATCTCAAGGATGTCGATCGGCGCTTCTTCGGCGAGCTTGTACTTGTTGACGCCGACGATGACCTTCTTGCCGGAATCGATCAGCGCTTGCGTTTCGGCCGCGCAGGTTTCGATCTTCATCTTGGCCCAGCCAGACTCGACGGCCTTGACCATGCCGCCCATCGCTTCGACTTCCTCGATGATCGCCCAGGCCTTGTCTGCCATGTCCTGGGTCAGCTTTTCCATCATGTAGGAACCGGCCCACGGATCGACCACGTTACAGATCTTGGTTTCTTCCTGGATGATGATCTGCGTGTTGCGGGCAATACGTGCCGAGAATTCGGTCGGCAGCGCGATGGCTTCGTCGAGCGCGTTGGTGTGCAGCGACTGGGTGCCGCCGAAGACGGCGGACATGGCTTCGATCGTGGTGCGGATCACGTTGTTGTACGGATCCTGCTCGGTCAGCGACCAGCCGGAGGTCTGCGTGTGCGTGCGCAGCATCATCGACTTCGGGCTCTTGGCGCCGAGCTTGGTCATGATGCGGTGCCACAACATGCGCGCGGCACGCATCTTGGCGATTTCGAGGTAGAAGTTCATGCCGACGGCCCAGAAGAACGACAGGCGGCCAGCAAATTCATCGACGTCCATGCCGGAGGCGATACCGGTACGCACATACTCGGCGCCGTCGGCCAGCGTGAAAGCCATTTCGATCGCCTGGTTGGCACCGGCTTCCTGCATGTGGTAGCCGGAGATCGAGATCGAATTGAACTTCGGCATGTTCTGCGCGGTGTACCCGAAGATGTCGGCGATGATCTTCATCGACGGCTTCGGCGGGTAGATATAGGTGTTGCGAACCATGAACTCCTTCAGGATGTCGTTCTGAATGGTCCCGGTCAGCTTGTCCTGCGAAACGCCTTGCTCTTCAGCGGCCACGACGTAACCGGCGAGAACCGGTAGCACGGCGCCGTTCATGGTCATCGAAACGGAGATCTTGTCGAGCGGAATGCCGTCGAACAGAATCTTCATGTCCTCGACGGAGTCGATCGCCACGCCGGCCTTGCCGACGTCGCCGACGACGCGGGGATTGTCCGAGTCATAGCCGCGGTGGGTGGCCAGGTCGAACGCGACGGAAACGCCCTGTCCGCCGGCGGCCAGCGCCTTGCGGTAGAACGCGTTGGATTCGGTGGCGGTGGAGAATCCGGCATATTGGCGAATCGTCCAGGGGCGCACGGCGTACATCGTGGCTTGCGGGCCGCGGGTGTAGGGTGCGAAGCCCGGCAGCGTGTCGGTGCAGGGCAGATCGGCAACATCGGCCTTGGTGTACAGGGGCTTGACGACGATGCCTTCGGACGTAGTCCAGTTCAGGTTTTCAACGTCGCCGCCGGGGGCGGACTTGCTGGCTGCTTTCTTCCATGCATCCAGATTGGAAGAATCGGGGAATACAGGAGCGTTCTCGTTGGACATGACTATACCTTTCAGGAATTAAAAACTTTCGGCGTTTTCAACCGGAAATGCAGTCAGTCGAACGGATGCAGCAAGTTCCGGAAATGCGGTTGAAACCTCGCCGTGAGCCAGCAATGCTACTCTCACAGGTAAGGGGAGGCAAGGCGAAACCAAGTCTCCGAGCCTGAAATGCGGAAATCCGAAATGCCGACAGCTTGAGGAATGGTGAGTTTTTTAGCGACTTGCGAGTGGCAACCATGACACGAGATGGCACATTGACCGCAGCGTCAGGAAAAAAGTTTCCAGAGCATGCGGCCGGCCAGCGCGATCAGCAGCGCGGCGAAGATGCGTTTCAGGACGGACACGGGCAAGCGGTGCGTCGTCCGCGCTCCGAGCGGGGCGGCGAGCATGCTGAAGGGAATCATCCACAGCAGCGCCGGGAGAAAGACGTAGCCGATGCTCCCGGGCGGCAGCGCGGCGTGGCCCCAGCCGTTGTAGATATAGCCGAGGGAGCCTCCCGCAGCGATGGGGAAACCGACGGCGGCCGAGGTGCCGATGGCTTTCTGTACCTTGACGTTGCACCAGGTCAGGAAAGGCACGGTCAGTGCGCCGCCGCCGATGGCGACCAGCGAAGAAATCGCACCGATCCCCGTGCCGACGCCGAACACCGCCACGGCTCCGGGAAGCTCGCGCGCCGCTTTGGGCCTCAGGTCGAGGATCATCTGCAGGGCCACGAAGCAGACGAAGAGCGTGAAAAAGACGGCCAGGGGTTTTGCCGGAACGTGCGAGGCGAACAGCGTGCCGATCAGCGTGCCGAACAGAATCCCCGGAGCAATCTGCAAGACCACTCTCCACAGCACTGCCTGGTGCTTATGGTGAGCCCGCAGGCTGGAGAGCGAGGTGAAGAGAATGGTGGCCATCGACGTGCCGAGCGCCATGTGCAGTGCTTCGCCGGCAGGAAACCCGGCCTGCGCCGTGAACATCATGGTCAGCGTCGGCACCATCACGAGGCCCCCGCCGATTCCCAGCATGCCTGCCGAAAACCCGGTAAACAGGCCCAAGGCGATATACGCCAGCCACCATTCCATGCAGTTTTCCTTTGAAGGTCCGCGATGGCGCGTCAGAGCCGCGCTTCGAGGACCGCCCGCATCTGATCGCGGCTCAAGGTAATCGGGCTGTTCTTGTTGTTCGACTTGTCGAGAATGCGGGCGAAATCGTCCGGCGTAATGCCGTAGGAGGAGAGCCGGGCGATGCGGGTTTTTTCAATCCACTGCTCCAGGGTCTCCATCAGCCGTTCGCAACCGGCTTCGGTCGTGGTCGCCGCTTGGCCTGACAATACGGCTCCGGCTTTGGCGAGTTTCTCCAGCGGGATTCTGTTTTTTTGCGCATCCAGGCGCAAGGCTTCGATGTTGATCCGCGTGGCCGCGCCGATCAGCGTGCCGCAGACGACGCCGTGCGGTATCGGGAAGAATCCGCCGATCGGTCCGGCGAACCCGTGTACCACGCCCAGTCCGGCATTGGCCAGCACGATGCCCGAGAGCAGGGCGGCATAGGCCATGTGGCCGCGTGCCGCGACATCATGCAGTCCGTTCTCGAAAGCCGGAACAAAGCCGGCGGCAATGTGCTGCAGTCCGCTCAGTGCCAGCGCGTCGGTCATCGGCGACGACTTGCTCGATACGTAGGCTTCGAGCAACTGCGTGAGTGCGTCGAGTCCGCAAGCGGCAGTGACGTCCGGCGGGCAGGTCAGCGTCAGTTCGGGATCGACGAGCGCGATGTCGGGTACGAAATTGTCGTGGCGTAGCGAACTCTTGTAGCCGTCGGCGCCGATGTGGCTCAGGACGGCGTTCTTGCTGGCCTCCGCGCCTGTGCCCGAGGAGGTCGGAACTGCGATGTAGGGCACCTTGTGGCCATCATGCTTCTGCGTATCGACGCATTCGAGGTAGGGTACGACGGAGCCATGCTGCGGGAGCATCGCCGAGACGGCCTTGGCGGCGTCGAGGACGCTGCCGCCCCCGATGCCGACGACGCAGGTGACCCCTTCGTCGCGGTGTCGCATGACGGTGGCGTCGACGAAATCGGGTGAAGGCTCGCCCGATACCGAGCAGTGAAAAACGCGGATGCCGGCTTCGGCAAGCCCGTCCGTCAGGCGCACGTAGTGGGCGGAGCGCACGAAGGACGAGGAGCCGGTGACCAGCAGGACGGTTTTTCCGCGCTGGCCGATCAGGCGCGGCAGCAGCGCAAGCTTCCCGGTGCCGAAATGGATTTCCGGCATGCGGGCAAAACTGAAGTCGGTAATGTTGATCATGGCGGCGGCAGCATGAAATTGGTTGAAAGACGAGCGAAAAAAATCCCGGGGCGAACCCGGGATTCTAAGCCATGACACACTGTGTTGTTGCTATTTTGCCGCTTCGGCTGCGCCCGGCCGGGCGAACCATTTCTTCAGAACGGCGGGGACGCTGACGCCCTGGTTCATGATCAGCGCGACGAGGATGACGATACCGGTGGCGATCGGGTGGAAAGCCGAGGGCATGTCCAGCAGGTTGAGCCCGTTGTTGATGAAACCGACCATCACCGCACCGATAAGCGCGCCGACTACCGACCCGCTGCCGCCCATCAGGCTGGTACCGCCGACGACGATGGCGGTTATGACGTCCAGCTCATAGCCGGTGGCGTTCATGGCGTAGGCCTGCTGGGTCAGCGAGGCCATGACGATGCCGGCGATGGTCGCCGTTACCGAGGAGATCGTATAGACGATGATCCGCGTCCGGTCGGGGTTGACGCCCGTCAGCTTGGCCGCAACTTCGTTGGCGCCGACGGCAATGGTGCGGCGGCCGAATACCGTCTTCTTCAGCAGGATGTGGCTCAGGATGACCAGGGTAAACATGATGTAGATCGGGATCGGGATGCCGAGGAGCTTGCCGATACCGATCTGCAGGAATGGCGCCGGCTCCATGATCGTGATCTGGTCGCCGTTCGAAACCAGCATGGCGACGCCGAACAGGTAGGTCTTGGCGGCCATGGTGACGATGAATGCCGGCACCAGGAACTTGGTGGTCACGACGCCGTTCAGCCAGCCGATGCCCGCGCCGATGACCAGCGTGATGAGGATGGCGACGATCCAGTTCATCCCGAGCGTGTTCATGAACACGTTGGCCAGGATTCCCGCGAGCGCGGCCATCGACGCCACCGACAGATCGATCCCGCCGGTGATCGGCGCGTAAATGGCGCCGGTGGTCATGATGCCGATCAGGCATACCGACCACAGCACGTTGGTCAGGTTGTCCACCGTGAGAAAACGATCGGAGATCAGGGACAGGACCACCATCAGGCCGAGCAGCACGCCGAACAGCCGCAGTTCGACCATGTGTTCCTTGAATAGAGCAGATTTCGTATTCATTTTGCACCACCCTCAACAATGCCCGACGCCGCGCGCAGGACTTCTTCCTCGGTGACGACGCCTTCGGTGAATTCCTTGATGATCCGCCCCTTGCGCAGAACGATGATGCGGTCCGACAAGCGGGTCAGTTCCGGAAGATCGGATGACACAACCATGACGGCCACGCCTTCCCTGGAGAGGCGGTCGATGGTCTGGTACATCTCCTCCTTCGCACCGATATCCACGCCCACGGTCGGTTCATCGACGATCAGCAGCTTGAGGTCGCGGATCAGCCACTTGCCGACGACGACCTTCTGCTGGTTGCCGCCCGACAGGTTGCCGACCAGATGATCCGGATTGGCCGGCTTGATGTTCAGCGTCGAGATGGCCGTCTGGGTCCGTTCGAGCTCCTTGTCCCGGCTGACGAAGCCGGCCGGACTGGAGATCGAGTCCAGGTTGGCGATGCCGATGTTGCCGGTGATCGAGATGCCGCCCATAATGCCCTGCAGCCGGCGCTCCTCGGGGACGAACCCGAAGCCGCTGGCGATCGATTTTTCCACGGTTGGCGAGTAGGTCTTGCCAAGGTACATGATCTCGCCGGCGTCGAACGCGTCGATGCCGTAGATGGCGCGCATCAGCTCGGTGCGTCCCGATCCGACCAGGCCGCCGAAGCCTAGTACCTCGCCCTTGTGCAGCTTGAACGAGACGTCGTTCAGCTTGCCCTCGGCGCTCAGATTCTTGACCTCGAGGACGACTTCGCGGTCGCGCTTGTCGACCATCTTGTGGTGCGACTCGTCCTCGGTCAGTTCGCGGCCGATCATCAGGCGGATGATCTCGGCGGGCGTGATCTCCTCGCCCTCGAGCACGGAGACCAGTTTGCCGTCGCGCAAGACGGTGACGCGATCGGACAGGTCGTAGACTTCCTCCATGCGGTGCGAGATATAGACGACGGTAATGCCTTCCGCCTTGAGCATGCGAATGATCTTGAACAGCCGCTCGCTCTCCTTGGCGGTCAGCGAACTGGTCGGTTCATCCATGATCATCAGCGACGCCTTGTTCGACAGCGCCTTGAGGATCTCCACCGTTTGCCGCTGGGCGATCGGCAGCTTGTCGATGATATCGGTGGCCTTCAGGTCGAAGCCGTATTTCTCGATCATCTCCTGGGCCATGGCGTTCATCTTCTTGATGTCGATGAACGGCAGACCGGGCAGCAGGGGCTCCTTGGTCAGGAAAATGTTCTGGGCCACGGTCATGCCGTGGATCAGGCTGAGTTCCTGGTAGATGACCGCGATGCCGAGCTTTTCCGAGGCGTTCTTGTTGTGCTCGACGGGAACGTCATGCCCGTCGAAGACGATGGTTCCCGCGTTGCGGTTGGTGATGCCGGTGACGATCTTGATCAGTGTCGACTTTCCGGCGCCGTTCTCGCCGACCAGCGCGTGGATTTCGCCGCGGCGCAAGGAGAAGTCGACCTTGCTGAGAACCTGCGGACCGTTGTAATTCTTGTCGATGCCGCGGCATTCGAGCAGCAGATCGCTCTTGACGTTGTTGCTCATGCTCCCACCTCCTTGCTCTCCATCGCCTTTCTTCTCGCGGCTTGCGTCGCCTTCTTCTCGGCGTGGTGCTTGTACCAGACGTCGGCCACGACGGTGACGATGATGATGCCGCCGATGACGATCGGCTGGATGTACGGAGACAGGCCGAGCTTGAGAATGCCGTTCTTGATCAGGGCGATGAACAGCGTGCCGATGATCGTTCCCCAGATGTCGCCGATGCCACCGGTGAAGGGTGTGCCGCCGATCACGACGGAGGCGATGACATCGAGTTCATTGCCGATGCCGAACTCGGGCATGGCGGTCATCATGCGCGCGGCGAGGAAGATCGAAGACAGCGCGGCGCAGAAGCCGGAGAACATGTAGACGCCGATCAGGGTACGGTCCACGTTGATGCCGGACAGCCGTGCCGCCGTCGGATTGGCGCCGGAGGCGTAGATATTGGTGCCGGCGCGGGTGCGCTTCATGAAGAACTGGGTGGCGATGGCCAGGAGGATGAACACGATGGTCACGATATAGACCGGACCGACCGTTTCGCCGAACGACAGGAAGACCGGGTCTTCGATGAACACGTTCTTCACGAAGCCCTGTTCGTCCTTGACCGCGATGATCAGCGCCAGGCCCGCCAGAATGCCTCGGGTGGCCAGGGTGACGATGAACTCGGGCAGCTTGAAATGGGTGATGAAGAAGCCGTTGACCCAGCCGATCGCGCAACCGGCGGCAAGCGCGATGGGAATGTAGATGTACGCGGGCAGTTGCGTATAGGAAATGAAGTTGACGCAGATCATCGAGGTGATGGCGATGACAGCGCCGATCGACATGTCGATCCCGGCTGTGATCAGGATCAGCGTGAATCCGATGGCCACGATTCCCGTCAGCGAAGCCTCCTGAAGCATGGTCATCAGGTTGTCCAGCTTGAGGAACGTGGGGTTGGCGATCGACAGCGCAATGCCGATGGCAATCAGCAGCCCTGTCAGGATCAGTCGTCGTATGGCACTAACCGACACAATGCGACCTCCGAGTCGTTTTTGGTTCTGGGGGTTCGGGTAATACGGGTGGGGCGGCGAGGCCGGTCGGCCTCGCCGGGCACTACGAACAGCGGATTACCAGCGTTGTTCCGGCTTGATCTGCGCGACGCTGTCCTTCGTGGCTGCGAACGGGGGGACGACTACGACGTCGGTCTTGTCGCCCTTCTTCTTCGCTCCGGAGAGCAGGTCGAGCGCGTACTTGGCCGCGGTCGCGCCCTGGTCGTAGGCGTTGGTGTAGGCCGTTCCGGTGATCTTGCCCTGCTCGATCAGCGTAAGCGTGCTCTTCTGGCCGTTGAAGCCCCAGATCTTCACCTGGTTGAGGCGGCCGGCTGCTTCGGCGGCGATCATGGCGCCTTCGGCCATGTTGTCATTCACCGCGAACACGGCGTCGAGCTGCTTGTTGACCTGCAGGAAGCTGTTCATGATCTCGATCGCCTTGTCCTTGTTCCACAGGCCGTTCTGGGCGCCGACGATCTTGATTTCAGGATAGAGCTTGGCCATCGCGGCGCGGAATCCCTTCTCACGCTCGACGCCGGCCTGGGCGCCGGGAGGCGACTGGATGATGGCGACATTGCCCTTGCCGCCGAGCGCCTTGCCGATCTGTTCGCCGACGAGGTAGCCGGCGCCCTGGTCGTCCATCGTCACGCAGGCGGCGTGCGGCAGTTTCGTATCGGTGTTCAGGGTGATGACGGGAATGCCCTTGCCTTCGGCCTTCTTCACGCTGGCGGTCAGCGCCGCTGCGTCAATCGGCTGCAGGATGATCGCGTTGTAGCCCTGGTTGATGAAATCGTCCATCATGGTGACCTGGATTTCCGCCTTCATCTGTGCGTCGAGCGCCTGGAAGCTGACGTTAGGCTGTCCCTTGAGCGTGTTTTCGATGCCCGTCTTCCAGGCTTGTGTGAGCGCCTGGCCAACCGTGCTCGGCAGGTAGCCGATCTTCGTCTCCGCGCTTGCCGCTCCGCATGCCAGGCCAAACAAGGCCGCTGCCGCTACCATCCACTTTGCTTTTGCCATTTTCCCCTCCGTAAGGTTAAGTGTTTGAAGCTCTTTGCTAAACGATCATATTGATCGTTTGTGGAACTATTTTATAATCAAGCTGTCGCATTTTGCAAGTATTATTTGAAAAATAAAACAAGCCAAAAATCAAGTAGTTATCTATATTGCCGCGCTGGAGACCAGAATTTTTCGAAGGCATCAAAGGTTTCCATTGGACGGGTAAATGCATCGCCTGAACGTCTCTAGCGATCACTTTGCGCGTTTTTTGGTTCTTTCTCCCCAAGCGTCTTGCGCAAGGCAGAGCGTTTCCCGCCAATCTCATCGCCGTGGTGGGTGGTTGCCATGATCGTTGTTGTGGTTCGGTCGATGTGATTCCACGGGATTGTCAGGCGCTGTGTTTTACCGGTTTGCTGTTGGTTTTCCTCTGGCTGACGGAATTCAGGGCGCGAAGAAAATAGCGGTCAAAATACGTTGTATCGCATAAAACAATCATAATTGTTCAAAAAACGATCACTTTGATACTTTACATTCATGACCTGCAAAACTAAACTGGTTCCTCCCAAAATGAAGAGGAAGCTATGAAAAACCCGATCGGGATCTACGAAAAGGCATTGCCGAAAGACTTGAGTTGGGCTCAGCGCTTTACAGCGGCTCGCAAGGCGGGGTACGACTTCCTGGAAATTTCCGTGGACGAGACGCCGGAGCGCATGGCGCGGCTGGATTGGTCGATGCAGGAGCGCTTCGATTTCCTCCGGGCTTCCCGGGAGTGCGGCGTCCCCGTGCCGACCATGTGCCTTTCCGGTCATCGCAAGATTCCTTTCGGCAGCGCGGACCCGGCCATCCGGGCGCAGGCCGGCGATTTCATGGTCAAGGCGATCCGTTTCGCCAGCGATACCGGAATACGGGTCATCCAGCTGGCCGGGTACGACGTGTATTACGAACCGACCACGCGCGAGTCGCGCGAGCGGTATTACGAAGGGATGGAGCGCGCGCTGGAGGAAGCCGCGCGGTATCAGGTGACGCTGGCCCTGGAAATCATGGACACCCCGTTCATGAATTCCATCTCGAAGTACCTGACGCTCAAGGAGCGCCTGCCGTCGCCCTGGTTGCTGGTCTATCCCGATCTCGGCAACCTCACCGCGTGGGGCAACGACATGGAACGCGAGCTTCGTCTGGGCATCAACCACATTGTGGGCGTGCACGTGAAGGAGACCAAACCGGTCGGTCCGAATTTCCCCGGTGCGTTCCGCGATGTTCCGTTCGGCGAGGGGACGGTGGATTTCGTGCACTGCTTCAAGACTTTGCACGACCTGCGCTATGCGGGGCCGTTCCTGATCGAGATGTGGACCGAGAAAGCGGCGGATCCCTTGAAGGAAATCGCCCTGGCGCGGCAATGGGTCGGGGAACGTCTGAAACTAGGAGGATATGAATAATGCTGGAAAATCTGAAAAAGGAAGTGCTTGAAGCCAACCTGGAGTTGCCCAAGCTCGGGCTGGTGGACTTCACCTGGGGCAATGTCAGCGGCAAGGACCCCGAAACCGGGGCGATCGTGATCAAGCCGAGTGGCGTTCCCTACGAGACGATGAAGGCCGAGGACATGGTTGTTACCGACGCCGAAGGCAAGGTGATCGACGGCAAGCTGCGGCCATCGTCGGACCTGGCGACGCACGTCGAACTGTATCGCCACTTCCCGTCGATCGGCGGCATCGTGCACACGCACTCGTCGTGGGCCACGGTGTGGGCGCAGGCGTGCAAGGGCATTCCGGCGCTGGGGACGACGCACGCCGACTACTTCTATGGCGAGATTCCCTGCACCCGCATCCTGACCGAGCAGCAGACCTCGGGGCATTACGAGGCCGATACGGGGCTGGCGATTGTCGAGCGTTTCCGCGAAGGCAAGATTGATCCGAAAAACATGCCGGTCGTGCTGGTGGCCAACCACGGCCCGTTTGCCTGGGGCGCCAACGCCCACGACGCGGTGCATAACGCGGCGGTACTTGAACTCGTCGCCCGCATGGCCATGCTCAGCCTGCAGATCGACCCGAAGCTGCCACCGATGCCGCAGCATTTGCTCGACAAGCATTTCTTCCGCAAACACGGGCCGGGCGCCTATTACGGTCAGTCGTGACCGACGGCCGGGAATAAGACACCGCCCCGTGCGCATCGCTCCGGGGCGGTTCTCTTTGGCGGTTCAGCCCTTGACCGCGCCGGCGGTCAGGCCGCTGATCACCTGTCGCGCCGCGAGGAAGGTGAAGGCCAGCGGCGGCAGGGCGATCAGCGAGGCTAGCGCCATCAGCTTGCCCCATTCGACGCCGATGTCGGTCACGAACAACGATGCGGCGACCGGCAGCGTGCGCGTCGAGCGGTCGGTCAATACCAGCGCCAGGATGAACTCGTTCCAGGCGATGCGGAAGGTGAAGATCGCCGCCGCGGCGAGGCCGGGGCGGATCAGTGGCAGCACGATGCGCAGGAAGATTTTCCACGGCCGGCAGCCGTCGATCGCCGCCGCCTCTTCCAGTTCGACGGGCACCTGCAGCACGAAGCCGTACAACAGCCAGATGGTGAACGGCAGGTTCACGGCGACGTAGAGCAGGATCAGCCCGAGCAGCGAATTGGTCAGCCGCCAGTCGCTCCAGATCATGAACACCGGCACGGCGATGACCGCCAGCGGCACAGTGCGCAGCATCAGCGTCGTGTAGGCAATGGTCTTGCGCCCGGCGAAGGAAAAACGGGCGAGGCCGTAGGCGGCCATGCAGCCGAGCAGCAGGGTGATCAGCGTGGCGACGATGCCGACGATCAGCGAATTGACCAGATAGCGTCCGAAGCTCGAGTCGAAGATCACGTCGCGGTAGTTTTCCATCGTCGGCGCGAAGAAAAACGACAGGCCGGTGGTGAACGTCTGCGCCTGCGTCTTGAACGACGTCAGCGTCATCACCAGGATCGGACCGACGCACAGGATTGCCAGCAACGTCAGCGCGACGTAGCGGACGGCGAGGAGTGCGCGCTGGTCGTTCATTTGTCCTTCTCGCTGTCGGCAAGCGGGTTGGACATGCGCAGCGCCAGCCACGTGAGCACCATCACCACGACCAGCAGCAGCACCGAGATGGCCGAGGCGGCGCCGAGCTTCTGGCCGATGAACGCGGTCTTGTAGATGTGCAGCGACAGCACCTCGGTCGAGTCGCCGGGGCCGCCGAAGGTCAGCAGGTAGATGACTTCGAGCACCCGGAAAGCGTCGATCAGCCGCATCACCAGCGTGATCGCCAGCACATGCGCGATCATCGGCAACTTGACGCGGGTCGTCAGCGTCCACCAGCGGGCGCCGTCGATGCGTGCGGCCTCGAGCACGCTGGTGTCGACGTTGGCCAGCCCGGCGATGACCATGATGAAGACGAACGGCGTCCATTGCCAGATGTCGGAAATGATGATTGCCGCGAAAGCCAGCGTCTCGTCGGCCAGCCAGCCTTTGGCGGCGACGCCGAACACGGCGAGCACCGCGTTGATCAGGCCGAACTGCGCGTCGAACAGGTAGCGCCACGTCAGGCCCACGGCGATCGGCGCCACCATCATCGGCAGAATGAACAGCGTGCGGAAGAATGCCATGCCACGAATGTTGCCCTCCAGGGCCAGGGCCAGCGCGATGCCCAGGAACATCTCCGCCGATACGCTGACCGCCGCGAACTTGAGCGTGGTCAGCAGGCTGCGCCACATCGCCGGGTCGGTGAACACAATCTCGAACGACGTCCAGCCGGACCATTTCGCCTGCGCCCACGGCGTACCCATGCTCCAGTCGTAGAAGCCGAGGCGCACGGCCGAGACCACCGGATACAGGCAGGCCGCCGCCATGATGAGCACCGCCGGCAGGATGAAGATCCAGGCCGTGCGGGCGTTGGAACGGGAGTCGGTGGTCATGGCCGTGCGGTGGGCGCGTTGGGTGAGGCGATCAGCCCTTCAGGTAGCCGCCGCGTTTCATGATGTCGGTGACCTTGGGCACGATGCCGTTCAGCGCTTCCTCCGGCGTCTTCTTTCCGGTCAACGCCTCGGACACCGCCACGCCGAGCGCCTGGATGTTGATCTCGTCCCATTCGGCGATGATCGGCCGCCAGTCGGGTTCGACATACTTCAACTGCTCCTTGAGGATCTCGAAGTCGGGGAACTGCTTGAGGATGTCTGCATTGTTCAGCGTCGACATGCGCGTTGCATTGCCTCCGGCCTTGGTCACCTTGATGTCGGCCGCCTTCGAGGTCAGCCATTGCAGCAGCAGGAATGCCGCGTCCTTGTTCTTGGCATTTTTCGGGATGGCGAGGCCCAGGCCGCCGGACTGCGAGGCGTAGCGCACGCCCTTCGGGTGCAGCGCGTAGCCGACGTTGCCGACGATCTTCGACTTGGACGGATCGTTCACCTGCCCCATGATCAGGATCGAGTCGAGGTACATCGCCGCCTGTCCCTGCAGGAAGGCGTTGATCATCTCGCCCTGGCCGTAGCCGGGGATGCCGGCGGGGCCGGTGTCGGAGATCTCCTTGAGCAGCTTGAGCGCATCGATGCCGGGCTTCCGGGTGAAGGCCGGGTTCCAGTTTTCGTCGAACACCTCGCCGCCGAGCGGATTGAGGTGCAGCAGCCAGGCATGCACGCACTGGTGTCCGGCCTGTCCGCGCGACGTCAGCGCCCCGATACCCGACTTGGCCTTGAGCGGGGCCAGGATCTTCTGCAGGTCGTCGTAGGTTGCCGGCGCCTTGAAACCGTGCTTCTCGAACAGGTCCTTGCGGTAGGCCAGCACGGAGGTTTCAGCCCCGTAGGGGAGTCCATAAAGCTTGGCGCCGGGGCCGGGCAGGTAGCCTTTCTTACCGCCGACCAGGCCGAGGTTCTCCAGGTAGCCCTTGACGATGTCGTTGATGTCGTAGTTCGGGTCGGCCAGCGCGGCATTCTTGAAGTACGGTTCGAGTTCCTCGACCAGATTCTTCTTCACGTACTCGCCTTTCCACATGACGATGTAGCAGACGGCGTCGTAATCACCTTGGGGCTTGGCCATTTCGAGCAGTTGCTTGTCCTTCATGCGGCCGATGGCGATCTTGTCGATCTCGACCTTGATTCCGGTCTCGGCAGTGAAATCGGGCAGGATCTTGGCCATGGCGTCGTAGTGCGGATGCGCCGGCACGTTCATTACCACGGTCTGCCCGCGGTACTTGGCATAACGGTCCTGGGCGAAGACGCCCCTGATCAGCGGGAACTGCGCCGCCGCGAGAATCCCGGCGATGCCGCCGGCCTTCAACAGATCACGTCGCTTCATGGCTTGCCTCCTTGGAAGATGTTCGTCAGTGATTCAGTGAGTCAATGGATCAGGTTGAGCCCCGTCCCGGCATCGAAAACGTGCACATGGGCGGGGTCTATCGACAATCCGATTTGCTTGCCGGCGAGCCCGCCGTGCTCGCCGTTCAGCGATGAGGTGACCGCTTCGTCGGAATTCGCAAGCGTTCCGTTCAGTACCGTCTCGGTTCCCAGGTATTCTGCGACCTTGACCTGCATGTGCAGGACGGCATCCGGGCCCTCGTTCAGGATCAGACCCTGCGGGCGAATGCCCAGCACCACCGGTTTGCCGGTCGCGCCGCGAACCGGCAACGACAGCTTGATCCTGGCGCCGGTGTCGGGCAATTCGACGCTGTCTTCCGCTACGAGGTAGCCCTTGAGCATGTTCATCACCGGGGAGCCGATGAAACCGGCGACGAATACGTTGCGCGGACGGTTGAAGACCTCGGCCGGCGAGCCAATCTGCTGGATCGCGCCGCGGTCCAGGATGACGATGCGGTCGGCCAGCGTCATCGCCTCGACCTGGTCGTGGGTGACGTAAACGGTGGTCTTGCCCAGACGCTTGTGCAGCAGCGCCAGTTCCACCCGCATCTGGGCGCGCAACTTGGCGTCCAGGTTGGACAAGGGCTCGTCGAACAGGAAGACCGACGGTTCGCGCACGATGGCCCGCCCCATGGCCACGCGCTGCCGCTGGCCGCCCGACCGTGCCTTGGGTTTGCGCTCGAGCAACTGTTCGATGCCGAGTATGCGCGCCGCTTCGCCGACGCGTCGCTTGATCTCGTCCTTCGGCGTGCGGGTCAGCGTCAGCGCGAAACTCATGTTTTCCGCAACGGACATGTGCGGATAAAGGGCGTAGTTCTGAAACACCATGGCGATATCACGCTCATCGGGCCGCACCTGCGTGACGTCGCGCCCCTTGATCATGATCTGCCCCTTGGTGACCGATTCGAGGCCGGCGATCATGCGGAGGATCGTGGACTTGCCACATCCGGACGCGCCAACCAGCACGATGAATTCGCCGGCCGCGGCGCTCAGGCTGATGCTGTCGACAATCGTGTTCTCGCCGAAGCGCTTGGTGACGTTGATGAGCTCGACGCCTGCGATCATTGCGCAACCCCCTGGCTGTCAGTCGGCGATCGGCGGTTTGTCCAAAGCGCTGCCGATGCTCGAAAAGTCCTTCCGGCCGGGGGTCAAGGTATCTGCTGAAAGGCTATTAAAAACAACGTGTTGCCTTGTCGCCGCGGCACTATTCACTATAGTTCCCGCGGTGGCGATTTTCAAATAGAAGATATGGCATGGCGCAATTCGCTCATTTTGAGCGTTGCGCAGGGGGGGCGCGTTTGCGCGAGGGAGATGCTTTGGCTCAGTCCTCGTCAGGAACGCGCACCACGCACAATCCGGCTTCCTCGATCTCTTCGCAGAACGCTGCCGGGGCCATCCAGTCGGTGACGACCATATCGATCCGGTTCAGCGGGCAGGTCAGGAAACTCGAGACGCAATTCATCTTGGTGTGATCGGCCACGATGATGACCTTGCCGCTGGAATTCTCGATCATCGCCTTGTTCACGGCGGTTTCCTGGTGCACGGCGGAGGTGCAACCTTTCTTGATGCTCACGCCGTTGATGCCCAGGAAGGTGACGCTGGAAAAGATGCTGTGCAACCCGGCGATGGTCAAATCGCCGACGAGGGACTTCGAGGCGCTGCGATAATCGCCTCCGAGCAGGATCAATTCCTGTTCCGGATCGAGATCCAGGCCCAGACAGGCAGCGTTGTTGGTCACGATCCGGACCTTCTTGCCGCGCAGGTGGCGGATGACCTCCAGGGTGGTCGAGCCGGCATTGACGAACACCGTTTCGTTCTCGGAAACGAGCGAGGCCGCGTAGCGGCCGATCAGGCTTTTTTCCCGCTTCGAGACATGATCCTTCTGATCGAACAGCTCTTCCAGGCGCAGCCCGGAGGCCAGCACGGCGCCTCCGCGTGTGCGCTCCAGCAGGTTTTCTCCGGCCAGGGTGTCCAGATCGCGGCGAATGGTGATTTTCGATACGCCGAATTCGGTCGCCAGTTCGTCAGCGGAGATGGACTGGCGCTGGTAGAGCATTTCCAGAATCTTCTTGTGCCGATAGTTGCTGATCTTCATGGTCGGTTGATCGTCCGAGCGGGCGGCTGGTTGAATGTTCATTTGATGTGTTCCCGGAAATCACGCGTGGCCAACGCCTTGTAAAGTTCGCGTGCGCGGCGGCATTGGCGTTCGTACACCGGCAGATTCGCGGGGTCGGGTTCGTATGATACCGAAGATCCCTGGTCAATGGCTCGCTGGAAAGCCTGCGCGTAGCCGGCATCGATTGCGCAGGCCACCGAGCCGGCGATCCAGGCGCCGAGGGACGTGGCCTCGCTGTTCTTGAAGCGGACGACCGGCCGTTCGAAGACGTCGCTCTGGATCTGGTTGAAAAGATCCGAGCGGGTCAGCCCGCCCGATACGCTGACTGACCCGACCCGCCCGCACAGGTCTTCCACCAGATCCAGGCTCTCTTTCATCTCCACGGCGATGCCTTCCAGGATGGCGCGCGCCATTTCGCCACGCGTCGTGCCGAGGGTCAGGTTGTAGAAAACGCCCTTGGCTTCGGTGTCCCAATAAGGCGCGCCGCATCCCTTGAAATGCGGCAGCAGGATCAGGTCGTTCGATCCGGCCGGCGCCGTCGCGGCTTCAGCGTTCAGTCGCGCGAACGCCTCGGCGGCGGGGGCGCCGTTGCCGTAACTCAGCTCGGCGAACCACCGATAGATGGTTCCCGAGGTCAGGACGGCCGCCTCCACGATGTAGGCGCCCGGTACCGCCGAGATGTTGCACGCGGTTCGCATCTTGCCATCGAGCGCCGGCTTGTCGCAGTGGCCGATGAGGTAGGACCCCGTACCGGTGTTGGTGACCGCGCGCTCGCCGGAGAAAAGCCCCAGGCCCAGCGCTGCGCATTGCTGGTCACCGCCCGCGGTGACGACGGGCAAGCCGGCCGGCAGTCCCGTCTCGGCCGCAAACGCCGGGAGCAGTCCGCCGACGATGGATCCCGGAGGGACGAGTTCGCATAGCATGTCCGCGGGAACCTCGAACAGCCGCAGCAATTCGTCGTCCCAGCATTTGCGTTCGAGGTCGAAAAGGTTGGTCCGGCTGCCGAACGTGTGATCGGTGACCAGCCGCCCCGTCAGCAGGTAGAGCGCCCAGTCCTGGATGCCGATCAGCTTGTGCGTCTTGCTCCAGATGTCCGGGCGATGCCTGCGCAACCAGGTCATCTTGATGGCCGAGAAAACCGGGGAGATCTTCAGCCCCGTCTTGCCGTAGACCAGTGGATTGTGGTCATCCATGGCTTGCGCCAGCGAGGCCGTGCGACGGTCCTGCCACATGATCGCCGGGTGCAGGGGCGTGCCGTTGCGGTCGAGCGGAATGACCGAGGAGCGCTGCGCCGTTACGGCGATGCATGCCGGTTCGAGTCCCCGGGCCCGGGCTGCCGCGGCGCAGTTCCTGAGAACTTCCGGAAGGATGTTCTTCCACGCGGACGCATCCTGTTCCACCCGTCCGTCGTTGAAATACTCGGGAATGTTCTCCTGTTGATCCATGTGGACCATGTGACTGTCGGCGTCGTATAGCACGGCACGCATGCTCGTCGTGCCGATATCGACGGTGATCACCCCTTTCATCCGTTCCCTCTTTCTGATGAGTGATTCAACTGCGAAGCGACTATTATCAGTTGAGTGTAGTCGGTCGCGGCGTTTTTCGGCCAATGCGATCGTTTTGATCGATATTGGCTTTTGTATGTGGACATTATGATATAAAATCGGAAAGAAAGTTGGCCAATAATTTGTTTCGAAATTTCTGGAGGCTATCCGATGAAGATCGACAAACGTTTCCTGGCAACGCTGAACCGTTGCTACTCCTGCAACAGCATCGAAGTCGACGGGCAGACCCGCATCATGCTGGCAACCGAAGGCGAAGGCGCGTGCCTGGCCTGGAACGCTCCCGACTACACGCAAAGCCATACCGTTTGGGAAGGTCCGGGCGGTACCATGTCGATCGTGCCGATCCCCGGAACCAACGGAGAGTTCCTGGCCGTGCAGAAATTCTTCCGCATGTTCGACTGGGAAGAGGCCAAGGTCGTGCATGTGCGTCCGCTGGCAAGCGGCAACTATGAAGTCACCGATATCCTGCACTTGCCGTATATCCACCGCTTCGACCTGCTGACGGTCGGCGATCGCCACTACTTCATCGGCTGCACGCTGGCGACCACCAAAGCCACCAAGGACGACTGGTCGAATCCGGGCAAGATCTGGGTCGGTGAATATACCGGCGTCGGGCCGTTGTCGGTCAGCGTGCTCAAGGACGGCCTGACCAAGAACCACGGCTACAGCCGCTTGGTGCAGAACGGCACGATGGTCGGGCTGGTCACCTGCGAGGAAGGCGCATTCGAGGTTGCCCCGCCGCAGGCGCCGGGCGCCGCGTGGACGGTCCGCCAATTCATGGACTGGCCGATCAGCGACATTTCAGCCATCGATATCGATGGCGACGGCGAACTCGAGTTCGCCACGATCGAGCCGTTCCACGGCGAATACTTCCGCGTCTACAAGAAGATCGACGGTGTTTTCAAGAAGGTGTTCGAGCATCCCGAGACCACCGAGTTCTACCACGTGGTGGTGGGCACCACTCTGGCCGGAGAACCGGTGTTCGTCGGCGGTTGCCGGCGCGGCAAGCAGCAGTTGTTTTATGTTCGGGTGAAACAGAAGGCGCCGCTTGAACTGGAGGCCGTGCTGATTGAGGAAGGTGTCGGGCCGAGCAACGCGTACGTCCTGCACGAGAAGGATCGTGACATCCTCGTTTCAGCCAACCGGGAAAAGGCCGAGGCGGCGCTGTATTTCGTGACCAAGTCGTGAGCCTTAAAACGATCATTTTGATATTGCCAACGATCATTTAATTCACTAAAATCGACTTTGTGTTATCAATTAGTCTGCGTCCGGCAAAGGGTAACGGTGCCGGACGGTAGCTAATTGACCAAATCAACTGGATAACGGACTGGAGAACGGCATGGCAAAGGTTGACGAAATCACCAAGGAATCGTGGGTACTGAGCACCTTCCCGCAATGGGGCACCTGGCTCCACGAGGAAATCGAGCGCGAAGTGGTCAAGCCCGGCACCTTCGCCATGTGGTGGCTGGCCTGTACCGGCATCTGGGTGAAAACCGAAGGCAACACCAACATCTGCATCGACTTCTGGTGCGGCACCGGCAAGCGTTCGATGAAGAATCCGCTGATGGATCCGCATCACCAGATGGCGCGCATGAGCGGTTGCGTCGCGCTGCAGCCCAACCTGCGTGTCTCGCCCTTCGTTCTCGACCCGTTCGCCATCAAGCAGATCGACGCCGTCATCTCGACGCATACGCATAACGACCACATCGACATCAACGTCGCCGCCGCCGTGCTCAAGAACTGCGACCCGAAGGTGCCGTTCATCGGCCCGAAGTCCTGCGCCGACCTGTGGAAGAAGTGGGGCGTGCCGGCCGAGCGCATCATCCAGGTCAAGCCGGGAGACGTGATCAAGATCGGCGACATCGAACTCGTCGCCCTCGAATCCTTCGACCGCACCATGGCCATCACCCTGCCCAAGGAAGAAACCGCGAAGGGCAAGATGCCGGTGGACATGGACGAGGTGGCAGTCAATTATCTAGTCAAGACGCCGGGCGGCAACCTGTACCACAGCGGCGACTCGCACTACTCCAACGGCTACGCCAAGCACGGCAATGAATACAAGATCGACGTCGCGCTCGGCTCCTACGGCGAAAACCCGCGCGGCATCACCGACAAGATGACTTCGTCGGACATCCTGCGCATGGCTGAGGCGCTGAACACCAAGGTGATGATTCCCTTCCACCACGACATCTGGTCGAACTTCATGGCTGACCCGATGGAAATCACCATGCTGTGGAACATGAAGAAGGACCGCCTGAAGTACCAGTTCAAGCCCTACATCTGGCAGGTCGGCGGCAAGTTCGTCTTCCCGGACAACAAGGACGACATGGAATTCCACTTCTACCGCGGTTTCGAGGACGTATTCACCAAGGATACGGACCTGCCGTTCCCGTCGTTCCTGTAACGCTTTGCAGGCTTGCCTGCGCAACGCCCTCGCCGGAAAACGGCGGGGGCGTTTTGTCTTGTGCGCCCCGCGCCGCGCTGCTTGCGGAGACCTGGCTCAATAGGCGACCAGACCGCCATCAACGGGCAAGGCAACCCCATTGAGGAAGGCGGCTTCGTCCGACGCGAGAAACGCGGCGGAATTGGCGACGTCCTGAACCGTTGCCAGTCGTCCGAGCGGTACCTCGCCCAGACGTTCCTTCTTTCTTTCCGGATCCTTGAAAAGCTCCTGCACCAACGGAGTATTGACCGTGCTCGGATGGATCGAATTGCAGCGGATGTTGTCCTTGGCATACCTGACCCCGATCGTCTTGGTCATCAAGGTCAATGCCCCCTTGGTGACGGTATAGGCCTCCGGGGTGAACTTGTGTCCGACCAGGCCGCAAATCGAGGACATGTTGATGATCGAGCCGCCACCCGATGCGCGCATGAGCGGAATGGCATGCTTGATGCCCAAAAACGGACCTTTGACGTTGACGGCGAGCATGGCATCGAGGTTCTTTTCCTGCATCACCTCGATCGTCTCGCGAATGTTGATGGCCGCGTTGTTCACGAGAATGTCCAGCCTGCCGAACTCGTTCCTGACTGACTCCATCAAGCTGATCCAGTCGGCCTCGCGAGTGACGTCCAGTTTCCTGAAACACGCCTTCCCGCCAGCATCGACGATCCCGGCCGCCGTGGCGGTTCCGGGCTCTACGTTCATGTCGCAAACCAGCACCGTCGCGCCATCTTGTGCAAAACGCTGAGCTATCGCGGCACCAAGCCCTTGAGCGGCTCCGGTAATGATTGCCACCTTGTTCTCGAGCTTCATTGTCACCTCTTGATTGTCATTTTTTTACCACGGCGCGCAAAGAAGCCCCGACTGGCAGGGCTTCTATCGGGATGTCCGATACCTGATACCTACTTGCGCACCTCGACCCCGGCAAGCTTCTCGTAGTGCCGGACGAGGGCGCTGTGGTCGCAGGCTCCCATGTCATCGGCTTTCAGCGATTGCATGATTTCCATGACTCCCGCCGTCAGCGGCACCGCAACGTGCAGGTCGTGTGCCGTATCGAGGGCGTTTTGCAGATCCTTGATATGCAGTTCGATGCGGAAGCCGGGCTTGAAATTGCCGTCGAGGATCATCGGCACCTTGGCGTTCATTACCGTTGATCCGGCGAGGCCGCCCTTGATGGCGTTGAAGACCGCTTCCGGGTTGACGCCGGCCTTCGTGGCCAGGACGAAAGCCTCGGAGACGGCGGCGATGTTCAGCGCGACGATGATCTGGTTGGCCAGTTTGGTGACATTGCCTGCGCCGATGTCGCCGACACGCACCACCGACGAGCCCATCTTTTCGAGGATCGGCTTGACCGTGGCAAACGCCGTCTCATCGCCGCCGAGCATGATCGCCAGCGTGCCGTCGATGGCCTTCGGTTCGCCGCCGGAGACCGGGGCGTCGAGCATGATCACACCCTTTGCCTTGGCGGCGGCGCAGATCTCCTGCGAAGCGGCCGGGGCGATCGAACTCATGTCCACCAGGATCGTTTCGGGTTTTGCGCCGTCCAGTACCCCGTTGTCGCCGAGTACCGCTTCGCGCACGTGCGGAGAATTGGGCAGCATGGTGATGATGACGTCGCTTTGCGCCGCGACCTCCTTGTTCGAGGCAGCCGCGTCGGCGCCGAGGGCGACGAGGTCGCTGCTCGAGGCGAATTTGTCGTAGACCACCAGCGAGTACCCGGCCTTGATCAGGTTCTTGGCCATGGGGCGGCCCATGATGCCCAGGCCGATAAATCCGATTTTCATCTTGGTCTCCTATCTGCCGAGTGTCTTGCGGGCCGCGTTGGCGATATCGAATTCCGTCAGGCCATAGCGTTCCAGCAACTCATCGTAGGTGTATGCCGAGGTGCCGAACTGGTCATCAATGGCGATCTGGGCGAAGGGCAGGTTGACCTCGCCGATGATCAGGCTGGCGATGGCCGCGCCGAGGCCGCCAATGCGGGTCGCTTCATCGGCGGTGACGATGGCCTTCTTGCCGGCCACGTACTTGAGGATTTCCTCTTTCTTCAGCGGCTTCAGCGAGCTGACGTTGATCACCTCGGCGGAAATCCCGCTGGTCTGCAGGATGTCGGCGGCGAGCATCGACTTCCAGACCATGGCCCCGGTGGCGAAGATCACCACGTCGCGGCCTTCGCGGATGCGATACATCTTGCCGATCTGGTAATCCGTATCCAGGGGGGTGTAGACCGGCAGGTCGTTGCGGTTGACGCGGATATAGACGGGGCCCTTGTGGGTCAGCATGGCCTTGACCATCTTGCGCGTTTCAACGGCGTCGCACGGGTTGAGCACGGTCATGTTGGGGATCGTGCACATGATGTTGGCGTCTTCGATCGACTGGTGTGTCTTGCCGTCGCCGAAGTCGGACAGGCCGCAACTCGAACCGCAGATCCTGACGTTGGCTTCGGGAATGGCGATGCCGCAACGAATCTGGTCGTAGGCGCGACCTACGGCGAATACGGCGAAGGTGCTATAGAACGGGATCTTGCCGGCGAGCGCGAGTCCCGCGGCAGTGGTTGCCATGCTTTGCTCGGCGATACCCATCTCGAAATAGCGCTCCGGGTAAGCCTCCTTGAACAGGCAGGACATGGTGGATTTTCCCAGGTCAGCCTCGAGGACGACGATATTCGGGTTGTTCTTGCCTTCTTCGACGAGCGCTTCGCCGTAGGCCATGCGCAGACTCTTCTTTTCCATGATCAGATTGCCTCCTTCAGCGCGGCCAGTTCTTTCGCGGCTTGCGCAAACTTTGCTTCATCAAACATGCCGTTGTGGTATGTGGCGGTGTTTTCCGCGAACGACACGCCTTTCCCCTTGATGGTGTCGAGAACGATCAGCGCCGGCTTGCCCTTGACCGCTTTCGCTTTCTCGATTCCGTCGGCAATGCTGGCGACGTTGTGGCCATCGACGGTCAGAACCTCCCAGCCGAAGGCCGACCATTTCTTGTCGAGAGCGGGGATACTGAAGATATCGTCGGTGCGTCCGGTGGCCTGAATCTTGTTCCAGTCGATGAACGCCGTCAGATTGTCCAGCTTGAAGTTGGCGGCAGCCATCGCCGCTTCCCAAAGCTGGCCCTCGGACTGCTCGCCGTCGCCCATGATCACGAAAACGCGGGCCGGATTCTTGTCCAGGCGCAGGGCCAGGGACATCCCGACACCGAGTGACAACCCTTGGCCGAGCGATCCGGTGACGGCCTCGATACCGGGGATGGTCAGGTCCGGGTGCCCTTGCAACAGCCCGTTCAGACTCTTGACCTTGGTGAGCTCTTCGCGCGAGAAATAACCGAGTTCGCACAGTGCGGCGTATTGGATCAACGCCGCGTGGCCTTTCGACAACAGCAGACGGTCGCGCTCGGGATTCTTCGGATTGTGCCGATCGACGCGCATGGTATGGAAATAGAGGACGGCCATGGTTTCGGCCAGCGAACTCGACCCGCCCCAGTGACCGGCTTTGCCGACGCCGATCATTTCCAGCACGTTGCACCGGAGTTGATTGGCAATCCCTTGCAGCTCCCTGATTTTCGTTTCGTTCATTTCATGGTTCTCCTGATAACTTCGGTAGTTGTTGCATGGCCAAACTTTCCAGCGTGAGATTCAAAATCACTCCATCCGTCCATCTGTCAAAGGCTTGAATACGGAAAATTGGTTAGCCGTTAGCCGTCATATGCGCCTCAACGAAGGCGATTCTGAATCGACGTACCCATCGTCTTGAGCAACAGGAAGCACGACGTGGCCCCGGCGTCGAGGACGCCGGTGGAGCGTTCGCCGAGGCGGGCGGCGCGGCCGATGCGCGCCTGCAGGGCCTGGGTCGACTGCCAGCCCTGTTCCGCCGCGGCGATCATCGCGCCGAGCGCCGCGGAGAAATCCGATCCGGCGGCG